>JBFIPX010000233.1:0-5125 GCA_041609895.1 Rhodothermales bacterium
GGCGTTCTCTCTTGAACCTGTGGCGACGCATCTGCAGAAGCTGGTTACCGCGCCCGTCACCTTTGTGCCCGAGACGGTCGGCACGGCCGCAAAGTCGGCAGTATCGATGGCGGACGGCGGGCAAATAATCCTGCTTGAGAATACGCGCTTCAATCCCGGTGAAAAATCCAATGACGAAGCGTTCTCCATCCAGCTGGCCGAACTCGCAGACCTCTACGTCAATGATGCCTTCGGTACCGCCCATCGCGCACATGCGTCGACGGTAGGCGTTGCTGATGCGTTGGGAAAGGCTGCGATGGGGTATCTGCTTGAGAAGGAGATTAAATACCTTTCAGCACTCCTGGAAAATCCCCGGAGACCTTTCGTTGCCGTGTTGGGCGGTGCCAAGGTGTCCGACAAGATCGGGGTCATCGACAATCTCCTGCCGCGCGTCGATCGGCTACTGATCGGTGGGGCGATGAGTTACACGTTCCTCAAGGCTCAGGGGATCGAAGTGGGCAACTCACTCGTGGAAGAGGACAAACAGGACGTCGCCCTCAGCCTGCTTGAGCAGTCCGAGGGCAAACTGATGCTCCCTGCAGATCATGTAGTCGCGTCCGCCTTCGATAACGATGCGGAGCGAAGAACGGTCGACGGCGACATACCTGACGGCTTCATGGGCCTCGACATCGGACCGAAGACAGTCGAGAGCTACCAGACAGTCATCAAAAAGGCCCAGACGGTGGTCTGGAATGGTCCTATGGGAGTCTTTGAGATGTCCAACTTCGCCCACGGTACTATGGCCGTTGCCGGTGCCCTGGCCGACGCTACGCGCGACGGTGCGATGACCGTTGTGGGCGGCGGCGATTCGGTGGCAGCCATCACCCAAGGTGGTTTTGCTGACGACGTGAGTCATGTTTCTACGGGTGGAGGCGCCATGCTAGAGTTTCTTGAAGGAAAGACGTTGCCCGGTGTGGCAGCGCTCACAGACTCTTGAGGCCCACAATTCGGACAGGCGATCGATGATCTACCACAACGCATCCGAGGTGGATTTTCAACTCGACGGCGTGCCTGAAATGCCGAGTCCGTCGCGCGTTCTTCTCACGCGCCCCGACCACTTCGATGTCGAGTACACGATCAACCCTCACATGGAGGGAAACATTGGTAGCGTAAATAAGGAGGAGGCGCTCGAGCAGTGGAAATCGCTGCGTCAACTATACGAAGCACTTGGGATCGAGGCGTCCGTCATCCCGGGCGAGGAAGGCCTTCCAGACATGGTTTTCTGCGCGAACCAGACGCTGCCCTTCATTAAGACAGTGAGTGGTGAGCGTGGCATCGTGCTCAGCCGCATGTACGCACCTCAGCGTGCACCCGAAGTGCCATTCTACGCTTCCTTCTTCGAGGAGGTCGGCTACAACGTGCATCCCCTGCCGGATTCCGTTAGCGATTTCGAGGGTATGGGCGATGCTCTCTGGCACCCCGGACGCTTCCTGCTCTGGGGAGGGCACGGCTTTCGCTCGAGCATCGCGGCCTACTCTTTTCTAAATGAGATACTTGGTGTTCGCATCCTGGTGCTCAAACTAAAGGACCCCGACTTCTATCACCTCGACACATGCCTGTCGGTGTTGGACGAGGATACCGCGCTCATTTACCCTGGCGCTTTTGATGCTGAAGGGTTGGACCTGATTCGCACCGTCTTTCGCCGCGTACTCTACGCGCCTGAAGACGAGGCACGCTCATTCTTCGCGGTAAACGCCCATTGCCCAGACGGCCACAACGTGATCATCCAGGCCGGTTGCGATCAGACTATCTCGGTCTTGCGGCGAGAACAATTCAACCCGATTGAGGTGCGAACAGAAGAGTTCCTCAAGGCCGGTGGATCGGTCTTCTGCATGAAGCAGATGTTCTGGTAGTCTGGGCTTCAGCAATACGAGGGGAGGTTCCGCGATGGACATCTCAATCATTATACCGACCCTCAACGAGGCCGCGCTCATTGAGGATACCATCGCCGCCGCGCTCGGCGAGCAGCCCGCGGAGGTTATGGTCTCGGATGGTGGATCCGCCGACAAGACGGTTGAAATCGCCAGACGGTTTTGCAGGGTCGTTTCCGGTCCGCGCGGACGAGCGCAACAAATGAATGCAGCTGCCGAAGCGGCCTCAGGAGATATCCTGCTATTTCTGCATGCAGACACACGACTCCCAACTGGCGCCCTCGCAATCATTCGCGAAACCCTGACGCAACCTTCCTGCGTCGGCGGATGCTTCCGCCTTCGGTTTGACGCCGACTCTCCTTTGCTGCGGACCTACTCAGCGTTCACGCGTCTTCCGGTCAAATCGATCTGTTTCGGAGATCGTGCGATCTTCGCCAGACGAAATACCTTCGAAGCCGTTGGCCGCTATCCCGATATTCCCATCTTCGAGGACCTTGAATTGGTGAAGCGACTCAGTCGTCAGGGTGGATTTCGAATACTCCCCCAGTTCGTGACTACCTCAGCTCGTAGGTTTGTAACTGGAGGTCCCGCAAAGCAGCAACTGCTGAACGCCAGGCTTTGGCTCCGATATCATCTAGGGCAGTCGCCCGAATCCCTATCGTCGGAGTACGAATATGACGTTAACTGAGGGAGCAAACTGTCGAGGAGTGCCCGCTCTCGCCCCGCTGTCGTGCCTCAGCGGTCATTCGGGAACTAGCGTAGTCTGTATTTGACGCTCACGAAGACGTGTCGTGTCGCGGCAGGGAAGAACTGCGGTCCGATTGGTCCAACATTACCAAACAACAGGACCCTACTATCAAGGATGTTATTAACGTCGAGTCCGAGCCTGAAGCCTGATAGCGGGCTGCCGTCCGGGAAGTCATAATTGGCGGACACCGAAAACAACGCATACGGCTCCACCGTGAGTGACTGGTCGGACGCACCGTCGGGGAGCCGCCCACCAGAGTTATCGATATACTGACGGCTGGCATACTTGGCTACGCCCGCGACATTCCAGGCACCCGTCGAAAACGCAAGCCGGGACGATCCTATCAGTTCTGGAAAGCCTGGAATCGGATTCCCGCCGCGGTCTACCTCCAGAATCGAGTTGTCCGGTTGTCTGACAAACTCACTGAACTGTCGATATCGAGCTCGTCCATATGAAAGACTCGTCTGCAGTGAAACGAATCGCGACAGAGCGACGGACAGCTCTCCTTCCACGCCAACATGTTTGGTTCTCTCCGCGTTGCCCGTGCGCGGAACACCGAACTGGTCCAAACCTCCGCTCGGGACGATCTCGTCAAAGAACTCCATCCAGTAAGTAGCAAGCGTCACGACCGACTGAGTCGTCCTCCAGGTGGCCCCCAGTTCGAAGTCAAGGAGGCGCTCTTCGGTAATGAGCGGACGATCGTAATCGAATGATCCATCGGGTGTCATTTCGAAGCGAGGCGTGAAACCTGCGCCGGCCTCCTCGCCGTCATATAGAGATTTCAAGCGTGGCTCGCGGGTAGCGTAGGCGATGCTGGCGTAGAGGCTTAGCGGGCGCTGTGGATGTATCGTCACCCCCAATCGGGGATTGACGAACAGGTACGGCTTTGCTAAATCAGTCCCGAAGAACTTCTCATCAAACACGCGATACCTGTGAAAGGTCAACTGCAGGTCCGCCTGAACGGCGAACCTATCGGCATACCTCAAATTGTGCGACACCTGCGCCGAAGCGATCGTTTTCTCGCCCCTGAACTCGTACACACGCCGATCCGCGTCGCCCAACAGCTCCGTCGGCAGCGTAGCCGATTCCTCGATGCGCCCCCAGCGGAGCGATCTGTGCAGGCGGAGCTCTCCACCCACAGTGGTCTCTCCCAACCTCGAAGACATTCTTAGACGCCGAATCCAGCCAATCTGCCATTGGTCGAGGTAGGCCCTGAACTTCACGTCTGTCTGCGGACTCGAGATGAACAACGGAAGGTCGCGCAGACCGTCCGGGACAAATCCGTCCGGCAGCATCAGGTAGTTCGCGGAACGAAACGTCGCCCCGAAATCAAAGTACCCCTCACCCTTGACGTAGAAGAATGATTGATGCAACTGTGCACGAGGCGACACCTCAAACTCGTGGTGAAGTTCTACATGAGGCTGGTGAAAGTCCTCTGTATCGCGCGTGGCTTCACTCGCATTGAACTTACGGTCAACGGACGCGTCGAGCGGACCGACTATTGTTGTGCTATTCGCTTCACGCGGTATCCCGGAGAATGCCAGCCCGTCTTTCTGAGGGCCACCATACGCTTGAAGGGTCCAGGTCGATCGTTGACCATAGCGCGTTATGCCACCGAAGAATCGCCAAAACTCCGACCACGACCAGTCCCTATATCCATCAGATTCCAGACGACTGAGTCGACCGAAAAGGACGTACCTGCCCCCCAGGATACCCGAGTTGGCCTCGGCCGTGAATCGCCTCGTTCCAAAGCCTCCGGCACCGATTTCTAGCTCGGCATACGGAAAAGGTCGATATGGCCTCGCAACAATGTTGATCGCACCGCCAATGCCAGTCGAACCATAGAACGCCGAACCGGCGCCGCGCTGCACCTGGATGTCCTGAACCGCCCCCTGGATATCAAAAAAGTTGATCCAAAACACGTTGAAGTCTTCGGGATCATTCTGGGGAATCCCGTTGATGGCAACAGCAATCCTGCGTTGGTCGAAGCCACGCATTCGCAGTGTTGAGTATCCGATCCCGTTTCCATTCTCCGAGTAGTAAGTGACTGACGGGACAGACGACAGGGCCACAGGCAGATCCTTCATGTCCGGCTGTAGATCGAGGTCGGAAGCCGTCAGGTTGCTGAACGTTATCGGCGTTACCTGCCGACGGGCACGATAGTCGGCAACCACTACCTCGTCGTGAGCCACAGATCGGCGGGCGAGGTTGATGGCCAGGCGAACCGGAATACCTTCTGCCGCCTCCACGGCATAGGTCGCAGTAGCAAAGCCGATGTGCCGAACCTCGAGGAGGTAGTTACCCGACACGATTGGCGCGAAAAGAAACTTGCCGGCGGGATCAGTCACCTCGCCGTAGCGTGTCTGTCCCGAGCGGGGATCAACGAGTGTGACCGACGCATCTCGCAGCGGTTCGTCGTCCTGGCTGCTAACTGTACCTTCAACTAGCGCCTGCGCCGACGCGGGAC
>JBFIPX010000234.1:0-5089 GCA_041609895.1 Rhodothermales bacterium
AGGTTACGGCTCGGCGATATTGATAGGCCTGACCTTCGGCAGTCATAACCCTCTGTTGGATATCGTGGTAGGCGTTCCGGTTCATCCGACGACCGCATTTCTGTTTGACAGCTGACGCCGGATTTAATCACAGTTAAGTGAAGATTCTGTGAATATACGATAGTCAAACAGGTTTTCTGCCCTAAACCGTGAAAAAATAAGTTGCAATAGACGATGAATTAATTACTTTCATCGCCTGTTCACTGTTCATAACTAACCCCCCGACTGACATGCGCAATCGTGTAGACCTGGCCATCAGGAATACATCGGTGTGGGCGGGAATTGTAGGGCTCCTGGCCTTTGTAGTTCTACAGCTTCTCTAGCATATCGCCATAATCCGTTAGGCCATATCCGGATTCAGACCATTTGTAATCAGCACGGTCGCTCACTCGAGCTTCCGTGCTTTTCTTTTGGAGTTGCGATCTCCTCACTCGTCGGGACGGCCATTGCTCTCACCATTACCGGACGGTCGAATGCGACGAGGATTGTAGTTCCCGGGGCGCGTGAACGTCTGCCCCTTCTTGAAGCCCAGGAATTCTCTCACCTGCGGCAGCGTCAGATCTTCCCACGTTCCATCCTCGTGGGCGACCCAGATTACGTCTTTGAAGATATCGATCTTTCGAACCTGTCCTGGTCCGTGCCCGGTCGTGACGGGCGTGTCCAGCTTCGGAAATCTCCGCAGGGCATTCATGTACTGTTCCAACTCATAGTTGAGACAGCACTTGAGGCGACCGCACTGACCGCTCAGGCGCGCAGGGTTTAGCGGTAGATTCTGTACCTTCGCCGCTTGGGTCGTCACCGGCTGAAATTCTTGCAGCCAGGTCGAGCAACAGAGCTCCCTGCCACACGAGCCGATGCCACCGATGCGGGCAGCCTCGTCACGCGCTCCGATCTGTCGCAGCTCTACCCTTGTGTGAAACTCGCGAGCGAGGTCTCTCACGAGCTGACGAAAGTCTACTCGATTGTCGGCGGTGAAATAGAAGGTCACCTTCTTATGGTCGAACTGCCACTCGACATCGACCAGCTTCATGGGAAGGTTGCGCCGATCGATGGCTCGGCGACAGATCAAGAACGACTCGGCTTCTTTCTCGCGGTTCTCATCGCGCCGGTCCAGATCCGATAGATTCGCCCGGCGCACGATTGTCGGCAGGTCCGAAATCTCAACCTGACCCATGGACCTGAATCGGAGCCGTACCATCTCGCCGGCCATGTGCACCGTACCAAAGTCAACGCCACGGTCGGCGTCGACGATCACTTCATCGCCGGTATGAATGTCGAGCGTTCTGCTGTTGCGGTAGAATCCCTTGCGTCCGCCCTTGAATTCCACTTCAAGGACGTCGTACTCAAGCGGGTCACCCCCAATGCCGAGGTCGTTCAGCCAATCGAAGACGTGCATCGCCGGACACGCTTTTTGTCGCGCACTTCCCGTGCCGCCCAGACTCACTGACGCCGTGCCACACCCGCCGCTGCCGCACCCGCCCGATGCGCATGCGCCACTGCCGCACCCGCCGCTTCCACAGCCGCCCGCCGTGGAGCACGATCCGCAACCCATATCTATCTAAAAGAGAATCGTCTCTGGAAAAAGACACCGGCCGGCGCTATCCACCGACGGGCATCACGTCAACGGCCACGAGCGGCCGGTACAACCCATCTGAGCGCTCGCCGCGAATGCAACGACGAAGCTCATTAAAGAGAGTAAGCATCAGAACGCCCAAATGCACGTACCGTTGGGCGAGTTCTATGGCCTCCTCGACAACCTCTATCATAGACTCCACATCCGCCTCCGGAACCCCCTCGGCGAAATCCACGATGGCCTTGGCCTCGTCTACATTCACGAGGACGTCGGTTGATCCAATGTTTCGGTACAGCAGGATATCTCTGAGCCAGCTGAGAACCAGGAACAGAAAATTCTTCGCCCGCTCTCTACCATACGCGCTTGTCTGAGCAGCCACGTCAGTCAGGGAGTCGAGCTCAGACGTGCTACCGGTTCGCGCCTTCCAGATGAGTCGGAAAAGGGATATCACGGCCTGACGCTGAGCCATCAGATCCACATTGGATGCCAGCGACAGTGCGCGGCTGTAAGATCCGTCCGCCATGCGGGCGATGATTTCGGCCCGCGTCCTTTCAGCCACGTCTGTAGCCACCAGGCGCCCGGATATTTTATCTGATGGAAGCAAGGAGAACCGGATGCGCTGGCAGCGCGACAGTATGGTCGGCAGAACGCGTTCGGTCCTCTCAGTCGTTAGGATAAACACCGTTTGCGGTGCCGGCTCCTCGAGGAGTTTGAGAAAAGCATTGGCTGACGTCTTGTTGAACAAATCGACGTCGGTGATGATCGCGATCTTGTAGCGGCCCTCGACAGGTTTGAAGCTCATCGGGCGGTAAAGTGCGGAGTAGACCCTCTCGATGTGATAGCCTGCTTGCTTGTTCGAGGTTTTGTCGGGGTCGTCAAGCGACGGACGCCGCGCAAAGTCGACCACGGCATATGGATCCTCGAAAGCCAGTCGCGTTCTCTTCGCAACCTCCTCGGTTGCGATATCCTTTGGCTGCGGCATCAGGAAGTGGAGGTCAGCGTGCACGCCATTCCCACTCTTGTGGCACGCCGCACACTTGCCGCACGGGGCATCCCCGCCCGTTTCGCAGAGCAGCGTCTTGGCGAACGCGATGGCCACCGCCCGCTTGCCCACGCCGCCCGGGCCGTGAAACAGATATGCGTGCGCAACCCGATCTGCTTGAATCGCGCTCCGCAGCGACCCAACGACGCGTTCCTGATCGATGATCGAGGACCAACCCATGCCTCCAAGTTGGAGGATATCCGGGTAAAATCCAAGGGTATCATCAGCCTCAGCACACACTTCCTCCGGAAACGGAGCCGACGGAACTTTGGAAGCGTTTCCTTATTTTACGCGACCGCTTCAGCCCCAGCCGCTGAAGTCACGGCGCGGTAGCTCAGGAGGTCAGAGCGACGGATTCATAACCCGTAGGTCGGCGGTTCAAGTCCGCCTCGCGCCACTAACACTTCACTCTCCGTTTGAGTCCCTTTCACCCGCCTGCGAGTCGATCTCGAACTTCCTGAGCAATCGATAGACGGTGGACCGCGTGACGCCCAGTGACTTTGCCGTCCGAAGGATGTTGCCGTCGCAAATCGTGTAAGCGCGCTCAACGGCCATTCTCTTCACGTCTTCGAGAGTCATGATGTCGCGGCTACCTGCGGCGAGGCGCTCGAACGCGCGGTTAGGCGTGATTTCGTCCTGCAACCGCAAGATCTCCTTCCTGAGGTCTGATCGCTCCTCGATATGATCGATGACGGTGTCCATTTTGACAAAGTCGTCATGCCCCTTTATCAGGTAGTCAAGTGCCCCGAGCTTGATGGCGGCAAGAGCAATTTCCATGGACGAGCGAGCAGACAACATTACGACCGGTGTCTGCGGACTGCGCGCTTTGATGCGACGAAGTGTCTCCAGACCGTCCACCTCGGGCATCAATACATCCAGTAGAATAAGGCCGGGCCCGTCGTCAAGATGTTCGAGCGCCGCCGTACCACTCTCGAAGCTTTCAACCCGGACGGTCGACCTGCCGGACAAATGTATCTCGATTAGATGACGATAGTCGGCATCGTCTTCAACGACGAAGATGAGGAGTGACATGAATCTGTGATCTGGCGATAACAGTAGACTGTTTTCTCCCCAGTCAACAGTGATGCCAAGACCCGCTGCTCTTCCCCGAGGTACGCAGACTACGCACCTTCTTCACTTTACGTGATTGCCTTCTGCAGGCGAATCCAAAACTTTGCGCCACCTCCCTCGGCATCGTCGTACCCGATGGTGCCGCCGTAACCTTCAACTGTAATGCTACAGTAATGGAGACCGAGGCCGGCCTGCCCTGGATTGTCTGGATCCGTCGCGAAACGCTGGAAAAGGCGCTTTCTTACTTTTGGATTCACTC
Organism: Rhodothermales bacterium; assembly: GCA_041609895.1. Classification (GTDB taxonomy): domain Bacteria; phylum Bacteroidota; class Rhodothermia; order Rhodothermales; family JABDKH01; genus JAHHLP01. The sequence goes on from JBFIPX010000234.1 coordinate 3,985, forward strand.
CCGGACCCTGGTCGCTGACTGATACAATCACGCCTCCGTCATCGTCAGCCACCTCGATAAGAACACGTGTGTCCGGCGGACTGAATCGCAGCGCGTTGTCAACAAGATTGTAGACGACACGCTCGAGCCGCCTTTCTTCCCCTACAACCGTGTAGGGAACAGATTCGTCGATCGGGGCAACGTCCACTCGTACCGCCTTCATGTCCGCCTGGATAGACAGCTTCATCGCCACATCCCGCACTACGGCCGCCATGTCCGTAGCGGAATCGATGCCGATCACAGGCTCGATCATCGCTTGGGCGTCGTCAGAGAAGACGTGCATGATTGATCGTATCAGCCACTGCATTTTGTCGGACTGCCGCAATGCGATTTCAAGTAAGGTCCGGCCCTCTTCAGCGACCATGTTTCGGGCCTCCATCAACTGAAGACCACCTTTGATGCCCACGAGCGGATTGCTGAGATCATGGATGATGCAGTGAAGAAGAACCTGACGCTTCTCGATTTCCTTGAGAAGTAGCTGATAGTCCTGATCCTGCTCGCGACTTGTCTGAAGCAGGCGGAGTGCCGACTCGTAGTCGAGCTGAGGAGCAGATATCAAAAGTATTTCACAGTCATCAATTCTAAGAGCCGTGGCCTCGAGCGTCCACTCCGTTCCATCCTTCCCTTCTTCGGTCCACGGTCCGGAACTCAGTCGATCAGACGCACCTGACTCCCAGAAGCTGGCTGCGTCGATGAGAAAGTTATCGAGAAACAGGGATGCACCTTGCAGCCCGAATGAGCCGTCTGCACGGGCGTCCTCGAATAACCTGAAGAACCAGTCGGGCGGAGCACCGATAAAATGAAAGGCATCTTCTGCATCCCGTTCCAGGACAGCCATGCCGAGTTCCTGAAAGACGCGGCTTAAAGCCCGGGCTGAATTCTCTCCTGTCTCCGCCTCTGATGTCGATTGGGGATCCTTCATATATCGGATGATCGCTAGCGGCTACGTGCCTTCAACAAGCTTCGCTCCAAGGGTACGAAACGCATCCTCTACTCCGTCACCGGTCTTTGCACTTGTCTCGACGATGCCGACCCCGGCTGACGCAAGTAAACCAACGCTTTCCTG
>JBFIPX010000235.1:0-5062 GCA_041609895.1 Rhodothermales bacterium
GAGCGCATTTTCGTCACCGGTGGGATGATAAGTGGGAATGCTCTTTGCGACGCTCCTGGGGATCGGCGCCGACCCGGTGGGGCTAACGGGTTCCGGCAAAATTACCAGTTTTGAACGGGATTGCAAATCACACTGGCAGACGACGAGACCCGTGGTGAGGGTAGGTGAGGGTATCCACTACACGGCTGATATGGATTCACCTACAAACACGCCTCTCAGGCTTTTACACATTTTGCCGATAGGCAATCTATCCAGCCAGCTACCGAAACATCTATTTGCATCATGGCCCTGTCATTCCGCGACCGCGAAATCATTCGTTCCGTGTGCCCAACCTGCAGAAACGATTTGTACAATCATGCGCAGGAATTGACCGCGTCACCGCCGCCGGCCACAGAAAAATGCCGACTGCTCGATCAGGTCAAGTACGATATGACGCGCCACGAATTCAGGTGCCCATACTGGACGCCGGGTCGGGGTTCAGCGTCAGCCTGACCTCTCCATGGCCATGAGGCGCGCAATCCGTTCGCTTGTTGGCGGGTGGGTTGAGAAGAGACGCGCGATGTTCGCCATCTGACCCGAGAACGGATTAACAATGAACATGTGAGCGGTGCTCGGGGATGAAGACTGCATGGGGATGCGGCGTGCCGTGTTTTCCAACTGCTTCAGAGCCCCTGCAAGCGCAGCCGGCTTGCCGCAAATTTCGGCTCCATCCCGGTCCGCCGAAAACTCGCGAGTACGCGAGATCGCCATCTGAATCAGCATCGCGGCGATCGGGGCGAGTATCAAAAGGAGGATTGACCCAAGGGCTCCCCCCCGGTCACGGTTGCCTCCGAAGAAGAACCCGAATCGGGCTACCACGGTGATGCCGGTCGCTATTGCCGCCGCGATGGACGACGTCAAGATGTCGCGGTTCTTGACGTGAGCAAGTTCGTGCGCGATGACGCCCTCGAGCTGATCTCGATCCAGTATTCTCACGATTCCGTTCGTGACCGCTACCGCTGCATGCTCCGGGTTTCGACCCGTCGCAAAGGCGTTCGGTTGATCAGATGGAATGACATAGACGCGTGGCATCGGAAGACCCGCCGTCTGGCGAAGCCGGTCCACCATGTCATAGAGTTCGGGTGCGTCGCTGCGCGACACCTCGGCTGCCTTGTACATCCGCAGCACGATTCGGTCACTGAACCAGTAGCTGCCGAAGTTCATCAGCAAAGCAAATCCCAGCGCGATGATCATGCCCGACTGCCCACCGAGCGCATTGCCGATGAGGACAAACACAACCATCAGGAGTGCCATCAGCCCGGCCGTTCGTATTCCATTGCTCATCTTTCGTCGTGTATAATCGATTGTGTAGCGGCTACCGGGGTGAGAGCCGTAGGCGTCTTAGACGCACAGCCTGAGGAACAGGGTTCACCGACTTACCCAAGAACGCCGGTAACCACAAAAACATCATAAAGTGCATGCGTCCATGCAGCGACTCCGAAGCCGCGAAGTAAGAAGATCACATTCATCGCAAGCCCGAACAGAAAGCGAAACAGAAACGACCCCACCTGCAGGGGCTCCCCGAATGGCCCGATGTAGTGGACGGCGCTGAAGAGGAACGCGCCAGCCACCGCCGCGACCACGTACGATAATTCCTTACGCGGTGTCACCTGTCCGAGCAGGAAGGCCAGGCCTCCGACTAGAATCACGCGAAACACCAGCTCCTCGTAAAGGCCGGCACCGAGCGACAAAGAAAGTTGGGTGGCGATGGGCAAGTCTCTCACCGTCCCGCCATCTTGCGCCATCGCGAGAAGGAGAGAGACAGACACGGACACGATGAAGGCAACCACGACCGCGTAGAGCATGCTTTCCAAAATCACTGCCCCGAAGAAGGCCGGCCGTAGCGGAATGTCACGCTTGCGATCGCGAACGAATATCGCGACGCCTACTACGATGACCACCGCACCGACGGCGAGCATGCCTGGCGCCCCGATGGCTACCAGCAGGCTCTTCATCCACACGTCCGCACCTACACGGATCGATAGGGCGGTGCCGTGATTCACAAACAGGATCGAGGCTTCATATAGTAGTAGAAGCGGCAAGGCCGTCAGAAAGCCATACGTAGGCGTTCTCGAAGCACTGAAGTAATCCATCACGACTCGGATTGTTGAAATACGGACTATTTGCCCGTTCCGAAGCGTACTACGCGAACTTCGATGTCCGGGTTACTCTTGCCGCCAACATCCAGCGCAAGTGCGACGGCAACAGAAACATCCATCGCGTAATCGGCAGTCGAAGGAAGCCGATCCGCCACCTCTGCGAAGACTCGCGAACCATCCTTCGTATTTGAGAGGAGTACGATGGAACCGAATGGGAGGTCGGGGTGGCTGACGTAATACCGATCCGGGTCATACTCGTTGCCTCCAGCCATCAGGCGGCCCGCAAACCGAGATGGATACGGTCGAACCTTGCCAGTAGCAATCAGAGGGGGCCCCTCCATTCCGCGTATGCCGGGCACAGCGGCACCGGACACTTGCAGCTGCTGCCCCACTCGGATGACGTCGGTTACCAAGCGGTTGAGGCGCCGCAGCTCCTCCAGCGAGGTCCCGTGTTCCCGCGCAATCTTGTATAACGTGTCGCCGGTCCGAACGGTGTAGGTCGAGACAGCCCCTACCTCATGACCAGATGGTATCAGGATTCGGCTGCTGTCCAGAAACACAGGCAGACCCGGATTCAGCTTCAGGAGCGTGTCCACTTCGAGACCTGCGGAGAACGCAAGGTCGTAGAGAGACTGGTCCGGCCGGAGATGCGTCGATGATAACTCGCTTGGCTCCGGAGTCGACCGAGAGACGGGTGCCACAGCGGAGTCGGGTTGAACAGGAACGATGATGCTGTCTTTGACGGCTGACTCTCTGACAGGTACGCCCGGCTGAGCCACCTCCAACGAATCGACGGCAATGCGTGTCATCGGAATGACAAGAACCTGGCCGACCCGTATGTCGTCGCCACTGATCCGATTCGCGTCGCGGAGAGACTCAAGCGTAATCCCGTAGGTGCGGGCGATGCCAAAAAGAGTATCGCCGGCCCGTACGACGTGGCGGCCGGCATCCTGTCCAAAAGAGACGGCCGGCAGGGTTGACACAACGACGACCGCGGCCAAGACCGCACGCTGAGTCCAGCGCCACATTCTGGTCTTGCTAATCGTCATCATCAAAACCAAATCCCTCCGCCTCGAGCAACGCCGACTGAAGCTCTGCCCGGGCATGATGATCCCGCTGCACCTCAGCGACGTGCACCCCGGCCCGATAAGTCTCGATGGCCTGATCCGTCCGCCCGACCTCTTCGTAGAGTTTTCCCAAATGATAGTATGTGCCAACGTAATCGGGGTGATCGGCTACCAGTCCTTCGAAGAACGCTCGCGCTTCGTCAAGCTCGCCTCGTTTTCGGTATTCAGCCGCCAGGGCAAACCGCGTAAAGGCATCCTCGGGGTCTTCGGCAAGAAACTCTCGGAGAGCCTGTATTCTGTCCATACCGTGTAATCGGGCTTTAGAGCGTAAACTTTTGAATCGCGCCTGCGTTTCGTGTGTCTGCATGTTGTCCGTTTTGACGGATACGTTGCCCCTCTAAAACCCGCTGGCTAAACGGGTTTGTGCCGTCCTGGCACGAGTGATAAACAAAATCCAGTGTCATAAGTCGGTTTACGCCTAAAAATGTCTGGAACGGGGTCGATACCTCACGGAACTGTAGTGTCCGCTTCTCTTTGAGTTCGCCGTCGCCGTCGTCGTGAAAAGAAATCTTCGAATTCTACTCCTGAACGGGCTTCTCGCCCTTGCAATCTCTTCGCAGGTCCATGCGCAGCCTGGATCCGTGACGGCGCGCATCGAGGTCGAGCCCCTCGAAACCCTGCGGCTGGCCGACTTCGACCCAATCGACCCTTCGTCGGCTCCCGTCGTGTTCCGCACGATCGTGTCTACGACCAACAGGGCGATGGTGCTTCGCGTCGAGGTGGACGTCGAGTCGGGGCGTTTCGGCTTCCTCGGCACTGCCACACTAAATCTCGGCACGGTTGATCGCAGAACGACCGTCGTCACTACTAACCAGGACTTCGACACCTACGATCTCGACGATTCGTCGGGTGACCTGATCGACATCGCTACCGAACGCGGCGTACTGCCACCGGACGATTACTTCTTTATCCTCCGCGTAATCGACGTCGAGACCGGCGAACCCGCTGGGACCGATACAGGCGTCATTACAACGACGAACTCGGGGCTCCAGATCGATCTCGTCGGTCCAGGGACGATGCTGGACCAGGAGCCAGACATCCTGTCTACGCCGTACCCAATATTTCAGTGGTTCTCAAGCGCGTCGTCCTTCGACTTCGCGGTGTACGAAGTTCGGCCGGGCCAATCATCTGCAGAAGACATCGTCGCGGGACTTCCTGTTTTTGAACAGCGCGACATACAGCCGGGTACTTTTGTGTACCCGAACTCAGCGGAAGACCTCGTCGAGGGTAAGGTCTACGCATGGCAGATTAACGCCATCAGTCTAACCTCCGGTGGACCTGAGCGCTTCCCGAGCGAAGTGCTATGGTTCACGGTAGAGGGCGTCGACGACGCGCTCACTGATGATCCGCTCGATGGTGCCGTGTATTCAAGAATCGAGATCGAACCCCGGGAGGCGGATGTGCAGCCCGGCGGCTCAGCCATCCTAAAGGCAACTGTCTTCGACGCAGACGATGTACCTGCTTTTGACGTTCGTCCGGAGTGGTCGGTGGTGCCTTCTTCTGCTGGTACCGTCGATGCGAACGGAGTCTTCGTAGCGGGAGAAAGCCCCGGTGTAGCGGCTGTTGTCGCGACGATCGGCGATCTGGAGCAATTTGCAACCGTTGAGATCGGTGAGACGCAACCGGCACCTCCCGTCGAGGAGCAGGTCGCCGACGAGCCGTCCCTTCGCATCGTTGCACCGGCAGGCGGTCAGATGGTGATGGAGGCTGCGCCCTCCTTCGCGTGGATCGCTACGAGCGAAGATTCGACGATCGCCTCGTATCGCATCGCGCTGCGAAAGGCCCAGGGCGATGCCA
>JBFIPX010000236.1:0-5048 GCA_041609895.1 Rhodothermales bacterium
ACATTCTCACGAACCTCCTGGTCATTCCCGAGTTCGGGATTCGCGGCGCGGCGGCTACGACGGTTGCCTCAGAAATCATCCTGTGCAGCTTCTATCTGGTGCGGAGTCTTAAGGCCATACCGCCGCGTTTCAAGTCGTAGTGCACGCACCGGGTTGAATGTCGTGGTGCAGCTCTTCTTAGCAGGCGCCGTCATGTCTGTAATCATCTCACGACATCGAGGAAGGCTGTAACTGCTATTGCGGTTCGCGCGTAGATACAACATGCGCCTGCCCAGCCAAACGCCAATAAACGATTCGGGTGGCCCTGCAGAGATCGTGAATCAGGTTTTTTCCATGAGACATTCTTCCTTGGTAGTCGTGGTTGCCGTCTTGCTGTCAGCCACAGCATCATTTGACGCCAGCGGGTCTGGCGCGTTGTTGCTCACACCGAGTGCGACAAGCAGCTCCCGCGCCGATTCACTAGGTGAATCCAAAAGGGCTCAAATCGACGTGCTGGAAAACCAACCAGTGACGGCGTCGCGCGGATTTCATGACCGGTTCGACGACGACTACCTGACAACGTTCGTCGGCGATCTCTCCTATCGCTGGCCATATCGGGCAACTTCCATCTATCGTCCGATTCCAGCCTGGAGATACAACCGCGTGGACGGGCTGGTTCTTGGCATCGCCCAGGGACCACTCGAGTGGGACGCCTACGAACGCATCGATCTGCACGGGCAAGTCGGCTATGCCTTCGAGTCGAAGAAGGTTCAGTACGAAGTAGGCGCGGAAGCACGACTGGGGGAGCCATACGGAGAAGAGGGAGCCGATCTCAAGCTTGGCGGATCATATCGGAGGCTGACAACGACCGACGACCTCTGGAAGTCAAGTTGGGCGGAGAACACGATCGGAGCGTTCTTCTTTAACTACGATCTGTTCGACTACTTTGAGACACAGGGGTGGTCGGCGTACCTGGCGGCTCGGGCAACACCGTACGTGCAATTCTCTGCCGGCTTTCGGGCAGAAGACTACAGTTCTCTGTCGAACGAGACGGGTTGGTCGCTCTTTGGTGGGGATCACTTCCGATTCAATGCGCCGATTTCAGAGGGCAGGATGCAGTCGCTTCTTCTTGTCCTTGAGGGCGGAAAGGTGGTTCGATTTCATTCCGTACCCTCAGGCCACGTATTTCGTATCGAGGGTGAAGTTGGCGAGGGACTCGGTGGCGACTTTTCCTTTAATCGAATTACGGCCGACGGCCGGCTGTATATCCGCACGTCGCAGAGCAGCAGCCTGAGTCTGCGTGGACGCGTGGGTGTTGCGGGGGGTGAGGTACCGATCCAGAAAGCCTATTCGATTGGCGGCATCGGCTCCGTTCGCGGCTATCCCCAGAACAGCTTCAGAGGCACGCGGACATTCGTCGGAAATGCCGAATACGCCATCTCCGGCTTAGACTTGCTCGACGGATGGCTTGGCGGCCTGCAGGTCTCGGGGTTTTTAGATGCAGGATGGGTAAGTCGCGGTACCGACCGTAGCTTCGACGTTTCGGACATGTTCACTTCGGCTGGCCTGGGGCTCGGGCTCTTCGAGCGTCGACTGAGACTGGAGCTGGCGTTTCCGCTGACAGATCGCGCAGGATCTCGTGACCCGTCGCTGTGGCTACGACTGATTCCTGCATTTTAGATCGTCCGCATTACGCATCGTGGGAATATCCGAGCTCCACGAAGCGGTCCCCAGTGCGTTCGCCGCAAAAAGAAACGCCCCGGAACGACCATCGTCCGGGGCGCTCATTGTGGTCAAACTCTGTTCCTCTAGATGCGAACGTTAATCCGCGTGTACACGTAACGACCGAAAAAGCCAAAGGGAGAGAACCCATTGTAAGGGAAGATCCCGTTGAAGCTATTGTTCTTGATCTGTCGCTCCGGATACACATCGAGGAGGTTGTTGGCACCCACCGCAATCGAGATTCCATCGCGGACTTCGTATCCGACTTCAGCGTCTGTCAACCACTTTGCGTCGAACGTTTGATCCCGGATGGCACCCGATGATGATATCGCGGTTACCTCACCGTACCGGTTCGTCCTCAGCATGAATTTCCAGTCCCTGATGTCGTAGTTGACCTGCAGGTTGACCTTACTGTTCGGCTGCGCGTCCTGATAGTCCCCTACGCGGCTGCGATCCACCAGTGCAGGTTCGTTCAGATCCGCCAACTGCTGAGGCGATGCGACACCGTCTGGTTCTCCGTCGCCATCCTGATCGAGGTTGAGGTTCGTGACTTCGGTGTCGGCGAAGTTCAGCGCCACGGTGAAGCGCATCGTACCGTCAGCAACCTGGGTACCGTACCGGCCGACGATGTCGATTCCGCGGGTTCGGGTATCCAGCGCGTTGGTGAAGTACCGCCCTCCGTTCGCGTTGATGTTTCGATCTTGAAGAAAGTCGGCCACGGCGGCATCCGTGAAGTTCTCCGTGAACGTGATTCGATCTTCGATCTCGATCTCATACCCGTCTACGGTGAGCGACACGTTCTCTTTCTTGTATGTGAATCCTGCGCTTCGATTCACGGAGGTCTCCGGATCAAGTTCCTTTGCTCCAAGGGCCCTCGCCACCGGGCTAGCCACCGGGAACGTGCCGACCTCGAACGGAACGCCGTCGATGAAGTTGGTCGCAATGGATGTGAACCAGGCTTGCGCAAGCGACGGAGCCCTGAATCCGGTGCTGACTGCTCCACGAAGGGCGACGGTTGGCGAGAGTTCAATCCTGGCTGCGAGTTTGCCTGTACCCGTCGAGCCGAAGTCGCTGTAGTTTTCAAACCGACCGGCGATGCTCACGAGGAGCTGGTCCGTCAAGTTATTCTCTACGTCGACGTACAGACCTACGTTCGTCCGAGTCTCATCCTGCTCGCTGGCCGGCTGAAAACCCGGGAGGCACTGCGCTCCCGCAGCGGTCGAGGCACCGGCATTGGGGCCATCACGAACGGGCACACCAAAACTCATCCATGACGCATCTTCGCCGGCATTTATCCAATAGCGCTCGTAACGAAACTCGCCGCCAATGGCGACACTGACTGGCGCCGCGGTCCCGATATCGGCCGTTCGAAACAGGTCAAGGTTTGTGGTCGCCTGCGCGAAGTTCAACGTACCCGAATCAAACGCGAGTGGGCTGCTATCCATTGACGCGTTATGGGTGTCGGCCATGTCGAACGTAAGCGAGTTGGTGCCGAACGTCTCGCTAATATCAAACGACCAACCCCCGGTCGATCCCTTTACTCCGGCGGAGCCGGAAATGTCGTTAACCTTCGCGTTGATCTTCGGAAGGAATCCGTCCGGATACAGGCTTCTGTTCGTCCGGTTGTCGAGTGATCGTCGGTAGAAACACCCTGACAGACCCTCGCGGAAGCTCGCCCCTCCAAAGCCGTACACCTGCGTACTCGACGATCCGACCGGCACCTGGCCGTTCAGAAAGAAGCTGTACTCGTCGAACTCACCGTTACCGTAGCGGTGGTTCTCGCGGTCAAAGGTGTCTTCATTGAAGGAGGCACCGAAACCCGAGAAATCGAACCCGTCGTAGTACTGCTGTCGGGGATCGAGGCCCGCGCGGTTGACCGGATCCCTGTGACGGAACGTACCACTCGCGAATACGGTGCCACCGGCAACCCCGAAGCCGTAGCCCAGATTGACATTCACGGTTTGGCCATCGGTGTAGCTTACATCCTCTGGAGCCCCAATCCAGTCAAAGCCTTGCTCTCCGGATTCATCCCACGAGTAGTTGTCGGCATCGGAACCGTCAATACGAAAGCCTTCGTCGGCAAAGTAACCTCGCCGCACGTTACTGGCGTACTGCCCATACGTGACGTTCGCATCGAAGCCTCTGTGCTCCTTAAGGATCACATTGATGACTCCCGCGATCGCATCCGATCCGTATTGGGCAGCGGCACCATCACGCAGGACCTCTATGCGGTCGATTGCACTTGGAGGAATCGCGTTCAGATCGGCGCCAGTGGAACCACGTCCGACAGATCCATTCACATGAACCAGTGCTCCGGTGTGACGCCTCTTGCCGTTCACCAAGACGAGTACCTGATCCGGCCCGAGACCTCGTAGTGTGGCAGGTCGAATGTGATCTGAGCCGTCGGTAATGGATGCCTGCGGCGCATTGTACGACGGTATGAGGAGTTGCAGGAGTTGCGTCGTCTCCGTCACACCTGTCGCCTGTATTTCCGCAGGTCCGAACACGTCAACCGGTACGGGTGATTCGACGACGGTGCGACCCTGCCTACGAGTACCGAGGACGACAACCTCGCCCGCTCCGATCAAGTCCTCTCGAAGGACAAAGTCTCTCGTGACGGTCTCGCCTGCTCGAACGGTAACCTGCGCCTGAACGGCGGAAAACCCAATGAAGCTGGCTTGGATCGTGTAGTTCCCAGGAGCGACGCTCACGCTGTAGTCACCGTTGGCATCCGCCGAACCGCCAACATTCAGTCCCATTACGATGACGTTAGCGCCAGGTAACGGATCTCCTGAGGACGCATCGGTGATTCTGCCTGCGATTGTGCCCGTCTGAGCCTGGACGCCCGTCGCCGTCAGGACGGCAACCAGTACAGCCAAGAACCCATTGATGACAAGTTGCTGTAGCGAATTTCCCATAATCGTCCTCCTCAACTGATGTGAATCCAGGCGCTGCCGCGCAACATCCCGTGGTGGAGTTCAAGGGGCCCGTTGTCGAGCAGCGCGGGTGCGCATTCACAGGTATTTAAGCGTTACAGGCCAAGGTCGCAAGTGGGCAGCGGCCGTTTGATCCTGTACGAGACGCCTCGAAAGATGGATTCCAGCAGCGATTCGTTCGGTGTCGATCTCCTTGCAGGGGCTTCGATTGCGACCGAAAGCCTCAGTAGCCGACTGCTCGAGACGTCAATCCCCTTGAGTCTGCGGCGCCGTAGATCATGCCGTCGCCGGGGTGGATAAGTATGCCCATAGCTTGACCCTGCGTTGAAGGCTTGCCGCGATACGTCCGCACCTTAGTGGCATGTCCAAGCGACTCGTACAACTTCCATGTGTCGGGACTTATTGCAAACG
>JBFIPX010000237.1:0-5042 GCA_041609895.1 Rhodothermales bacterium
CGAGTTGACCATCTGAATCGAGAAGCCGTCCGCAAACGTCATCGTGCCGACGTAACAGAAGACGCCGATCGCGATGGCCGTGATCAGCACCCACGAGCGACGCTTATTCCGCCAGATGTTACGCCACGCTATCTTCGCTATTATATTCACGTACTACATTTTTTATAATGTATATCTAACTGTACTGCAACGGTTTAAAAAGTTGTTTTACATGCCCTACTTGAATCTTCTGAGCGCCTCTACCGGAGAAAACCGGTTGATACGAGCCATGGGATAGACCAGCGCGATCAACGCAATCGTGCCGATCCAGATCAGCGGCTGGACGAAGATCCGGGGGCGGTTCGAAAAAGAGAAGCCCTCCACCGTAAAGCCGAACGTCTCATACATGTCGCGAAGCTCCTGACTCAGAGGAATCGGGTTCGCCCGGAAGTACGCGATCAGAGCGGCCGACAGTGCGAGACCGATCAGGGCGGCAAGGATCACTTTGATGATCAGCTCCACGGCGACCAGCCACGTCGCCATCCTGGGCTTCATGCCGATCGACATCATCACACCGAACTCCCGCACGCGCTCCATCACGCTCATCATGGTCGTGTTGAATATCTCGAAACCGACCATCAGCAGCAGAAACATGTAGAAGATGCCGTTGCCGACGTCGTCGAGCGCGCGAGCCTGTTGGATCTCAGGCATAAGCTCCGGCCACGCCATCACCTCGTAGTCTCCCTCGTTCAACTCGTCCCGAAGATCGCGTGCGAAATCTCCCGCTTTTCGGAAGTCCTCCGTTCGAATCACCAGCTCGGTGAATCGGCCATCCATCGAGAAGAGAAACTGAGCATCCTGAAGCGTCATGATCATCATCGAACGATCCACATCCGGATTGCCGGTTCGTAGCAATCCTTTGACGACATACAGGTCCGCACCCATCGCGTTGCGGTACCCCTGCGTCAACACGACTACGGTGTCTCCGACGGCAACATCCAGGTTGCGCGCGAGGGTTTGACCGAGCAGGACCTGACGGTCGTCGTCAGGCGACAGCTTCTCCCCTTCGACCGGTCTCGTAGGAAACGTGCTGACTCCGTACTCGCGCGACGGATCGATACCGACGATCATTCCACCGACACTCGAAGAGTCGGAGCTGATGAGACCGAACCCCGAGATGCGCGTGGTCCATTGGTCCACCCAGTCTTGAGAGTCCATGATGGCGGCCCAGTCTTTCTCTTCGGTTTCCAGCGAATAGGAAAACGTGCGCTCGTCGTAATAACCCGAGCGGTGGACCTGCATGTCCCCCATAAAGACCCGCACGGCAACCTCTTCCATCGCATCGTATGTGCCGTTCTGAATCGAGTGCGCCATCGTTATGATGAGTAGGGCAAAGACGATGGCGCCCATGGTGATGATGCTCCGGCGCCGATTGCGCCAGAGGTCTCTCCACGCCAGCTTGAGCAGTCGCAACATTCTGGTACCCTACAAAGGCTTGCGCAGGTTTCTCTGTGTGAAGATCGACGAGGGAATCTTCTCGTTGAACCGGACATTCTCCAGATCCAGAATCGTACTCCTCCCCTCCTTCTTCTCCTCCACCAACTCCATCCTGGCGGGAATCTCGCGACCACCCATCTCCTTGACATCCGTAAAAAGCATCGTTCGGACGAGCTCCCCGCGTTCGTTGAAGTACTCCGCCTGCAGCGGCACGAAATCGTCAACGCGTATCCACTCGACCAGCCGATCCCACGCAACAGCAGCCGAGGGCTTCGGAACGAGTTCAATCTGATAGGCATCGTGGCCTTCGAACTCCTCATGCGCCAGCAGACGGTGCTCGTAATCCTCGACGATGCTGGACTCATGTACCAGATCGTCGTTCGTGAAGTCAGACCCCATCCACGACTGCAGCATCATCGAAGGCGGGATCTTGATGACCCTGTTGATGCGGGGCACATACTGCCACATCTCACGACCCACCTTGAGGAACGACACGCCGCGTTCTTTGGCCGGCTCGAGGACTCTGATGAACGACTTCTCTGTTCCTTCCGACCAGTAATCGAAGGTCATCGACCTCTGCCAGTCAGGGCGAACGATGGTCATCGTGTAGCGTCCCTGGGCCGTCCGGCCGCGCGTCAGCTCATCAGCGCGGCGAATGATTTCCGTCGCCGTGATCTCCTGGGCCTGAGCCGGCTTCGCGTGGCCAAGACAAAGTGCTACAAGAAGACAGGCCGAGACAAACCGAGCTTTGATTCCCGGCATTGCTGGTCGTGAGGAGACGGACATTCGCATCGACATCATCAATGAACCACTTATATAACAACAAAGGCATTACGACCTTAACCGAGCAATGTGTCGATTGAGGTGTAAGGCATTTGCTGAAATGATCGCGGGTTTTTGGCGGCGTCGGTTTTCTGCCTTGCCATCAGACTACTGCCACATTCTCGCGATGTCTCCAATCTACACCTTGCATCAGGCATGTATTCTACGCTGGCGCTAGTCGCAATCCCCTCGGAACGACTACCAGCTCGAGCAAGTCGAACAACCCTTGCGCGGTCAGCGCCATCAAAGCGGCGGGAACGGCACCCTCCAGGATCAATCCGACGTCATCGAGTCGGATGCCTGTGAGAATTGGCTGCCCATATCCCCCAGCGCCAATCAGTGCGCCGAGCGTCGCCGTACCGATGTTGATTACAGCGGACGTCTTAATACCACCGAGAATGGACCGAGAGGCCAGCGGTAATTCGATTCGGACGAGCCGGGCGCGCGAGTCGAGCCCGAGGGCAACGGCCGACTCCGACAACGGTCGCGGTATGTCCGTTAACCCCGTATACGTGTTGCGAACTATGGGTAGCAGGCTGTAAAGGAACAGTGCAACTATCGCCGGCGGTCCACCGATTCCGATCAGCGGAATCATGAACACCAGCAGCGCAAGCGACGGGATCGTGTAGATGATCCCTACGATCCCGAGGATGATCTGCCCCAGCTTGCGGCGGCGCGCCGAGACGACACCCAGCGGGATGGCAGCCACGATTGCAAAGCCGAGAGAAATCCCGACGAGTACGAGGTGCTCCACAGTGCGCCGCCAGATCCTCTGGGTGCGTGACGGTCCGGCTTCGACACGCGACACTTGCAATCCAATATCATCGTCGACGAAGGCGCGCGCCACGTCCCGCTCACTCTCACCGTCTATTTTGACCCGCCGGTTCATCGCAATCATGCGTTCATCTGATATCGATCCGACAAGGGCGCCGAGAAGATCACCCGCCTCCGGGATACGGCTCAGCAAGTCTTTCCTGTAAAGGATGACGGCCCGGTACTCGGGGAAGTGCTGCAAGTCATCCTCGAGCACTCGAAGGCCATAGTAGTCGATCTCCGCATCCGTCGAGTACAGATCGATCACATCGATCGACCCGGTGGCGAGGCCACGATAGGCAAGGTCATGATCGACGCCACGAACATCCGACTGCGGGAGGCGATAACGATCCCTCAGCGACGGCCATCCATCCGCGCGGTCCATGAACTCGTTGCTGAATCCGAACCGAAGGCGTGGGTGCCTTCTCAGGTCCGACACGGTCGTGATTCCAAGTTCCTCCGCGCGGTCCTCGCGCATGCCAATTGCATAGGAATTATTGAAGCCAAGGGGCGGGCTGGCTGCGAGCCCGAGTGAGTCGAGCACCGTGAGCGCATCATTCATGCCGTCAAGTCGCTGACCGGCGAGAATCTCTTGAAGTAACGTACCGGTGTATTCGGGATACGCATCGATGTCGCCGGCGAGAAGGGCGTTCCACACGAACCGCGTGCCGCCCAGCTGGCGGCGGTGATGGAAGGGTACCTCCTGCGATTCGAAGGCAGCCGCGATCGCCTCACCCAGAATGACGCTCTCAGTGAACGTCTTCGAGCCGATGGTTACAATGGGTCGCGATTCCTCGGATTCGCAAGAGAACAACACCGGCAGGAAGGCGAGCGATAGCAGAATTGCCTTGGCCAACGCGGGCCTTGGCGAACGATCGAAAAGCAGCTCAACCAATGTCTCCCCCTCCGGTCTACAACGAAAGGTGGCGCTGGGCGCTAACGAATTCAGTGACGTACGGGTCGACGGGCGCGTCGGTCAAGTCGGCGATGGTTCCGACCTGGACGAGTCGGCCCTCGTGCAGGAGCGCGATACGATCTCCTAGAAAGGCTGCTTCGGCGAGGTCGTGCGTGACTAGCACGACTGTCTTTTCCAATTCGTGGAAGATATCGCGCAGTTCATCCTGCAGGCCCGCGCGTATCATCGGGTCGAGCGCTCCAAGCGGCTCGTCCATCAGGAGAATGTCCGGATCCAGAAACAGCGCGCGCATCAGGCCGATCCGTTGTTGCTCTCCACCGGATAGCTCCACGGGATACAGGTCAAAGCGGTCCGGTCGGAGCTGAACAAGCTCACTCAGCGTAAAGAGGCGTGCACGGATGAGATCGTCGGGCCATCGGAGATGACGGGCCATCAGCGTAACATTTTCCCTCGCCGTGAGGTGCGGAAACAGGCCGCCGCCCTGAATCACATAACCGACGCGCCGCCGAACCGACAGCACATTCGAGAGGGTGACTTTCTGTCCCTGGATGACGACCTCGCCTTGGTCCGGCTCGATCAGTCCGATCATTACACGAAGGGCTGTCGACTTTCCGCAACCGCTCTGTCCAATGAGGACGGTCGTTCTTGCTTGCTCGATTTCGAGCGTCAGCTCTGACAGCGCGCGATGATCATCGAACGACTTGGTGACCTGTTTCAGCCCAATCATTGCCGAAGCGAGGAGCGGTGAATTAATGGTGAGTATACGAAAGGACAGGCACCGCCATTCGCTCGAGACGGTAGGAGCGGCTTGACGGTGGAGACTTGGGCGTGGTAGTTTGTGATCGTGCTCGCGTTACAGATGGCACGCGATCCAGAACGCGGCGCATCTTGCCGTCATCGGAAGCGCCTGAAAGTCTCTGCCGGATGCGCGCTTGCGACAAGCCAATGTAGCTCAGTTGGTAGAGCAGCTCACTCGTAATGAGCAGGTCACCGGTTCGAGTCCGGTCATTGGCTC
>JBFIPX010000238.1:0-5036 GCA_041609895.1 Rhodothermales bacterium
GCCGTCGCGCTCAACGTTCTCCACCTCCTCATCTGAAAGTGCCGTCTGGTTCTCCGGATCCCAGTTGACGAGGTAGTCGCCGCGATAGATCAGGCCATCTTCGTACAGCCGGACGAAGACCCGCTGGACCGCTCTCACGTATCGATCGTCCATAGTGAACCGCTCGCGCGTCCAGTCACACGAATCGCCCAAGCGCCGCTTCTGCTGCAGAATGATGTCACCGTATTTGTCGACCCACTCCCAGACGCGCTCAACGAAGCCGTCCCGGCCGATGTCGTGCCTTGTGATATTCTCTTCCTCACGAAGAGACCGTTCAACAACGTTCTGCGTCGCGATGCCTGCGTGATCCTTTCCGGGCATCCAGAGCGCCTCAAAGCCCTGCATCCTTCGAAGCCGCGTCAGGGAATCCTGAATGGTATCCTGCAGTGCGTGCCCCATGTGCAGCCTGCCCGTCACATTCGGGGGTGGCATCATGATTACGTGAGGCTTGCGCGATGAATCGACCTCAGCACTGAAGAAGCCGCGCTCTTCCCAGAATGCATACCACTTTGCCTCGATATCGGCTGGGTCGTACGCAGACCTGTTCACCAGCGAACCCCTCTCATGTCCGCGTTCCATAACGAATCCTTTCAGTCGGATAATGGGCGATTAAGACGAAGACGACGATAAACTCAAAAACCCGGCTGTTGATCGCCGGGTTACTGGCATCGGCTGACACCGACGTACAAAAATACGAGCCAATGGGACAACTTTCCCGCCTGCCAAATCTAAGGGGAAGACTGCATGATCAATTCGGCAGGTGCCGGCACGACGCGGTCAAGCACCCGGGCCGTTGAAAGGACACCGGGTAAGCCAGCACCAGGGTGGGTTCCGGCACCCACGAAGAACAGGCCTTCGACGTCTTCGCTCTTGTTGTGGGGCCTGAAGTAAGCACTCTGGGAGAGTCGTGGCTCGACGCTGAAAGCGGCCCCTTTGTATGACAGATAGTCGGTGCGAAATCCCTGCGGCGTTAGCACCCTAGACGCTGCCAGTTCATCTTCAAGGTCAGGAAGAATCGAATCGCTAAGGTACTGGCTGATTCGCCGCCGGTACTCTTCAGCGAAGCTGGACCAGTCCGTCCCACTGTCCAGATGCGGGACCGGCGACAGCACATAAAACGCATCACAGCCTTCGGGCGCCATTGCTGGGTCCGTAGCGGTCGGTCGATGGAGATACAGACTGAAGTCGTCCGCTACAACCTTGTTTTCAAAGATATCTTCAAGGAGACCGCGATATCGTGGGCCGAGTAGAATAGTGTGGTGGACGACGTCGTCATACTTGCGACGTGTGCCGAAGTACCACACGAAAAGGCTCATGGAAAAATTGAGGCTTTCGATGCGTCGGTTGCTCCAGCGGCTGCGGTGTTCCGGTGCGATAAGGTGCCGATATGTCCACGCGACATCGGCATTCGAAACGACAATGTCCGACTTGATGCGCTCCCCGTCTGAAAGCGACACTCCTTTTGCATAACCATTTTGTACAACGATTGACTCGACATCCGCGCCGAATCGAAACGATACGCCGAGGCTTTCCGCCAGCGTCACAAGGCCCCTCACGATCGCGCCTGTACCGCCCATCGCGTAGTGAACGCCCCACTTCCGTTCGAGGTAGAGTATTAACGAGTAAATGGACGTGACCTTGAACGGATTGCCACCAACCAGTAGCGGGTGAAAAGACAGCACCTGGCGGATTTTCTCGTTCTCAATGTACTTCGAGACGAGGCTGTAGACGGATCGGTGGCTTCCGAGACGCACCATGGCCGGGATGATCCTCGCCATGTCGGTCAGCGTGTCGAAGGGCACATCTCCAAGCTGTTCGAACCCGACATCGAAGATCTTCCGGCTTTTCTCAACAAAGCGATCGTACCCGTCCGCATCGTTTTCCGAAAAGCGAGCTATCTCCGCTCGCATTCGGGTCCGATCACCCGTGTAGTCGAAGGAACTCCCATCGTCGAATCGAATCCGGTAGAATGGGTCGACGGGTCGTAGTTCGACGCTATCTTCCATTCGTTGCCCGGCCATTTCCCAAAGCTCTTCCAGGAGAAAGGGGGCGGTAATTACGGTTGGTCCTGCGTCAAACCTGAACCCGTTCTCCTCGAATACACGCGCACGGCCGCCGGGCTGGTCGAGCCGATCGACGACGGTAACTCGATATCCGCGCACGGCCAGACGAATGGCGGCCGCCAGCCCTCCAAAGCCTGCGCCAATTACGATCGCCGACGCGCGGAAGGCACTGTCGCCGTGTGCTAGAGATCTCACGCGTGTAGGCTGCAGGTGATTGGTAATTTTGGCTCAGGAGGTGTCGCGATTGCCATTTAGCGACCGCCAACACCCGCGCGATCACTAGAATGGATACGATCAAACGGCCCTATGGATAACGCCGCAAGGTACTAAACGTTCAAAACGTTCACTTGGGCAGCTGACTCGAATAAGGAGAAGTGTCAATGAATAGTCGAGACACGATTATCGGCCCAGCCGACTTTGCAGCTCCCCGAGACTGTCTCCGCCAAACTTCTCAAGAACCGCGTTCGCGATGGCCAAGGCGACCGACCCCTCTGCAACCGTTGACGCGGCAGGAACACTTGTGACGTCGCTGCGCTCATATCGCGTAGGGTGGGATTCCCCGCTTTCAATGTCGACGGTCTGCAGCGGCTTGATCAGTGTCGGAATCGGCTTCATAAAGCCGCGGACAATCACGGGCATTCCATTAGTGATTCCTCCCTCAATGCCACCTGCCCTATTTGACGAACGCCGGAAGTGCTCCCCCTCTCTCACGATCTCATCGTGGAACTGCGAACCCGGAGTCCGAGCGGCGTCGAAACCATCTCCTACCTCCACAGCCTTCTGACCCTGAATGGATAGAATGGCTTGTGCCAAAATGCCGTCCAGTCGCCGATCCCACTGCACGTACGAACCGAGGCCGACAGGGACCCCCGTCACCACGACCTCGTACGCACCACCAAGCGAATCACCGTCCTTCTTGGCTGCTGAAATGTGTTCGACGCAGGCGCTCGACAATTCAGGGTCGATCATTCTCACCTCGCTTTGGTCGGCTTCGGCACTAAGCGCCTCGGCACCCGATCGTATCAGCTTGTCGCGTGCACCACGATAATCCGCATGAGATGGAAATCCGATCTGTCCGATGCGAATCACATGACTGCCAATTTCGACTCCGATTTCCCTTAGCAGAATCCGAGCAACGGTGCAGCAGGCAACTCGCATCGCCGTCTCCCGAGCACTGGATCGTTCGATGACCGGCCTTACATCGTCAAAGCCGTACTTCTGTGTTCCGACGAGGTCGGCGTGCCCTGGCCGAGGCAAAGTGATCTTCTCGATGTGAGCGCCGTCCGCTTCCACTGCCATTACATCCGGCCAGCCTGAGCGGTCGCGAGTATAGGCAGCATTGTCGAGACGGAGTGCGATCGGACTACCCATTGTGAGGCCGAACCGAACGCCACTGTAGATATGGACTTTATCAGCCTCAAATTTCGATCGACCACCACGGCCAAAGCCGAGCCACCGGCGCGCAAGTTGACGATCGATCAAGTCGCCTGAGACCGGGACTCCCGCCGGCACGCCCTCGACGATGCCAACAAGGGCTTCCCCATGCGACTCACCGGCCGTGAGAATACGAATCATCTGGTCTCAGCGTGGCGCGGATAGTGAAACGTCGGATAGGAAACAGTGTGTCGACGCAACAAGCTACGGCATATCGCCGAAGCGAACTTCGTAGAAGCCGGAGATACCATTTCGACGCACCACTTCGAGAAGTGCGGGTTCATCACGCGCTGACGAAAGCGCAATGCCATCTATCAAATCCTCAACAGACGCTACCTTTGCATCATCGATCGATCTGAGGACCCCGTCACGAGGCACACCTGCCAGAGCCGCTCTGCTGTCTTTCTCGACGTAGGCGATATAAATCCCATTCTCGCTTGAAAACTGCTCGTACTCATCTTCTTCCAGTTCACGTACGCCCAGGCCAAGCTCATCCAGATGTATGATGTCAGCGCCCGGAGCTTCCATCGCTTCTTCCGGCATCTCAAGCATCTGCTCGGGCTCCGCAAGCTCCGCGAACCATGTTTCGGCCGCCGGATCCTCCCGTCCCATTAGCACAACATCGACGGACTGGACCGAGCCACGCCGCCATACTTCGAGCACCACACTATCACCCGGCCGCCTTCGAGCAATAAGACTCTGGAGTTGATTTGGAGCATTGACCGCGTCACCATCGACCGTCAAGACGATGTCGCCGATTCGGAGCCCCGACCGGTCCGCAGCACCCCCCCGCCAGACCTCATTCAAGTACACACCGCCGATGTCATCAAGTCCAACCCTGCTGGCCAGCCGGGCATCCACGCGGCCTATGCGGACGCCAAGGTAGGCGCGCTGAACTTCACCGTATGCGATCAGGTCCGCTGCAACCCGTGATACAAGATTGACGGGCACAGCAAAACCATACCCCTCGTAAGAACCGGATTCCGTAGCGATCGCAGTGTTTATCCCGACAAGATGCCCGTTGAGATCAACCAGAGCGCCGCCGGAATTACCCGGGTTTATCGCCGCATCTGTTTGAATAAAATCCTCGATTCCAAAGCTGTCACCGATAATGTTGACCTGCCGGCCGATCGCACTCACAATACCGGCTGTCACCGTCGACGTTAATCGAAATGGGTTGCCGATTGCCAAGACCCACTGCCCAACCTCTACTTCGTCCGAATCCGCGAGAGGGATCGCCTGGACATCGTCAGCGTCGTCGATACGGATAATGGCCAGATCAGTCGACGGGTCCGTTCCCACTACGGTTGCTTCAAACTGGCGCTTGTCTGCAAGAGTGACGTTGATCCGAGACGCCCCTGCCACGACGTGACTATTTGTAACGATATAACCAGCTTCGCTCACGACGACACCGCTCCCCACACTCTGGCGCGGACCATCGTTGAAGAAAGGTCGATCCCATACACCCCCTGCTCCCTCATCAACGTCGACCTGGATGTA
>JBFIPX010000239.1:0-5015 GCA_041609895.1 Rhodothermales bacterium
ACGCGGACGAACGCCGTGATGTCGATGTGCAGCCTCTTCGGATTCAGCGTGGCGGTGTAACCCGTCAGCACCTCTCTTTCGGTCAGCTTGCGCATACGGTCGGACACCGTCGGCACCGAGAGGCCCACCTCCTCGGCAATCCGGCTCCTCTTGATCCGCCCATTCTCCTGCAGCAGCTCAAGAATCCGCACGTCCGTATCGTCAATTCGCTCCATACAAGATCAGTTCCTACGATTTCCTAACGATTTGGGGCAATAACACGAATAAATTATTCCAATTTGCGCTTCACAGCAATCATTAACCTAAAAAATTTAGATGAAGTGCTCGATTTAGGCCAAAATCTTACGAGCAAGTCTCTATGGCCGCCTCTAATGAGCGATTACGGGCTGGCGAACTTCAGACTCAGGGGACAGATAGGTTACGTATCACCGAGCTTGACTGGCTCTGTGGGACCGGTGAGGTATAACGTCGGGCCCGGTTTGGGCCGCTGGTTACCCCGCACGAAGAGGCCTAGTGGCTCTTCATGAGGTCATTGTGCCACGCCCATGCGATAAGCTCGGCGCGTGTTCGAACGTCGATCTTGCCCTTGATCCGTTCGACGTGATTGCGGACGGTGTGACGTGAGATGTAGAGAGCCTCTCCTACACCGGCGTTGTCGAGTCCATTTGCAACGTGCTGGAGCACCTCGACCTCCCTATCCGTGAGGTTCTCTACGCGTGCCCGCGAGCTCGTCGATCTTCGTCGGACGAGGTCGGTCGCGAGACGAGGACTTATCCACACCTCGTCGTCGTTGACGATACCGCGAAGAGCCTGAAGCACCATTTCGGCGTCCGCCTCTTCCTTCATGAGGTACCCCGAGGCGCCTGCATCGAGCAGTCCATAGACATACTCCGGTTCGTCGTACGCACTGAGCGCCAGGATCTTGACTGCGGCTTCTGCCGCGCGAAGGCGGCGCGCCACTTCAATCCCCGAGACGCGCGGCATCTCAATATCAAGTATCAGCGCGTCCGGTTGATGCTTGCGAACAAGCTCGAGCGCTTCGGCGCCATCGCCTGCCTCTCCGACAACAGTCACATCGTCGGCGGGCATCAAGGTCGCGCGAAGACCCGTCCGCGTCAGGTGATGGTCATCTGCGATGACGATTTGCATGTGACGACCAGCATCTAGAGGATCCGATCGGAAATCGGTAGACCGATCTCCTGATCACTATACGCAGGAACGAGGACAGTGATGCGCGTACCCTTGCCGACGGCGGAATCAACATACAGCGTTCCTGCGACCGAATCGACACGCTGTCGCATTCCCGAGAGCCCGAAATGGCCACGCTCTTCCAGTCTGGCCAGGCGGCGACCGGGCCTGAAACCTCGCCCGTCATCCTCAACGATGAGCTGTACTTCCTCCTCGCGAATCGTCAGGTCTACCCGGACGGTCGAAGCATTGGCGTGCTTCTCGATATTGTTCAGTGCTTCTTGCAGGATTCGGTAGACCACAAGCCGCGACTCCTCCGACAGATCGTCGGGACCGAGACTGAGATGTGTTTCGACCGTGGTGTTGGGGTTGCGAAGCTGAAAAGAGCGTGTGACCGACTCGGCCGCCTTCTCCAGGCCAAAGTGGGCAAGAACGGGCGGCTTCAGGTCCGTACAGATGTCGCGAAGATTACCGGCGATCTGCCGCAGCGTGGACTCGAGTTCCGAGAGGTCATCGCTATCGTTTGTCGGAATCACTCGCGCCAATGAGCTGAGATTTGATCGCAAAATGCGTTGTACGTCCTGCACGGGACCGTCGTGAAGCTCCGAAGCCAGATGGCTCCGCTCCGCCTCTCGAATTCGCATCATGCGGCGACTGGACGCCCGAAGGTCATCGCGCTCGCGTCGGATTCGGCGGGTGGAAACGTGAACGGTCGCAAAGACGATAGCGGCCAGAATAGCGGCAAAGACGAGTGCAACGAACTTGTAGTTGAACCCTCTGGAGATGTTCAGCCAGAATGCGCCTGTACCCGGCTCGATGTACATCTGCGTCTCCGTCGCCATCTTCGTGCTCAGCACCTCGTGATGCCGGAACGCCATGGTCAGCACGTCGACAGGCAGGACGAAGGACTTGTTCAGGCCCGCTTGCAGGTACTGGAACGTGATTATGCTGTCGGCTAGAAATTCCATGATGAACTCCTCGCCGGTCTTCTTCGAAAACGCTTTGGCAATCCGGCGCGTCGCCCCGTTCGGCGGGACCGAGCCCAAATCACCGGAGTCGACGGAAGCAGTCTGAGAGGATGTGTTTTGCGACAGGCTGAGTTGGCGAACCAGGCTGGTCAGAATCGCTTGCGGCAATTCAATTGTATCGAGGCGGCCGTCGACCTCGTAGCTGAGTCGGACCTGACCTGAATCGGTCAGTTCAATCTCAGAGATACTGACGGGGCCGGCGGGAGCGCTTGTCTGACCGGCGACGACGGTAGGCGCTGCGAAACATACTGCGGCCACCAGAAGCAGTGAGTATCTGAAAATCATTCTTCGGCCGATAATAGAAGCTGCGGCAGGCAGCAGAGCATCGCGTATTTGGACGAAGGCCGGACGCGCTGGCTTGGAAAGCCACCCAAAACATACAGCAATCCGTGCAATATGTCAGCGCGCCCGACCGTCGTCTGCTGCAAGGCATGGTGGATTCCCAACCGTCGTACGTCATGCAAGCTTGCCGTACGAGAAAGCTGGCACGATGACCTACAGCCCTCGCCGGACTCCAATAAAGCATCGCCATCGGCAATCATATAGAGCAAGCAGCCCTCACTTCGTTAGTACAAAATGACTAATCAGATTAGTAATCACCTCTCATTGTCAGCCGCCCGGCAGTCCTGTACTCTGTAGACCGGTGGATTTTATCGTCCTCCTCCCTCTCCGTCTTCCATGCAAGCACAAATCAGGTAGTACTCATGCGTACACGAAAACTCCTCCTTACCGCCGCTGCTGTAGCCGTCGTTACGGTAGGCATCGGATTTGATTCCGGCGTGAACTCCTCTGTGATGGAGGCGAGCACGTTCGGCAACTTTCACTTCGCTTTAGGCTCCGCAGAACTGACCACGACGCCGACTTCGCTGAACGTCAAGTTTGCTGACAAGCTTAGCGGTGGCGGCGTAGCCATCGAAATGAGCGACATGGAGCGACTCAACGTGTATCTCGAACCCGTCGAAATGCCTACCGGATCCTACTTCGAGACCGCCGTCGTTGGCGAGATCCACAATCAGGAACGCGTCATCGGCAAGATCACCCACAATCAGATCGGTCCGAAAACGACTGAGGTGGGCGTCGACTTCACGGAACTGGGAGGCTTGTCATCGAATGGTCAGGTATCTGTCGCAACGTACCTGGATGGGATCAAGACCTACGAAACGAGTCTGTCAGTCGAAGAGGCAGCCACTGTCGGCCAGGTCAACTCGATCAGAACCGCCTGGGCAGAATCGTACCACTGGGTATGCGTGAACGGCTCATGCTCGCTCATGATCGATCCCGAACCGGCCGAGACAATCACGTTCGCACACGATCCGTCCATCCAGCAGCCGTTCAACTATCTCGTCTTCACCATCGATGGCGTCGAGAACGTCGTGAATCCGCATACGATGGAGTTCTACGGTAATGGTCTTCAGTGGATAAGCATTATCGGCGAGGACGAAAAGATTGCCCTGGCGCCATGACGCTAGACTGAAACACTGCGAGCCCCTAACACGAATGACCTTTCGGACCAACACATGCGAGGCTGCGGATGAGCATTGTTGTTGATGACTATGTCTTCGAGGGACCGTACACCGACCACGACCCCGTCGAGGATCGCCCGGGCGTCTATGTCATCCACTGCTGTAACGATGGTGACTACAAAGTCGTCGACGTCGGCTCGTCCGAGAATCTGCGACAAACCCTGGCGGATGAGTCCCGTCGCGTGATGCTCGGCAGTCGATGTGAGGGTACATACACGGTTGCGGTTTTGTACTCGTCGGGGGAGAAGCCATACGCCCCCGACAAGGTGGAGGAGAGAATCCGGCGGCGGTTTCTCGTTTCGAATGCTGCGCGGGGACGCCATTCTATGGCTGCGAAGCGCGAAACGGGAGCCGCACCGCCGGAGTAGAGGGACTGTCATTGCGGACGTCGACGAGCGCATCGGTTGGCGTCCATGCGGAGAGCCCCCGGGTGCCGAAAGGCATTCGGGGGTTTTGCCTGATTTGGCTTGGAAAACCGTTTGGCCCGACAGTCACCTAATCTCTCACCGACGTGCTGACGGCTCGAGGCCGACTAACACCCGGACCACGGCTTCACAAATCCTTGACTCAATCTGCGGCTTTTCATCACAAAGATCTCTTAAACGTCGACTGGTTAACAGCGATAAGTAGATCTCCGCAAGGCGGTCGGTGCTCCCAACGCCGAAACACATCCGCCATACCCCACTACCCACTGAACGTGATGAACAACTACCTAAAGAGCGGCAGCCGTGGCGCACGCCGCGGAAATATTTTGTCAAACAGCGTTTGGGTCACGACGCTCGCATTCCTGCTTCTGAGTGCCGGTTCACCGGACACCGTGCTGGGACCTCTCGGCAACGGCATCAGCGAAATCAAAACCTGGGGTGCAAACTCAGGGAGTTCGGCCATCGAGTTGGCAAAGAGAAGTAGCGCGCTGGACCATGCGTTCTTCGCGGTTGAAGAAGCACCAGAGGCATCACCGGAGCAGCCAGGTGCCTCCTTGCTTGAAGAACACGTCGTTGGCGAATGGAATTCCACCGACGACCAGAACGCATGTGCGGCCGCACCAGCTGTCTCCATCACCCTCCGCGAAGGTTTCGAAGACGTCTTTGGCTTCGGAACGGTCGCGCTTGACGCCTGCACCGAGGACGTGAAGTACGCTGTTGTCCAGGGTACCGTCCTCGAGGACAAAGTACTTTTGACGATAACTGATGACCGACGTGGAGAAGTCCTCTATGTTTTTGAGGGGAGTGTGATCGAGGACCAACTGGTAGGCCATTTGGCCTCTTTGAGCAGC
>JBFIPX010000240.1:0-4945 GCA_041609895.1 Rhodothermales bacterium
ACGCCGGTCCGTTCGTCGTAGGAAGGTACCGCACTACACGGCATCCGAGGTCGTTGTGGACCGCCCCATTTCGCAGGCGCATGTCGTGTTAGGTCTTCGAGCGCTGGGCGCGTCAGACGATGGTCGCGTTGCTCTCGCAGTACTAAACACAATTCTCGGTGGAGGAATGTCCAGCCGGCTGAACCAGAATATCCGCGAGAAATACGGCTATTGCTATCAAATATATTCCTTCCTGAATATGCACTCAGACGCCGGAGACTTCGGTGTCTACATGGGGACCGATCCGGACCGCGTGGAACGCTCCAGAAAACTCATCTTGCGCGAATTGGACCGGTTGCGTCAAAATCCGGTCAGTTCTCGAGCGCTTTCGAGTGCCAAGAGCCAGGTCAAGGGCTCGATAATGCTCGGCCTCGAAGGAATGAGCAATCGCATGATGCGCTTGGGCAGGCAGGAGTTGTATTATCAGAAGTACTATTCACTGGATCAGGTGATTGACGAGATCGAAACGGTTACCGCAGATGATGTGCAGTCTATTGCGCAAAAGCTCTTGGATCCGGAGAAACTCTCTAGCGTCATTGTGCGACCATCCTCACAAAGTCAAACACACTCTGCAACATGAACATCCTTGTAACCGGAGGAGCCGGATTCATTGGGTCGCATGTGGCCGACGCGCTGCTGGAAGCCGGCCACGAAGTTCACGTTCTGGACGATCTGTCGTCAGGGAAGCGAGAAAACATCTCAGAGGATGCGGTCCTTCACGAACGTGACATCAGGGATGCAGAGGTAGAGGCCATATTTGACCAAAACAGATTTGATGTTTTGGTTCATCACGCTGCGCAGATGGATGTTCGAAGGTCAGTCGCCGACCCCTCGTTCGATGCCGACGTGAACTTGCGGGGATTCCTCAACTTGATGGAAGCCGGCAGAAAGCATGGCCTTCGCAAGGTTGTCTTTGCATCCACCGGCGGAGCGATCTATGGTGAGCCTGACTATACACCGCAGGACGAGAAGCATCCGCTCCGACCACTCTCGCCGTACGGAATCACCAAGCTGGCCACGGAGAAGTACCTGTTCTTCTATGAGCAGGAGTACGGTATTCCGTACGTGGCGCTGCGTTACGGCAACATATACGGTCCGAGGCAAAATCCGCATGGTGAAGCCGGAGTCATAGCCATCTTCATCGATCGACTTTTGACGGACCGGCAGCCCGTGATATACGGCGACGGCGAGCAAACCCGCGACTATGTTTACGTAGGTGATGTAGTAGCAGCCAATATGGCGGCGCTGGAATACGATGGTTCGGGTATCTTCAATGTCGGAACGGGTCGTGAAACAGACGTCAACACGCTGTTTCGGTTACTGCGGGACGAGATTGCGCCAGAGGTGCCGGAGCACCATGAGGCGGGAAGGCCGGGAGAGCAGCGGCGCAGCGTTCTCGATTTCCGTAAGATTGAGTCTGTATTGGGCTGGAAGCCGGCGGTGAGTATCGAGGCCGGCCTGTCGGAAACGGTGTCGTGGTTCCGCGAAAGGGAACCCGTGACCAAACCAACGTCCTGATCGTATGTATCGCGTTCGCCTCGATCAATTCGAAGGTCCCCTGGACCTCCTGCTGTTCTTCATTCAGCGGGACGAACTGGATATCTACGACATTCCAATAGCCCAAATCGCGGACGAGTTTCTGGATTACGTCCGCATCCTCGAGCAAATCGATCTCGACGGCGTCGGCGACTTTCTGTACATGGCAGCCGTACTGATCAATATCAAGGCTCGAATGCTGTTGCCGTCGCCGGAACTCGACGAGGAAGGCGAACCGATTGATCCCAGAGCCGAGTTGGTCGAGCGTCTGCTCGAGTACGTTCGGTACAAGGAGGCGGCGTTGGGTCTCAGTGAGCAGTTCGACCGTCGCAGCGAGTCGTTCACGCGCGGCGCGGCCAGCAGAGACGACGCGCTCAGGATTGAGTCGCCTCCACAGATACAAGAAGCGTCGCTCTTTGATCTTGTCTCGGCCCTGAGGAGGGTGTTGACAGAAGCGCCTGACGAGCCGCAGCACGGCATAGAGATAGAGGCCTATTCTATTGAGGAACAGCAAGAGTACGTGGCCGCT
Organism: Rhodothermales bacterium; assembly: GCA_041609895.1. GTDB lineage: Bacteria > Bacteroidota > Rhodothermia > Rhodothermales > JABDKH01 > JAHHLP01. The sequence goes on from JBFIPX010000240.1 coordinate 2,105, forward strand.
CGCCTAGGTGAAGCCGGGACCTGTTCGTTCGTGAGTCTCGTCAGCGATCGGTCCAAGGCTTTCATCATCACGACCTTTCTGGCGGTACTGGAGATGGCGCGAGAAGGTTGGGTTTCACTCGCGATGGCTGGCGACCCGGACGATTTCATGATCCACCAGCTCCGGGCAGAAGAGGAAGAGCCAGACAGCGCTGCGTCCACAACTGCCTGAGAAACCGATTACGAGACAGACACTATGGAATTGGGACAAGGAACAGACCAGGCTCTTGAGCGACTGGATGAGCTCAGTCACGTCGTCGAGGCGTTGGTATTTGGAGCGGATGAACCCGTTCATGCGGAGCGTGTTGCCGAGGTTTACGCCGAGATCCGCGGCGTGTCGCGGCCTGGCATCGAGGAAGTAGAGACGGCGGTAAGAGTCTTGAACCTGGCTTACGAGGCTTCCGGTCACTCCATTCGCGTTTTCAAATGGGCGGAAGGATTTCGCATGGCCACGATTCCGGAAGTCGCGCCGTTCCTCAAAGCGTTTCTTGATTCAAGACAGACCCGAAAACTGTCGCGGTCGCTGCTGGAGGCGCTCGCGGTTGTCGCATACAGGCAGCCGGTTACGAAGCCGGAAGTTGATTTCGTCCGCGGGGTGGACTCCGACTACGCGCTGCGTAAACTCATGGAACTGGATATGATCGACGTCGTGGGTCGCAGCGATGCTGTCGGCAGGCCGCTGTTGTACGGCACGACGGCCGCGTTCCTCGAGAAGTTTGGACTCGATAGTCTCGACACCCTCCCGAATCTTAGGGAGGTGGAGGACCTCTTAAGCGATCCCGCCTTCAATCACGAAAAGGCCCGGCTACTCCTTCGCGAATCCCTTTTTGATGTGCAGCCGGATGATCAGAAGGAGGAACCGGCTCGCGTGGGGGAGGGCTTGGAAACGGCTAGTTCTGAAACTGGCGAGACGGTGCAGGAGGCCGAAATCGGAGAGTCACCGAGTGCCAACGGCAACGGTCGAAACGGAGCGTCCGAGTGAGTTCGGGACAGAGGACCCCTCGAGACCGGTCGAGGAAACAGAATCAACGTTCACCCCATCGGACGAAAGATCCTGAAGCCCCGATTCGTCTCAATCGCTACATCGCGCGGGCCGGCGTCTGCTCAAGGCGTAGCGCGGATGAGTTGATCAAAGAAGGACGCGTACTGGTCAACGGGGAGGTGGTCACCAACTTCGGGACTCGCGTGTCGGCATCTGACGTAGTCTCTGTCAACGGCCGCCGCATTTCTCCCGCTAGACACCAGTACATCCTAGTCAATAAGCCGAGGGATACGATCACGACCACGGACGACGACCGGTATCGCCAGACGGTCCTCGATCTTCTGCGCATCTCTGACGATGAGAAACGCGGTTTATTTCCTGTCGGCCGCCTCGATCGCCACACGACAGGGGTCTTACTACTTACGAACGACGGTGAGCTGGCGCATCGGCTGATGCATCCGCGACATGAGATCGAGAAGCTCTACGTAGTCGACGTGGACCGGCCTGTCGACGCGGCTGACGTTCGACGCCTTGTCGATGGAGTTGAGTTGGATGACGGTCCGGCCAAGGCAGACTATGCCGATCTTCCCGATTCCCTTCGACCCGATCGCGTGGGGCTGTCGATCCACGAAGGTCGCAATCGTCAAATACGGCGCATGATGGAAAAACTGGGTTATCGTGTGAAGAAACTGGAGCGGGTTCGATACGCCGGACTATCGACAAAGGGCCTCAGGCGCGGAAAATGGCGCCGGTTGAAGGATCACGAGGTGGAGGCACTTTACCGCAAGGTCAAGTTGAAAACGAAATAGAGAATCGAGCGTTCTATGAGGATCCCTTTTTGGAGAGGCGCTGGTAAATCTCATGTACATCGAACAGAACGATAAAATCAGGCACGAAGGACTGACCTACGATGACGTTCTTCTCGTTCCGGGCCGATCCTCGGTGATGCCGAGGGACGTATCGACGAAAACCCGTCTTTCGAGAAACATCGCCCTGAACATTCCGCTTGTGTCTGCCGCCATGGATACGGTGACGGAATCCGAAATGGCAATCGCAATGGCCCGAGAGGGTGGGGTGGGAGTCCTACACAAGAACATGACCATTGAGCGCCAGGCGGCCGAAGTGAGACGCGTCAAGCGGTCGGAAAGTGGGATGATACTTGACCCAATCACGTTGCCGCCGGACAGCACCGTCGCCGACGCGCGCACGGTAATGGCGCGCAACTCTATTGGCGGAATTCCAATCGTCGACAAAGGCGGCCGGCTAGTGGGTATCGTAACGAACCGGGACCTCAGATTTCAGACGGATGCCGGGACGTTTATCTCGGACATCATGACATCGCAGCCTCTCGTGACGGCACCGGTTGGTACGACGCTCGACATGGCTGAGTCTCTCCTTCAGAGGCACAAGATCGAGAAGTTGCCTGTTGTCGATGAGTCCGGAAGACTCTGCGGCCTGATCACATTCAAGGATATCGAGAAGAAGCGCCGTCACCCAAACGCGTGCAAGGACCTCCACGGTAGGCTACGCGTCGGTGCCGCTATTGGTGTAACAGCAGATCTCATACAGAGGGTCGCCGCACTGGTTGAGGGCGGGGTCGACTTCGTGACGGTGGACACGGCCCATGGTCATTCGGAAGGCGTGTTGGAGGCTGTTTTCAAAGTGAAAAGCGAGTACAGCGACCTTGAGGTTATAGCCGGCAACGTCGCTACGGCGGAGGGCACGGCCGACCTGATTGCCGCGGGAGCGGATGCTGTGAAGGTAGGAATCGGGCCAGGTTCGATCTGTACGACGCGAATTGTCGCCGGTGTTGGCGTGCCG
>JBFIPX010000241.1:0-4909 GCA_041609895.1 Rhodothermales bacterium
AGACCCCTCCATCGTGTCGTCCGTCGAAGTCGCCGGCGCCGGCTTCCTCAACTTTCGATTCGCGGATCAATACCTGCAGCGTCAGCTCGAGCAGTTGCTGGAGGCGGGTTCCGACTTCGGGCGGGCCAAACAGCACGGCAAGACTGCCATCGTAGAGTTCGTTTCCGCTAATCCGACGGGTCCCCTTACCGTGGGGCATGGCCGAAACGCTGTTTTGGGGGATACGATCGCAAATCTCCTCGAGTGGACCGGATTCAGTGTTACGCGCGAGTACTATTTCAACGATGCCGGTCGGCAGATGCGCGTCCTTGGGCAATCCGTGAAGGCTCGCTACGAGCAGCTCGTCAACCAGGGGCTTCGGATGAAAACCATCGAGGGGTCTGAGGGGGAGCCCGTAGAGGTACCGGATTCGTTTCCGGACGATGGGTATCTCGGCGAGTATATCGTTGATATTGCCCGGCAGATCCAAACGTCTCAGGACGGCACCGTGCCGGAGAACGGCGATGCCAACTATTTCGCGGATTTTGCCGAGAAGAACATTTTTGCATCGATCGCGGCGACCCTGCACCGATTAGGCGTCCACATGGACACGTTCTTCAACGAGCGTTCGCTGTACGATAGCGGCGACGTCTGGACGGTTGTCGAACAGCTGCGGGCGTTGGGGTACGTATACGACAAGGACGGGGCGGTGTGGTTCAAGATGTCCGAACTGGGTGGAGAGCAGGACAAAGTACTTGTCAAGAGCACCGGCGAGCCCACGTACAGGCTGCCGGACATCGCGTATCATGCGGACAAACTAAATCGTGGGTTTGATCTGGTCGTCGATATCTTCGGTGCCGATCACATCGCAACATATCCGGACGTCTTGGCCGCGCTGGACGTGCTCGGGTTCGACACTTCGAAGATCAAGGTCGTGATCTATCAGTTTGTGACTCTTCTTCGCAGCGGGCAGCCCGTCAAGATGAGCACGCGAAAGGCAAATTTCGAGTCGCTTGACGATCTTCTCGACGAGGTGGGCGACGACGTCACCCGGTACTTCTTTTTGGTCCGCTCGCCGAACTCGCACCTGGAGTTCGATCTTGATGCCGCGACGGAAGCGAGCGAGAACAACCCCGTGTTCTACCCACAGTACGCACACGCGCGGATCTGCTCCATCGAAAAGAAGGCGCAGGAGGTTGGCGTCGAGTTCGATAGTAATCAGGATTTGTCTCTTTTGACTCACGAAGCGGAGATTGCACTGACCAAGTCTCTGCTGCGTCTGCCGTCGGTGATTCAGGAGGCGGCAGACGCGTATGAACCCCACAAGCTGGCGGGATATCTCCGTGACGTGGCCGTGGCGTTTACTCAGTTCTACGGCAGCTGCCGGATCATTGGTGAGGATCGTGGTATCAGCTCAGCACGAATGCAGCTGGCCATTGCTACTCGCACGGTTCTTGCGAACGGACTTGCTGTGCTAGGCATTTCCGCACCCGAGCGCATGTAGGCGGGGTCATGACGATGCGCATTGCATTCCAGGGCGAGATTGGCGCTTTCAGCGAAGAGGCGGCGCAGATTCTCTTTCCAGAGCATGAGTCGAGCCCGTATCCGTCTTTCGAAGCCGTCTTCGATGCGGTCCACCATGGGGAGGCCGACCGAGGTGTGGTCCCGATCGAGAATTCGCTTCATGGTAGCGTTCACAGCAATTATGACCTGCTGGAGGAGCACGAGCTGCGGATAACCGCGGAGGTTAGCCTGCGAATTCGGCACTCTCTTCTCGCACTTCCCCGCGTGCAGCTGGAGCAGATCAAGAAAGTGAAGTCACATCCCCAGGCGCTGGGTCAGTGCCGGCATTTTCTCAGGGAGCAGTTACCCGACGTAGAGATAATCCCTACCTATGACACAGCTGGCGCGGCGCGAGATGTTGCAGATGGCGCGGATCCGTCGGTGGCGGCTATTGCGAGTTCTCGCGCGGGCAGCGAATATGGACTTGCAACCATCGCCGAAGGAATCGAGAGCAACCACCAGAACTATACCCGGTTTCTCGCTCTGGCTGCTCCCGGAACAGTACCCGACGTGCCGTCCGCTCAGAAGTCGGCATGGAAGACCTCCATCGTATACGCGATGAAGAACAATGTGCCAGGCGCTTTATTCAAGAGTCTGGCCGTTTTTGCCCTGCGGGAAATCGATCTATACAAGATTGAGAGCCGCCCTCTCGTCGGGAGTCCCGGGGAATACCTGTTCTATCTCGACCTCGGCGGATCGGAGCAGGAAGAGGGTGTCACCAATGCGATCGGGCACTTGAAAGAGATCGCGGCATATGTGAAGGTGCTCGGGTCCTACCCGTCGGGCGGTGTCGTGGATTAGTCACTATTGAAACCCGGCCCCGTGGCCGATAAGTACAAGGTATTCCCACCGAACCATCGAGGTCAGAAGTGTCGCTTTCGTACAGCATACGCGAGGGTGTGGCCAGTTTGCGGCGAGCGAAGTTTGCATCCGCGGCATCCACCAGTGCCATGGCGGTAGCGCTCGTACTTATCGGGTTGTTTCTCCTGCTCAGTCTTGAGGCAAACTACGTCTCGGACTGGCTCAGACAGCGAGTCGGTGAGCTCGAGCTCTTCCTGGAGGACGACGTCAGCGAATCTCTTGCGATTGCCATGCACGAGCGAGCACGCAATACGCCCGGAGTGGCGGAGACTGACTATATCTCGAAAGCCGAGGCGCAAGCTGTCTTCCGGCGCGAGTTCGGCGAGGGCAGCGACTTGTTTTTTGACGAGCCCTTTCTACCTGCTTCCATAAAAGTTCGGGTGTCGTCGTCTTATGCAAATCCCGATAGTCTAAATGCTCTCGTTGACCACTTCGAGAGCTGGGCGCGCGTCGATGAGGTGATCTTCAATCAACCGCTGCTCATCAAGGTGCAGAAGAACCTGAGCCTGATACGCACTATGGGCCTGTGGCTTGGAGCTCTCGTGATATTGGCGTCGATCTTCCTTGTTGGCAACACGATACGTCTTACGATCTACGCCAGACGGCTTCTGATACGGACGATGAAGCTCGTCGGGGCAACAGACACGTTTATCCGGCGTCCGTTCATTGTTGAGGGCATTCTCCAAGGCCTTCTGGCCTCCATCCTCGCCTGTTTCGCGCTGTTCGTACTATACGGCTTCGTGTCGAGCTACCTGCCACAGATGGACTCTACAGGTGGTAGCGGTCCTCTATTTTTACTGATCGTGGCTGTCTTGATGATGGGCGTATTCCTTGGATGGGTCGGCTCGTTCTTCGCCGTGAGACGGTTTATCAAGCACGTTGCGCTCCACTAGCAGGTCTGCTTGCGTTACTGGTGCCGGTGGGACCGGAAGTGGCGCGGTGGTTCTGCCCATAGGCGGCAACGCCATGACGCGTATGCGGCGCTCTCGTGTCGTATATACTTGAGGGGATCCGGGCTACCCCGTGACGTGCATCCCGCGGACTGGTCGTCGTCGCCGGGCTACAGGGTCTTTCGGTTGACATTCGGCGGGTACGCCCATAGATTTCGATAATCACTTTTCCCGGTGATACGGGGTACTCAAACCCTCGAATGAGTCGAGCTCTGCTGATCATTCTGGCGATTCTGTCGGCGGTATTTGCTGCCGTTCTCGAAGTATCTCTCCTCTTCGTCGTCGCTCTGGCCCTCTTGCTGGCTGCCGGCGGTCTGTGGTTGCTTGGGATGAAGGGTAAATTCGATGTCGGCAAGCCTGATTCCGTCGGCTATTCACCAGTTGCGGAAGAGGATCTTAACTCGCTAGGTATCCTGGAGATCAGACCTAAAGCCGCGAACGGGTCTGCTCCGGTTGCCGCGAGGGAGCAAGCGCAGGCTTCTGACTCCAGTGCATCCGTCAATGAGTCTCCGGTCGCATCCGCGCATACGGAACCGATTAGTGACGAGCGGCACCGCAACATCTCAAGCATGCCGCATCAGCCGGTGCCGCCGGTCCGTAAGAAGGCTGGTACGTCACGGCTGGATGCATTTGTCGAATCCAGTCATCGGAGTTCATCAGTCTTCCAGATGATTTCGGTGGCAGAGGACCGTGCACCGGATGTGCTCGGTCCGTGCCTCGAGTCACTTGCCTCGGCGATTAATGCGAACACCGTTGCACTTATTCGGCAGACAGTTGAGGGGTGGACGCTGCTGGCTATTGTGAGTCAAAACGCCTACGCCCGAGGCGCCAGCATCCTGCCGGTGACCAGCGAAATGCCGTTCAGTGCGACTGGTAAAGGGAAGGTGGTTGTCGAGGACGTGTCGAGCGCAGACTGGGATGTCACGGATCTGAAGTACTACAGAGGCGAAATCGCAATTCGTGAAGTCGCCAGAGTCGACGTTCAGACATCCTCCGACGATGAGCGGGTGACTCTGGTGGCGGACTCTGTCCGAAGAGGTGTGCTTGACTCGGGTCAGTCCAAGCGCCTCCTTCAGCAGTACGCGAGGTTGTTGGGTACGCTGTTGGACGCGGAGGTCGGTACACCCTTGAAACCGAGGCGCGAAATTATTGCTGAGGAGATCCAGGATGCCCGGGCGGATGGGCGACCACTGGCACTAGCTCTGGTTCTTCTCAACCGGGCCGACGAAATTTCAGACCGAGAGACCATGGAGGAAGTGGAAGCGACGCTGATTGGCCACCTTGCGGCTACCTCTGATGTGATTCGGGTAGAGCGGTTCGGCGACCTCATGGCCGGTGTCTTCCATCGATCCGATGTGGCTGAAGTAGAGGCGTGGGCAGCTCGCGTCCAGGCAGATCTTGCCGGGCTGGCAGGCCCTCTCGAAGGAGGTGTCAGTGTGGGCGTTGCAATGATGACCGATCGGCATTCCCGCCCCGAGATGCTCCGCGCTGACGCTGCCGCAGCCCTCGAAGAGGCTTTCGAGTCCGGCGCTTGCACAATCCTGGAGTAGAGCCTG
>JBFIPX010000242.1:0-4896 GCA_041609895.1 Rhodothermales bacterium
AGAAACAGATCCCCGGTGCGCAGCGCGTACGAGTCGCCGGAGTCGAGCAAGTTGTAGAAGGTTTGGAAGAATAGCCTTCGGTAGCGCAGTTGACCCTGTATGTACGTTACGATCGCGTTCTTCGCCTGTACCGAACCGGTTGGAGACGTCTCGATATTGTCGCCCAGAGTGAATCCGGCGTTGATCATTATCAAACCGTTGTCCGGCAGGCGATAGTCAAGCCTACCCTGCAGCGCGACGTTGCGAACGCCGAAGTCCCGGCGCCCGATTAGAAGTGTGTCGGGATCCGCACCGAGGGCAAGAGCCTGCTGTCTTGCGGCTACTTCGGTTGTATCCGAGAATTCGAAGTCATTACCCGTGTAATACTGGGCGAAAAGCTTGTATCCGAGCCTTGGCGTTATCGTCCCTGCATGCCGGACGGCGCCCGAGATGATGTCGTTCTCTCCCACCGAGACCGTAGCGGTCGTCCCCTGCGATTCGAAGGGGGATCGCGTGATAATGTGAACGACGCCGTTGGCGCTGTTGGGTCCGTAGAGTGCAGAAGCAGGACCAGAGACAACTTCGACCCGCTCGATATCGGCGTTGAAAATGGGGATCAGCTGCAGGGCCGTAAGACGGATCGACGGGAGACGCGCAATACGATTGTCGATCAAAGTCAGCAGGGAGCTTGCGAGGTTATCATTGAACCCCCTAATGACAATCCGAGACTGGTTGATGCCCGTGGCGACAACATCGACGGCCGGAGCCGTCTTGAGATGCTCGGCAGCTGTCAGACCTACACGTGCTTCGAGTTCTTCCGGTTCGAGTACGGTGACGGCGGCAGGAGCATCCAGCATCTTCTGAGGACCGCGCGAGGCCGTAATCGTAATGGGATTGACCTGGATGTCGGTGGGCTCGAGGCGAAAGTTGAGCGTGACCGTTGCTGCCGCGTCGACGCGGGCCTCCAATTCCTGGTCGACATAGCCGACAAACGACACGCGGATCTGGTACGTCGCTTCGGGGAGGTTGGCGATGCGATACTGGCCGCCCGCCCGTGTCGCCACGCCGCGGGTAAAATCACCGACGGACGCAACCACATTGGCTCCGATCAGGGGTTCACCCGTCTCCGAATCCAGGACGGTGCCTTCGACAACGCCCAGTGTCTGGGCGTCTGCCACACCTATGACCAGGGCGGTCGCCGCGACAAGGGAATGCAGATAGCGTCTGAAGCTCACGAATGCTGCCGGGTGGGGTAACGCGCGCAATTCGAATGGAATATATCGAACACGACGGTAGAGATGCGCACCCTGGTCCTGCGTTGTCTCGAACCATCCTCGGGAGTACCCATTGAATGCCAACGGTGGGAGAGTCCTTCAGCTACTTCTTTTTTCCCTTCTTTTTTCCTTTGCGGGTCTTGGAGGAGTTGGTCAACGACTTTTTGCGCTTGCCTTTCTTTTCTTTCTTCTTCTCCTTCTCCTTGGAAGCCTTTTTGGACGCCTTGTCCTCTTTCTTCCGCTTCTTTGACTTCTTCTTGTCCTTCTTCTTTTTCCGTCGACCCTTTTGTGTCGGCGCCAGGCTTTCGGAGGCATCTTCGACGGCACCATAATCGTGATCGGGGTCGACCAGAGCTGGTACCTCTTCGTCGATGGCGATGACGTCGGGTCGTGACGCGGACGTGTCAACGGCGGATCCACCGTCACCCGAGATGGCATCCCGCGCAGCGACGGCGCTGTGCTTCGTGCGGGTACCGGAATCGGATCTTTCTCTCACCTCCGGCGGCAACTCGGTGCCCCCGGTGGTCATGGGCGTGGGCGGCGCCGTGTCGTCAACGGTTGGCGTTGATCCGTCGTGTCCGTTACCACTCGAGGCCGCATCGGTGGAATCTACCGTTTCTCGACCCGTGCTTCTGGACCGCGGCGCGCGCCGAGGCGGTACAGTAGGCTCAGCGTCTGACCGGGACGCCGACTGTACGGGCAAGCCGTCAGAAATCTCATCGACCGCTTCCACGCCCTCCCACGTATCTGACACGCCCTGAATCATGAACTGGGCCGAGCGTCTCAAGTACAGCGCCGCCGTTTTGTCGTCGCCGTTCTGATCGAGAACCTTCTTGAAACATACCGATGCATTGGTGAACTCGCGGTTGAAGTAGTGGTCCAACCCTTCCTCAAAATCGTTCTTCGTCCGAAGCTTCAGATCGATCATGTGCTCCGGATCGCCATCGTAAATTTCGAACACCGAAACGTGCTCGTTCTTTCCTTTTACCTGGACCTTGCCGAGAAAGCGTTCGTGGTATTCGCGGTTTGCCCCGAGACGGCCAAGGGTTTCTTCACTAACGACCAACGACGCGCCGTACAGTTTGCTTAACCCCTCGATTCGGTTGGCAAGATTGACAGCGTCGGAGAATATGTCACCCTGGGCGCGCTCGCGCTCACCGACGATGCCAAGCATGAGCGATCCGGAGTGGAGTCCGATTCCGATCTCGATGGGCAGCTCGTCCTGCCGGACGCGAAGGCGATTGATGTCCTCGAGAATCCGCAGTGTATCGATCGATGCCTGCACGGCTTTGTCCGCCTCCTCCGGGAAGAGAGCCATGATCGCGTCACCCGTGTATCGGTCGATGAAACCGCCGTGGTCGCGAATCACGGGGCTGGCCTGCGCGAGGTAGGCGTTGATGAACTCGAAGTTTTCCTCAGGCGTCATCTTCTCCGAAAGCGTTGTGAACTTCCGGATGTCTGAAACGAAGATCGTCATCTCCTTTTGCACCATGTCGCCAAGCTTGACGTCGATGATGCTCTCGCGGTTCAGATAGCGCAGAAACTCCCGCGGGACAAAGCGGCCGTAGGCACGATTGATTCGCTGCAGATTAAGTTGCGTCTTAATTCGCGCCAGTAACTCGCTCTTGGATAGAGGTTTAGTAATGTAGTCGTTCGCTCCTGCCGAGAGGCCTTCCACCAAATCCGCCACCTGGTTCTTGGCCGTAACCATGATGATCGGCAACTCGCTGGGGAGAAACTTCTTTCGGATCCGGTTGCAGACCTCGAAGCCTGACATCCGCGGCATCATGACGTCAAGGAGTACGATGTCGAAGCTCGTGTCGCCGTCGAGGGCCTTAAGGGCCTCCATTCCGTTCATCGCCTGCGTAACGTTGTAATTCGCCACCGACAGCTGATTCGCCATCACCTGCTGATTGATCGGCTCGTCATCCACCACCAATACGTGCACCTCATTATCCTCGACCACGGAGGCGTTCGCCGTTTCGGTCTCGCCACCTGCTATCGCGGTATCGGATTCAGGTCCCGGTTCGGCGGTCGCCATACGCGAGAGATATTCGGTAGCCTCCAATGCCTCGGCCTCACCATCCGCGATCGGAAGCGTGAAGAGGAAGGTTGACCCAACGTTTGCTGTCGACTCGACACGAATCTTTCCACCATGCAGTTCGACGAGTTGCCGCGTAACGGCGAGTCCGAGTCCTGTGCCGCCGTACTCCCGACCCGTCGAGGCATCCACCTGCTCGAACGATTGGAAGATGGCGTCGTGCTTCTCTTTCGGTATTCCAATTCCCGTGTCCGCAACTCCTATTTCGACGAAGCCGTCACCCGATCGACCCGAGAGAATCACACTTCCCTCGTGCGTGAATTTGATCGCGTTGCCAATCAGATTGTAGAGGATTTGCTGCAAACGATCTTCGTCTGCGAGTGCAGGCGGAAGGTCGCGCGGAATCGTGTTCTTCAGGATGAGATTCTTGCCTTCGATGAGGGGCTCACTTACCCTCAGGACGATGTCGCCGAGAACGCTGACATCAACGGCTTTGCTGCGCAGTTCGAGCTCGCGCTCTTTCAGCTTGGAGAAGTCCAGGATGTCGTTTACGAGATTGGCGAGTCGCTTACCCGACGCGATGATGAGGGCGATGTTGCTCATCGCCTTGTGCCCGAGGTTGCCCGCGACACCATCCATCATCGATTCGGCAATGCCGATGATGCCGTTGAGCGGCGTTCGGAGTTCATGCGACGTGTTCGCCAGGAATTCGTCCTTCAGTCGATCAATGCGTCGGAGCCGCTCATTGATCTCGCGTTCCTGAGCGAGCTGTTCGGCCTGTACTCGCGTCTTGTGCCGGATGTAGGCGAACACACCTCCGCCAACCAGAAGCAGATAGGAAAGCAGCGCCCACCATCGGATGTACCATGCCGGCGTAACCGAGAAAGAGTAGGAGAGAGGCTGGTCCGTCCAGACTCCCGAGCCGTTGCTCGCCTGCAGCTCGAAGGTGTAGTCACGATCGGCAAAGAATGCCGGCAGGTTCGTGTAGCGAATCCGGTGATCCTTGGTTGGGGCGGACCATTCCGTTTCGTATGGTACCAGTCGGGTCTTGTACTCGACCTCCTTTTCGCGCGCGAAACTCAGCGCAGCGTACTCGATCGCGAATTCGTTGTTGCCCCACAGGCTTTCGCGATATCGAACGTTGGTTATTTGCGGCTTGGCGGGGACGAGGTTCGGTTTGTCCGCGTCGGGGTCGTACATAGACAGGCCTTTGGCCGTTCCGTAGTAGACAATGCCGTTTTCGTCCACAAAGACGGACCCAAGGTACCAGACTTCATTGTCGATGAGGCCATCGCTCTTTGTGACGGTCCGAATGACACTGCGCGTACGTGCATCAATTTCTGCGAGTCCGCCGTTAGTGCCGGCCCAAACGTTGCCGGACGTGGGGGATACTGCCATACTTACTACCCTGTCGGCCGGCAAGCCCTGCTCGACGGTTACCCTATCACCTATGAAGAATGGATCACCGTCGAGGGCGAACAGTCCTCGCGGCGTGCCCACGTAGACGATGTCATTGAGGGCAATGATCGATTCGATTTGGTCCGTCGGACCTCCGCCCACTTTAGTGCCCCAAACCTGCTCGAATATCGCCTCAACGATCTC
>JBFIPX010000243.1:0-4776 GCA_041609895.1 Rhodothermales bacterium
GCTGCGGCCCGGGCACCAACGCCCCGTGGTTCGAAAACCAGGACTATCTCGGGATCGACATCAACGAAGACTACGTGGCCGAGGCGCGCCAACGGCACCGGCGCGAGTTCATGGTAGCCGACGTTCGCGAGTACGAAGCACCGCCCGATCAGCACTTCGACTTCATCCTGCTCAACAGCCTCATGCATCACATCGACACACCCGATGTCGAACGAATGCTGGAGCAGCTAAGTCACCAACTCACCGACGACGGTTACATTCACGTCCTGGATCTCGTCCTACCCAAGAATCCCTCCATCGCGCGATGGCTCGCGCACTCTGATCGAGGCGATTTCCCGCGGCCCCTCGACGAGTGGGAGCGGCTCTTCACCCGGCACTTCGACACCGTCATCTTCGAACCCTATCCCCTCGGAAAAGCGGGGGTCACGCTCTGGAACATGGTCTACTTCAAGGGGCGGGCGAAAGCCCGGTAGATGAGGGGCAAGCCAACGGCCGTCGGACGCGGCGCCCAGAGATTGGCACCCGTTAATCAAGTACTTTTGGCTGCCACCAGACAACGTTTCGGAATATCATCCGGCACGCGCCGGACCTGACCCGCGACCCACTTCACCATCTTTCTGCCGCAGCACCTCGCGAATCAGAGCTTCAGGTCGACGACGCGTCTGATCGAAGGTCCGATGCACGTACTCCCCGAGGATGCCGAAAGCCAGCAGCTGCAGTCCACCGAGAAACCATATCGAAACGATCACCGTCGGGAATCCCCGGGGTGTCTCTACGAAGAAAGCCAGTATCAGATAGATGAACCCGATGAGTCCGGCCAGAAAGGCCGTCGCGAAACCGATCACCTGCATCAGCTTGATCGGTGTGCTCGAGAACGAGAACACGCCGTCGTAGGCTAGGGCGAACAGCCTCGGAAGATCATACTTTGGCTTACCCGCAAATCGGCGATCGCGATTGTATTCGACTCCCACCTGTTTGTAACCGACCCACGATCGGAGACCGCGCAGGAATCGTCGGGATTCCGGGAGCCGGTTCATCGCATCAACAACGCGCCTCCTCATGCAGCAGAAGTCACCGGCATCCAGCGCGAGGTCGGTCGACGAGATGAGCTTTAGTCCGCGGTAGAAGGACCAGTACGCGGCTCGTTTCACCACGCCTTCCTTCCTGTTCCGACGGATGCCGTAAGCAACATCAGCACCTTGATCCAGCGCGTCGATCAGTTCGGGGATCACCTCCGGCGGATCCTGCAAGTCTCCATCCATGACCGCGACCACCGACCCCTGCGCCGACTGCAGGCCCGCATCGACGGCAGCCTGATGCCCAAAATTCCTCGTCAGGAAGATGCCGACGAACCACGGATCTGCGGCTACCATGTCGTGGATGATTGCCTCCGTCGCGTCGGTGCTGCCGTCGCTGACCATGAGTACTTCGAAGTCCTCGAAATCGAGTTCGTCCAGGACGGACATAAGACGGCTCCGCAGTTCCGACAGCGTCTCCTCCTCGTTGTAGACGGGGACGACTACGGACAACATGGATCGATCCAGTGGTGCGGGGCTATCCGGTACCATAGCTGGTGTTACGAGGGTTGTGACTCATGTGCGTAAATGTACACTGCCTGCCGGGATGGTACTTCCTTTACGATCTACCGTCTGAGATGTAGGCGCGCGACCCACGGCCGTCTTGGGCACGGTACACCGAATTCGGGGGCATTTGTTTATCCTGAGCAGCTCGCAATCTGCGAGTTCTTACCCGAATCAGACCAGATACGCCAATAGTCTGCAATGAAAGTCCTCTTCATCGGCGGAACGGGAATCATCAGCTCTGCCTGCGCGCGGCTCGCGATAGATCGCGGTATGGAGCTCTACCTGCTCAACCGGGGCCAGTCGAGCCGGGAGACCCCGGCGGGCGCGCAGGTTTTTCACGGCAATATCTACGACCGCGGATCCGCGACTGCAGTTCTGGGTGACCGCACGTTCGATGTCGTCGTCAACTGGGTGGCTTTCGTACCGCAGAACATAGAGAACGATCTCGAACTGTTCCGCGAAAAAACGGGGCAGTACATCTTTATCAGCTCAGCATCCGCTTATCAGACGCCGCCCACCCATCTACCCATCACGGAGTCGACGCCCCTGCACAACCCGTTCTGGGAATACTCGCGCAACAAGATCGCCTGCGAGGAGCGCCTACTGCGGGCATATCGCGAGGAAGACTTTCCCATCACCATCGTGCGGCCATCTCATACTTACGATCAGCGAACGATACCGCTGCACGGTGGATACACCGTCATCGACAGGATGCGGAACGGTCGCAAGGTCATCGTGCATGGCGACGGGACATCCCTGTGGGTGCTCACTCACCATCGCGACTTCGCGAAAGGGTTCGTCGGTCTGCTTGGGCACACCGGAGCGATCGGTCACGCGGTCCACATCACATCCGAAGAGTTGTTGACGTGGGACCAAATCGTTCATCATCTCGCAAGCGCCGCAGGTACGACCGCCAACATCGTGCACGTGCCGTCGGACGTCATCGCCCGGCACGATCCCGATTGGGGCGCGAGTCTACTCGGCGACAAGGCCCACAGCATGATCTTCGACAACACGAAGATCAAGCGCCTGGTGCCCGGCTTCAAGGCTACGACCCCGTTCGCGAGAGGCGCTGAAGAGATTCTTAGATGGTATGACGCTGACCCGTCGCGGCGAATTGTTGATCAGGGCCTCAACGACCACCTCGACCGGATACTGGCAGCGGTGGGGGCTTGATGCGGCTTCAGCAAGCCATACCCGCGCAAGCGGGTACCCACAGGTGACCTCTGCCTCTCATGGGTCCCGCTCGTAGGCCGGGAAGGCTTTGCCCCGTCATGCCCGCGCAGGCGGGCACCCATACACCGGTGCGGTCGCCTCACTCTCTCATGGGTCCCCGGTCAAGACGGGGATGACTTGCGTTGTCATTCCCGCTTTCGCGGGAATCGAAATCTGCCTCAAACCAATATGTCTCCCCGCTCGTAGGCCGGGAAGACTCCTACAACGTGTCTCGTACTACTGCACCAGGAAAGGAGAATCCACCACTCGAATCGACCCGACGATTGCCGAGAGCGCATCCAGATATTCCTCTGATGCATCTCGATGCACTTCCGACGTTAGAAGCAGGAACCGTTCGACCCCTTTCTGCGAGATGTCGATCGCGTAGTATGGGCCGACTTGCCTTTCTGTTCGCGTGACCTTCTCGTCCACGAAGTCCTCGCGCACGAACTTCTGATAGAAACGCAAAACGGGGGGATCTCCGACCCCCGACAAGACCTCGATACGAGTAGGCTCCTCACAATAGGAAGACCCATCGGGTCCATCCGCTCCGCAGAAGAGCGATGCCTTCCATATGGCCGCAATCCTCAACGAGTCCACGTAGCTACGGGCGCCTTCGACGTCAGCATACTTGAAATCGAGAACCGTCCCCGAAACCACAACAGTGTCACGGCATGTCAGTCGAAAATCATCCTCTCTTGGGCTGATGTGCAGACGGTGCCATCCTCCGTCGTAGGTCATCGAATAACCGTAGCGGGCATTCAGGTACCCGCCCGTGTCGCCAACTCGACCGCAATATTGACCGTTACCTGGAGCGGCGAGGAATGACGACAGCAACGTGACGAGCAGTGACGTGAATCGCCACCGTCTCAATTGCAGGTCGAAGCTTTTACAGTTATTCATTAACGTGTCAACATTGTTGCGGTCCGGGCCATTATGACCATGACCTCGAAACAAGGTCGTGCCACGACGATCGATCTCGGCGTCCCGGAATTTCCGATTCCGAGACGTCAAACGCCAGAACCTCAAGTAGTCGACACTTTGCGCCGATACCTGATGACAGCAACCTCCCGGCCGCCGCCACGTTTACGCTGCGGACGAAGGGCGCCTTTCTTGCATTAGTGCATATGTATCGCGCAACGCGCCGAATCACCACCTACCCGCCGTGCTCAAGACCACGCTAGTCACCCTGTTTGGCGTTGTTATCCTGTACGGGGCCTTCGCGGCCGTCGTATACGTCTTGCAGGAACGTCTTCTTTACCATCCTACCGAGCAGCTGGCCACGACGCCCGGTCATCACGAGTTGCTGTTCGAGCCGGTCACGCTGACGACCTCAGATCGCGAAAACCTCGTTGGATGGTGGCTGCCTGCCCGCCGAGAGCGTGGTGTGCTGCTGTTCTTGCATGGTAATGCCGGCAATATGGGCGACCGCATCGAGTCGCTGAAGATCTTCAACAGCCTCGGGCTCAGCATTCTGATATTCGACTATCGCGGATTTGGCCGGAGTACGGGCACGCCGTCGGAGTCCGGGCTATATGAGGATGCCGAGGCGGCCTGGCGCTACTTGACCGGCAATCGGGGTATTGATCCGATGAAGATTGTCGTCTTTGGGAGGTCGTTGGGCGGTGGCGTGGCGACGCATCTAGCCCACCGGCATAGTACCCGGGCTCTCATCCTTGAATCCGCGTTCACATCGGTACACGACCTGACGACCGACCACTACCCGTTCCTGCCGGTCCGGTGGCTGATGAACGACAAGTTCGACAGCATGTCGCGTATCCACGCGCTGCAGACGGGCGCGTTGCTCGTCATACACAGCACCGACGACGAGATCGTGCCCTACCGTCACGGAGAGGATCTGTTTGAGGCTGCGCGTGGAAACAAGGAGCTGCTGACGATCTCCGGGGGTCATAACAACGGCTTCATCGTCACGGGTGACACCTACGTAGAGGCGATCGACGCGTTTCTGGACAAGCAC
>JBFIPX010000244.1:0-4760 GCA_041609895.1 Rhodothermales bacterium
CTGCGCGATCTATAGGTCCCCAGCCTGCAATAACGACTGACCCGCGGTCCGTGCAAGCCTGAGAAACGTTTGCTATTGCAGCTCTCGACCGGTCCGCAGTACGATCTCAGGTATCGCCCGCACGTCCTGCTCGGTCGTGCGGAAGTTCACGACGCATGCCCGAAGCAAATACCGACCGTCCAGCACTGCGTTTGACAAAAAAACCTCTCCGCCTTGTTGCAGGGCTACCAACAGGCGCCGGTTCAAATCGTTCAGATACCCCTCGTCGTCATCGTTTCCAGGCTCTACTCCCTCAGGTACATACCGAAAAGTTGCAATGCTCAGGTTATGCGTGACTGCCTCAAGCTCTGGGTTGGACTGCGCCACTTCGAACAACAAACGAGCCAGCCTTACGTCCTCTGTGATCATCTGCCTGTAACCGTCTCGACCGGCCTGCCTGATACCCATCCAAACCTTGAGTGCACGAAAGCCCCGCGAATTCTGCGGACCCAGTTCGTAGTACATGACGCCAGACTCGTCGTCAGACACCTTGTCGGGGTAGTACGGCGGATGGTAGCTGAACGTATCTCGAAGAACAGCATTGTCGCGAACGAGTACCGCACCGGCCTCAAGCGGTGCGTACAGCCATTTGTGTGGGTCGACGGCCACGGAATCCGCCTGGCCTATATATCTGAATTCATCTGGCGGGTCGTCCATGACAGCCGCCGGCGCACCATAGGCTCCGTCTATGTGGAACCAAAGGTCAAAATCGCGGCAGATGGATGCGATGTCGCCCAGCGGATCGATGGCTCCCGTACTCACCGTTCCGGCAGAACCCACCACCATAAACGGCTGCAGACCGCGCCCGATATCCTCCTCGATAGCTGCCCGCAGTGCTCCCGAATGGAGGCGCTCCGACCCGTCGACCGGTATCGAATGGATTGCTCGGGTGCCCAATCCGGAGAGGTCCGCAATCTTCTCCAGCCATGTGTGTGTTGCGGAGGACGCATACACCCGCAGCCGAGACGACGCAGACGCGCCTTCGCTTCGTACAAGCTCTCCTCCCTTCGCTCGCCGGGCAGCCCAAAAACCCACGAAGTTTGCCATGTTGCCGCCGCTCACAAGAATACCGCCGCAGTCAGACGGATATCCAATCAGCTCCGCGATCCAACGAATGGACTGTGCTTCGATTTCCGACGCCATCGGCGACAAGAGCCATCCGCCGAGGTTAGGGTTTACGGAGGCGGCCAACATGTCGGCAAGTGCACCGATCGGGGCCGCGGACGACGTGATAAAACCGAGAAACCGAGGATGACCATTGTACAAAGAGTGATCAGCCAGTAGATCGGCCGTCTCCCGTAAGAGCTTCTGCGGATCCTGGCCATTGTCAGGCAGCGCACGGTTGCCCAGTACCCGACGGACGGCGGCGGGCCTTTCTCCGGGTGTAACAAGCCCGTTCGGCATTTCGGCAAGCAAGTCGGCGATCCGCTCGACAAGTTCGTGGCCCGCTTCCCGAAACGCGGCTGGACTCATCTCTATCGGTGCGCTGCGTCGAGTAGCCGCGCGCTTCGCATCCTTCATTTGCTGTCTCTTCCTGGTGGTTATCGCGCGACAATAGCGACAACCAGTCGAAAGGGCAAGCGGAATGCTAGGACCGCCTAGTTTGTCGCTCGGCCCAGATAGTTGACGTCGGTTTGCGCGACCTCCTGACCATCCGAGTTACGTACCGTGATCCCGGTTAGGTAACCGCGATCGTCGTAGACATAGCGTTCCTCTCCCGACAACCCGGCATCGAGCCTGCTGTAGAATAGTGGCGGGACCTGAGAGTGAAGACGTCCGCGAGAGTTGAACGTCCGGAGCACCGACCCGGGAGCCAGGGATTGCGAAACGCCGATCAAGCGCCCCGCAGCGTCATACTTGTACTCGTACCGGTCGAATCCCTTCTGTACGGTGAGCGGTCGGTCCTCACGGTCGTATGTCCACGTCGCCGTCCAGTAGTACTCCGGCTTATCGGGCTGACTGACGCGATACTGTATCATTCGACCGTCCTCGTCCATCCAACCCACATTGCCGACGGCTAGCGAATCGCCTGCGGGCCTCTCGGCGACTGTCTTCCCATCGAACGAGATCGCAAGGGCCGTCGATCCTTTTCCGTCCGCGTCCATCACTTCGATTCGTATTGCGTTGCCGACCGCATTTCGTACGATCTTGTGCCGCGTCCCGGCGGCTGCGAATTCGACGATGCGCGCCGCTCTATCCAGGATCAGATAGTCCTCCTCACACTGCTCAAGGCGCTGTTCAACGGAGATCGTACACGCCCGCCACTCGCGGAGCGTGCCGTCCTCGTCGTATGAAAACGTCTGCGACATGCCATAAGGACCGCGTCCCGGGTATAGCGTCCTCGTTACAGACGCCACAAGAATCTCGGACGGGGGCCGAGCCCTGCGCCAGGAGAGCAGCCTTCCCTCGCGATCGTACGAGAACGACTCGCGCTGCACCACCTTTCCGGTAAGTGGATCGGCATACTCGATTCGCGTGATGCGGCCCTGCCGGTCCAGGTGTGCCGTGCTTCGACGAAATACAGACGATGAGCCGGAGGCATCCGCAGCCGACCGTGTCGTCTCCACAATCTTGCGAATCCGCGATCCCTCGAACTCGCCTGACTCGTAGTAAGCCTTGTCGACCATCCCCCTAAGTGGAATGACCTCTAGATCCCAGGTCCCGAACCTGCTTATCTCATAACCGGTCGGGACAGGTCCAAGGTGGGGACGCCAGTCATACTGAGCGCCGGCGTTCGTCGGGAGCAGCGCCCACACGACGAGAGCCGAACAGATGCCAAGCACCGTAGAGCCGCGTCTTTGACGAAGCGGAGATGATCCTGAGTGAAACAAATCAGGGGACTGCAAACAACGCAGCTGTTAGTAGAGGAATTGGCGGATGATGCCTACCAGTCGAGTACGCTCACTGGCAGCTCGCTCCTCGTCTCGAATAACCCTCCCTCCTATGCTGGTAACAAGAGCGTCCTCCAGCTGATAGAATTGGAGCTTGTCCCAGAATGGTTCGAACACGGCCTCATTGGTCTCGAGCCGGGTCCCTTTTCCCACGAGTGTATTGCGGATGATCGGGTCCGATGCGTCGAAGAACGCAATGGGAATATCCGCATCCTCGTACTCCTCGGGGCGGTAGATGAAATAGAGGTCCAGGATGTCTGCCTTGAACCGTCGCTGATTTGCCTCGAACCGATAGGTGATGAACACCTTGTTCGCGCTGCTGAAGTCCAGTCCGTCACTAAAGAGACGGTCTTCCAGATCGACGACCCGATAGCGGGCGGAGTCCTCAGGCGTCCGGCCGATGAGGACCTTGCGGCGATCAGCGACGTCGACGAGTGAGTCGAGCAACGCAGAGGCGATATCCTGGCCCTGAACCGGGGCCATCACCTGGACGGTTTGCAACCACCGCGACTGTGCCGGCGCCTCCAGGACGCACGGTACGGCCAAAGCGGCGAAGGCGATTATGAGCTGCAACTTCTTCATGGCCAACGGTGGGTTCAGGAAATGGAGTATCCGAATGTGCGACTGGCCTCGTGGAGCTGCACGCTCACGGCCTGGCCTGCATGATTGATCCGCTTGACGCCTTCGAGGCGTATCAGGACGCGGTCGCCTGGCCGGGCATCGCGCAGCGCCTTGGTCAGGACTAGCTTGTTACCTTCGATCCGAAACGATCCGATCTTCTTGCTGGCCGTCATCCCCTTACGCAGGTATACGGTGGCCGAGCCGGCCACATATCGTGCGTCTTTCGGGAATCGGCGCTTGAACGACTCGTCGGGCTCAATCGCGAACTCGAGAAGCGCCCTGCGACGGGACAGACTTTCTCCGTTGTTGATCGGCCGGCCGGCCGACGTGACTCGGATCTCCGGCCGCGGCGGATCGATCACCGCAAATGACTTTGACCCGAGAAACACCTCGCGGTCGTCCTCGACGACCGAGACCTTCACCTCCGCACTCTTGCCCGAAGGACTCAGCGTGATCTGCCGGCCTCGAACGCTGCGTCCCCCGGCAGATAGACTGAGTGGCCGATTCTCGAGTCCCGGTACCTCAATGCGAATGCTGTTGTTGCACAGCCGGTAGACCGTTTGCGTGGCCTCGCTGAAAGCGACAATGTCCGGGCGCCGAACACGGAACGTCCCTTCGACAGGGATCCGGGCCACTTCTCCCCCCACCTGGGTAAAATGAAACGCGCCCTCGTAGCTAACGGTCTTCTCTGACTCATTCGGCTTGAGGATGTCGCCGGTTCGCATCGTGAATATTGAGTCGCCAAGAGCCTGCAGCGACCCCGTTCCCTCTAGTCGCTGACCCTCTCCGCCACCGACGGCCAGGAACGCCCGACCCTCAAACGGCTGCCCAAGCACGACCTGATCTGAGCCGACAACAACTGGCTCGAACGAGTTGACGACAAAAGTCTCATCGCTAAGGTCAAACGTCGAAAAGGCGTACAGAAGAATTGGGAAGTACAGCGCGAGCATCACGTAATAGCGAAGCTCCTTGATTCCCGCCATTCCAAAATCACTCATGATTGCTTACCCGTTGGCGGCGATCTTCTTCACCTTGCCCGTGGCACCTTCCTTAACACGGGTTGGCGGTTGTGCCACGCGGTCACCCGCGCGCCCCGGGCCCCGATTGAAATACGAGAAGCGGTTGGCCATCTCCTCAAGTTCACCGCGGATGCGCTGCACCGTCGAACCGGCACCGCGCATTTCATCACCCAGTTGACTCATGCCGCTC
>JBFIPX010000245.1:0-4732 GCA_041609895.1 Rhodothermales bacterium
CGGGAGTCATTGGGCAAACAGGTGCCGTTCCCGCCGAGGCTCGGGAGACCAGCGGAGTACGCATCTCTCGTGAGTCAGATAATCCAGAATCCGATGCTAAACGGAGGTGTCATCCGACTTGACGGAGCGATTCGTATGCAGCCGCGATGATGTGTCTCTCACTATAACCCCATTATTCCTCACTCGTGCAGGAGGCTAACATTGTTCTGAACCTACTCCGATTTCATCAATTTACTAAACTGCAGAATCGCCGCCATGACCGCCCGCTTGCTGACCACCGCCCTGATCATCAGTTTGTCCGTCGCTTGTATGGAGACTCGAGCACAAGACCAGCCTGAGGCCCGGGTGGCGATAGCCATCCACGGCGGCGCCGGAACCATCACCCGGTCAAACATGACCGACGAACTGGAACAGAGATACCGCGCCAAATTGACGGAGGCTCTTCGGGCGGGGCACGAACTACTGGTCGATGGCAAGAGCAGTGTCGAAGCCGTCACGCGTGCCGTGACGATACTCGAGGATTCGCCGCTGTTCAACGCCGGCGTCGGAGCGGTGCTTACAAATCTGGGAACGGTTGAGCACGATGCGTCCATCATGGACGGCAAGACGCTACAGGCGGGAGCATCTGCGGCCACGCGCCACATCCGCAACCCCATTTTGCTAGCGCGCTTGATTCTCGAGTCATCGCCTCACGTACTCCTCGTCGGTGACGGCGCGGAAGAACTGGCTCGCGAATACGGCCTCGAGTTGGTAGATAACGATTATTTCGTCATCGAACGACGCAAGCGGCAGCTCGAGAGACGTCAAAGCGAGGAAGTGGACAAGGGCGGCATCATCGACCCACTCCGCGACGAAGAACTGGACGAGGAAGTCCGTCACGATGACATTTCGAAGTACGGGACCGTCGGCGCCGTGGCACTCGACGCCGCCGGTAATCTGGCGGCGGCAACATCTACAGGTGGAATCTCCAACAAGCGATGGGGCCGCGTCGGTGACTCACCGATTATCGGCGCGGGGACTTATGCGGACAACGAGTCGTGCGCCGTCTCTTCCACTGGTGATGGTGAGTATTTCATTCGCGGTGTCATCGCGTACGATGTCTGCTCTACCATGCGGCTCACCGGCATGAGCCTTGCCGAGTCGGCGAGCGCGGTGATCCATGGCAAGCTGTCAGAGATGGGAGGTGGTGGCGGAGTCATTGCAATCGATCACGACGGAAACATCGCGATGCCGTTCAACACCCCGGGAATGTATCGCGGGTATATCGATAAAGAGGGCAACCTTGTCGTCAAGATCTACGGCAACTGAGACGCGGCAACCGACGCCTTCTACGGCCGATCCGGTTCCGCAAATCGACGAGCTGCGAGCGTTGTTCGCGCGGCTTCGTCTGAAGGAACAGACAGTCGCACAGAGCGATGCGGCCACCCGCAAAACCAAACTTCTCGGACTGCAGCAAGAGCTACTCGAACGCCGCTCGGATCTCCACGAGGCAATGCAGCTGGACTTTGGCAAGTGCCCAGAAGAGGTTGACCTAACAGAAGTCATACCTGTGATCCTCGAGATCCGTCACGCTGTTCGGAATCTCGATCGATGGATGCGTCCCGCGAAAGTCAGAATGCCCTTACCACTCATCGGAACCGCATCCGAGATTCATCACGAGGCAAAGGGTGTCGTTTTGATCGTCTCGCCCTGGAACTTCCCTATCCTTCTGACACTCGGCCCCCTTGTATCAGCAGTTGCAGCTGGAAACTGCGCAATTCTGAAACCTTCGGAGCATACGCCCAACTCTGCAGACGCTATTGAGCGACTTATCCGCGAGGTTTTTGATAAGGATGAGGTAGCCGTCTTGAAGGGAGGTCCTGCCACGGCGAAATCCTTACTTCAACTCCCGTTCGATCACATCTTCTTTACCGGCAGCGCGCGGGTAGGTCGTATCGTCATGGAGGCCGCTGCGACACATCTTTCGTCGGTCACCCTGGAGCTTGGCGGCAAGTCTCCGGCTATTGTCACTGACACAGCCGACATAGAGTCGTCTGCCAATGCCGTCGCATGGGGCAAGTTCACCAACGCCGGGCAAGCGTGTGTTGCGCCCGACTACGTTTTGGCAGATGAACGAATCGCGGACGAACTGGTGCCTGCGCTGTGCACAGCTCTCGCCCGCCTGACCGCCAACCAAGGTCCGGAGGCAGAGAGTTCCGACATGGCCGGGATCATCAACGAGAGCCACATGAATCGCCTCGAGGCGATGATTCAGGATGCGCTGGAACGTGGCGCCACGATCGCCTGCGGAGGCAAGATCGACCGCTCTTCTGAACGGTTGGAGCCCACGGTTCTCACTGGCGTCAGCCTCGATTCGCAAATGATGCAGCAAGAGATCTTCGGCCCGCTGCTACCGGTCATCACGTACGAGCGCATGGACCAAGCGATCGAATTTTCGAACCGACTGGATCCCCCGCTTGCACTCTACATTTTTACGGACGAGCCGCGGGTAGCTGACGAGATCATGTCGCGATCGAAATCTGGCGGCGTCGTAATCAATGACGTCGGTATTCACTTCGCGAATCCACACCTGCCGTTCGGAGGCATCAAGTCGAGCGGCATCGGACGTAGCCATGGCCACGCCGGTTTTTTAGCCTTCTCGAACGAGCGCTCTGTGATGCGACAGCGCCTGCGGCGTCCGCCTACGAGAGCGTTCTATCCGCCCTTCGGAGAAACCACAAGGAAACTCATCGACTGGTTCCTTCGGTTTGTCGGCTAGCCACCGCCTCTCCATGCCTTCTCACACCGGCCGCAAACCGTCTTGCGTCAACTCGCCGATAGAGCGATAGCCGCAAAGACGCATGGTCACGTCCAGCTCTCCTAGCAAGTTGAGCATCACGTCGCGAACACCCTTCTCGCCGTTCAGCGCGAGGCCATAGATGTAGGGCCGGCCAACGAGTACAGCGGTCGCGCCCAGACAGAGCGCCTTGACGACGTGTGAGGCGCGTCGAATGCCGCTGTCAAAAAGGATTGGCGCTGACCCACCCACCGCCTCGCAGATGCCGGGCAAGGCGCGAAGGGCGCCGACGGCTCCGTCTACCTGCCGGCCTCCGTGGTTCGAGACGATGACACCGGCGGCACCGGCGTCAAGCGCCTGCCTTGCATCATCGGGATGCAGGACGCCCTTGATGAGCACTGGCAGAGATGTCTGGTCGACGAGCCATCGCACATCATCCCACGAAAGCGTGAGATTAGATAGGACCTGCAACAATTGCTGAATGGCCTGCTGAGGATCCTCCTCCGGCGGCTTGTTCAACGTCCTTCTGAATTCCGGGTCTGTGAAGTAGTTCGCGACGCCCTTAGCCTGCACGAGGGGCAGGTATGCATTCTGTAGATCCGCGTCGCGCCAGCCGAGCAGCTGTGCGTCGACCGTCAGGATGATGGCACTGTAGCCAGATTTCTCGGCGCGGCCCAGCAGGCTGATGACAATGTCTTTTCGGCTTCCCCAGTACAGTTGAAACCAACGCGGCATTGGACCCATCACTTCTGCGACCTGCTCAATCGAGCGGGAAGACACCGTGCTCAGAACAAACGGCATCATCAGAGAGGCTGCAGCACGTGCCGACCCAATCTCAGCTTCAGGATGAACTATTTCTTGTATTCCTATAGGTGCCAACAATAAAGGAGATCGTAGCGACTGACCAAACAGATCAGTCTTGAGGTCGCACGAGGACACATCGCGGAGGACTCGAGGAACGATCTCCCATTCAAGAAACGCCTCCTGATTGCTGAAAGCCGTATCGCCTGCGCCAGCGCCCGCCTCCACATATCCCCAAGCGTCTCGATCGATCTTGGCGCGGGCCTTCTGCTCGAGATCGAAGAACGAGAAAGGATGTTCTGGCAGAATTCCTTGCACTCCGGCGAGATAGGTCTGTGTTTGGCGCTCTATCCCCGGAGACCTGTTGGCGTTCTCACTCATCCGAACACGACTCCTATTTCCTTTCGTCGATGACCGCGAGAGTTACGCGACTTTCACATATGAGCTTGCCATCTCCTCGTTGAATGACGACTCTCCACACATGCGTCGATGCACCGATGTGCACTGGCCGCACCGTACCCGTTACGCGGCCATCTCGAGCTGGCCGGACGTGGTTGGCGTTAATGCTTATCCCCGCCACGGCGCGTCCCTTTTCCACGCACAGGTGGCCTGCCACGCTAGCCAGTGTTTCGGCAAGGGCCGCCGATGCACCGCCGTGCAGTATGCCGAACGGCTGGACCGTCCGGTGATCCACTGGCATCGTTGCCGTGAGGAAATCGGCGCCCACCTCCGTGACCTCGATGCCCAGATGACCCGTCATGTTGCCGGCAAGCATTGTCCGAAGATCGTCGAGGCCAAACTTTCGTCGCCAGATCGACTTCACGGTTTCATTCATCTTTGCACCTCAATGGGCGTCCCTACAGCGCTTGCTCCTCCCGCGCCCGACAAGCCCGAGTACATCTCCTCGATCTCCGATTCAAATTTTTCGTAAATGGCAGTCCGGCGCAGCTTCCTAGTCGGCGTGAGCTCTCCACCTTCCACCGTAAACGACATTTTCAAAACGGTGTACTTCTTTATCTGTTCGACTCGTGAAACGGACGCGTTGACATGCTCCACATGCTCTGCGATCTGGGCAAGATTGTGCTCGTCCGGTTGAGAATTCACCGGACAAATGAGAGCCGAAAGATACGGCCTGTCATCTCCCACGACGATCGC
>JBFIPX010000246.1:0-4668 GCA_041609895.1 Rhodothermales bacterium
CGGCGAAACGTAACTTCAAACCGGCGTTGTCCTTCCCACAGTCACGTTCTCCTTCCCAAGTCACGTTCTCCTTCCCACAGTCATATGCAATGCCCCGAGCAACCGCCAACCTGACAAGTGATACACGCACGGCGATCATGGCTGTGCTGGCCCTGCTGTTCATCTTCACTGCACAAGGGGCCGCTGCCCAGATAGACGCCTCCCTTCATGCCGACAGGATGGTGGAATCGGACATGTATGGAGTCGGCGCCACGTTGTTCGTACCTGTCAAAGGCTATCAGTTCGACTTCGCACTGGGCAGCCAATATTTCTTTGCCAAGGACGATTCGACGTCCGCGTTCGGGATTGATCTGGATGTTCACTCGAATCTGTTTGTAATTCGGTTCCTGCGACCCTATGCGGGGATCGGTCTCGGTTATCTTAATCGGGACGGCCGAGACAGGGTCGGCCTCAATTTGAAGGCCGGCTTCTACGTGCATCTCTCGAACAGAGTCATCCCATACGTGCAGTACGTGTACCGAACCATTCCCTCATTCGACAAGTCGTACTTGCAGGCGGGTTTTCGCCTTCTCCTGCAACGCCAGTAGCGCACGACATTACAATCATGCAACCACATTTCGTTCACGATTCCGCGTCGATCGGTCCGGGCACTGCGGTAGGACGCTTTACAGCGATTGAGGAAGGCGTCGCGATCGGAAGCGACTGTCAGATAGGCAACAATGTCGTAATTCGGTCAGGCACAAAGATTGGGAATCGCGTACGAATCGACGACGGCGCCGTGATCGGAAAACAGCCGATGAAGGCCGCGAACAGTGCCGTAACCACACAGGCTGTTCAGCCGCCGGCCACAATCGGCGATTCGTGTCTTGTTGGAGCGAATGCCGTCATATACGCTGGCGTGACGATCGGTCAGCGCGTCCTGGTCGCAGATCTTGCTTCCATACGGGAAGAGGTAGAGATAGGTGACTTCACGATCGTGGGTCGCGGGGTAGCCATCGAGAACCGATGTATCATCGGCCGATACTGCAAGCTCGAGACGAATGCCTACATCGCGGCATACTCGGAGGTTGAGGATCGGTGCTTCATTGCTCCGGGCGTCTTGACCAGCAATGACAATTTCCTCGGGCGCACCGAGGAACGATTCGAGCATTTCAAAGGGGTCACCGTCAGGCGGGGCGGCCGTCTGGGCGTCGGCGCCGTGACCTTGCCGGGAGTAGAGGTGGGAGCCGACGGCGTGATTGCGGCAGGTGGCGTTCTCACGCGCGATGCAGAAGAAAGGACGATTTATGCAGGTGTTCCCGCCGAACGGTTCCGATCGGTTCCGGAAGACCAGCTGCTGGACAATCAGGGATGGGAGGACCTGGAAAGCGAATGAACGGGAGTGTAGGCAAGAGTCAGTCGGAAACGGCGTCGAGTATTCAGATGGTGGACCTCAAAAGCCAGTATCTGCACATCAAGGAGGAGATCGACCTAGCGCTCCTCGAGGTCGTCGACGACACGCGGTTCATCAAGGGCCCGGCGGTCGGTAAGTTTGAGTGTGAGTTGGCTGGCTACCTCGGCGGATCTTTTGCGTTGGGCGTTGCTAATGGAACGGACGCTCTTCAGATAGCCATGATGGCTCTGGGAGTAGAGCCGGGAGACGAAGTTATTACGACGGCCTTCACCTTTATCGCAACCGCAGAGGCTGCCGCTCTTCTCGGCGCGGTCCCGGTGTTCGCGGACATCGACCCCCAGACGTTCAACATCGACCCGGTAACAATTGAAGAACTGATCACGCCCCGAACGAAGGCGATCGTCCCGGTACACCTGTTCGGTCAGCCAGCAGATCTCGAACCCATTCTCAAAATCGGGCAGCGGCACAACATTCCGGTAATTGAAGATAATGCCCAAGCGGTCGGCTCGGAGTATCGAGGGCGGCGTACGGGTTTCATCGGTGACATGGGCACCTTGTCCTTCTTCCCGTCGAAGAACCTCGGATGCTATGGCGACGGCGGTGCAATCACCACGAACAACGAGTCACTTTACGAGGTCGCCCGAAAAGTGGCTAACCACGGCGGGACGAAGAAATATCATAACGAGATCGTGGGCGTCAACAGCCGCCTCGACACGATTCAGGCAGCCATCCTCAGCGTGAAGCTGGCCCACCTCGACGACTACACGCGACGGCGCCAGCACGCAGCAGACCGGTATGATGAACTGCTCTCGGGGATGGATCACATTGCGGTGCCGTATCGCGATCGGCGTTGTTCGCACGTGTTTCACCAGTACACGATTCGTGTTTCAAAGGATCTTCCGGGCGGCCGCAGCGGACTCTCGCAGGCACTTGGCGAACGGGAAATACCGCACGCGGTGTACTACCCAATCCCCCTTCATCAGCTGCCCGTGTTTGCTGACGGGCGCGCCCCTTGCCGGTTCAATGACCTCTCTCACACTGACAGGGCGTCAACCGAAGTGCTTTCACTTCCGATGCACACTGAACTGACGCGAGATCAGCAGGAGCGCGTTGCAGAGTCGATTGATGCGCACATCCGTTCGCTTCAGTAGGATCGAGATTCTATGGGCAACCCTCTACGCATCGGACAGATCGGGGTCGGCTACTGGGGAAAGAACCTCCTGCGTAACTTTCGCGCGCAGAAGGGTGTCAATGTCGCGGCGATCTGCGATCGGAGGCAATCGGTGCTCCATTCGGCCGATGCACTGGCGCCTGAAGCCGTAAAGACACCCCGATACGATGACCTTTTGAAGGACTCTTCAATCGATGCGGTGGTCGTTGCAACCGAGACCCCCACGCACGCGGAACTGGCAGAAAAGGCTCTTCGTGCCGGCAAACACGTCTTCGTGGAGAAACCGATTGCGCAAACCGTCGAGGACGCTCAACGGTTGGTTGAAGTGGCGGACGACAAGGGGTTGGTCTTGATGGTCGGGCATCTGCTTATATATCATCCCGCCTTCCGCTATGTTGACAGCCTCATCCAATCGGGCGAGCTTGGCGACGTCTACTATTTGTATTCGACACGGGTAAACCTGGGAATTATCCGGCGAAACGAGAACGCCCTCGAGAGCCTCGCGCCCCACGATCTATCCGTCGCCTTGCGATTCCTGGATAGCCGTCCGGCTGCTGTATCCGCTCAGGGTCAGGCCTATCTTCAGCCCGAGGTTGAGGATGTCGCGTTTGGGACCGTCTACTTCGAGAACAACCGACTTGCCCACATTCATACCAGCTGGCTCGATCCACACAAAATGCGAAAGGTGACCGTAGTCGGGAGTCGAAGGATGGCCGTTATCGATGATATGGAAAGCGTCGAAAAGGTGCGCCTGTACGACAAGGGGGTTGAGATGAAGCCTGGCGAGC
The DNA here is from genome assembly GCA_041609895.1 of Rhodothermales bacterium. Classification (GTDB taxonomy): domain Bacteria; phylum Bacteroidota; class Rhodothermia; order Rhodothermales; family JABDKH01; genus JAHHLP01. Next base: position 3,353 of record JBFIPX010000246.1, read on the forward strand.
CCTCGTACGCGACCTATGCCGAGGCGATGTCGATTCGTGTGGGTGACATACGGATACCCAAGATCCCTACGGAGGAACCGCTGCGTGGCGAGTGCCGACATTTTGTCGAGTGTGTGCGAGAAAACAAGCGTCCCGAGACCGACGGGAAGAACGGACTCGAAGTGGTGCGCGTTCTCGCGGCAATGCAGCAGTCACTGCGCAATGATGGTACCGTGGTAGAGTTGTAGTGCATCGTCGTCCCGGCCCCCGCCGGACACGAGCGTCTAAGAGGCGTCTGATAAGCGTAGCGAATGATCCATGTGACATGGAGCTTGCGCTCACTTCAAATGGATTGACGCTTCTGCGGCAATGACGCTCAATAGTCACCCCCGGCCAACGATCCAGGAAATCAATCCGCCGACCGGCCTAAGTCGTTCCCGTTGGTTCCCGCATACGCGAGAATGACTGTTCTATACGAAGTCACCTCCTCCAAGCACCGTCACGTTCTCCAGCTTCCTCCCCAACCGGGCGAAGGCGTTGCGCGTGTCAACGATGCACCGCGCATTCTCCGCGATCATATCGTACGGGTAATTGTCATGATCGGTGGTGAGCACGATAACGTGCTGGTCACGAATAAACTCCGGCGTCAGCTCTCTCGATATGTACTCTCGCGAGCCGACATGGAATGATGATACATATGGATCCGACAACTCGATCTGCCTGACCCCGCGGCCTCGCAGCAGGTCGATCACTCGGTCAGCAGGTGAATGACGGGTGTCGTCAACGTTCTTCTTGAACGCGGCGCCCAACACCAGGACGTTGGCATCCGCCAACGATATCGGCTGATTCGCAATCGCTCTCACAACGGCTTCGACGACATAGTACGGCATCTCCTCGTTAGTCCGTGCCGACAACGTGATGAAGTTCGTCTCGAAGTCGTAGCGACGAGCCAGCCAGGAGAGATAGTATGGATCGATGGGTATGCAGTGCCCGCCCAATCCGGGACCCGGATAGAAGGGCATGAAGCCGAACGGTTTCGTGGCAGCTGCGCCAACGACCTCCCACATCGAGATTCCGCCAATCCGATCGCATAGTCGCGCGAGTTCGTTGACGAGCGCAATGTTGACGGACCGAAAAATGTTCTCGAGTAACTTCTCCATCTCGGCCGCCTTTGGGCTGGATACGCGATGCACGTGGCCCACGATCTTCTCCATCGCCGTGGCCGCAAGATCCGTGCACGTCGGCGTCATCCCTCCCACCACGATGGGAGTGTTCGCTGTGGTGAAGGTCGTATTTCCGGGATCTACGCGCTCGGGACTGAACGCAACAAAGTAGTC
>JBFIPX010000247.1:0-4658 GCA_041609895.1 Rhodothermales bacterium
AGAGGACCAAGACGAGGGATCTCTCGAGTCGCCGAAGTGGCAGACGTTCTCCTATGTAGGTGGTGTCATGACGCTACCGACCGGAGTGCAGGCGATCGCAGAGGCTCGATACGGCCGCCCGGACGAGGCATACGAGTATCTTCGGATGTTAACGAACTCGTTCAGTTACGCGCTGCCGGGATCCATGTACGAGGTGTCTCCAGACTACGGCATGATTGCACAGGCATGGAATGTCTATGCCGTAGCTGTGCCAATCGTGCAGTACTTCTTCGGAGTGCAGCCTCGCGCGCACGACCAGCATGTCACGCTGCGCCCGCGCATGCCTCATGGGTGGCACGATGCGGCGTTAGCGAAATTGCCGGTTGGCGACAACGTGATTAGTTTCGAGAAAGAAACGGACGGCGCCATCGTCATTTATTCCGTTCACCAGAGTAAGGGTCACTGGACAATCGATTTGAATCTCCCCCATGCGGAGGACTTGGCCGTAACGGTTAATGGCAGCTCCGTTCGGCCTGCGCATGTGGGAGAGGAAATGGTTATCCGGCTTTCCGGCGAGCACAACGAAGTTTCTATTGCCTCGTGAGGGATGTTCTCTCTGCACCCGATGGCGTTTGATCCTCAACCAATCTTACACGGCGACTTGCTGACGCTTCGTCCGCTTGAGCGGAGCGATTATGAGGCTTTGTTCGCTGTTGCTTCGGATCCACTCATCTGGGAGCAGCATCCGGTTCCGAATCGGCACGAACCGTCTGTTTTTGTTCGATTCTTCGAGGACGCCATCCGATCCGGCGGAACCCTCGTTGCGCTCGACAACGACACACGAACCATCATTGGATCCTCCCGTTATCACGCGTATGACGAGATCCGGTCGGAGGTTGAGATTGGCTGGACGTTTCTCACGCGTACGCACTGGGGAGGGAAATACAATGGTGAAATGAAGCGGATGATGATAGACCACGCGTTCAAATATGTTGACTCTTTGATCTTTTTGGTTGGGCCCAACAACATCCGCTCGCAGCGTGCCGTCGAGAAGATCGGCGGCAAGCGGGATGGTACTCGGGCCGATGGGAGCGGTCTCAAGAGTTACCTCTATCGGATCGAAAGGTCCGGCTGAAGTTAAAGTCTACCGGAGGACGCGAATATGAAACGATATGTGGATGGATTTGTCCTTCCGATTCCCAAGGATCGGGTGTCCGAGTACGAGGCAATTGCTGAAGCAGCCGCGAAAATCTGGAAAGAGCACGGCGCGCTGGAGTACCGGGAGAGTATCGGCGACGACCTCGAGGTCGAAGGTACGAGGTCGTTTGTCTATCTGTTGAACGTGCCGCACGCTCGGAAAGGCGATGCGGACCCCCAGGGTACCGGAGCAGGATACTCCAGAGTGACAGAAGGTTATTGAGTATTCCAATTATCATGGGACTGCAGAAACAGGGTTGGTGGCTATCGAGCTTGTTAACATTGGTGGCCGCCACGGCTTCAGCCTGCACGCCGGACTACCGCGATGCAGGCAGTTACCAGATTGTGACTGCTACGGACGGTCTATTTGGCTTCCGGTGTCAGCCTCGAACGGAGCTCTATTATGTTGATCGATCATCGCCAGGATCCGAGCCCGTTTACCTCGGAACGTGCGGCACACCGCGATTCGTGACCGAACAGCTTGGCTTACCGCACGATCCTAGCTGCTATGCCATTTCTGAAGATGGCACCGCTCTCGTCTACTTCCACCGCCCCAAGTGGTGCGGGGCAGGCGAAATAGCGGAGCGCAAGGCGGGTGGCGTGTATACGTACTCGCCTGATCGCGGTGACAGTCTCTTGTACACGGAAAGACAGGTCGGCCAAGTTTGGTCGCGGGCTGAGATCGACAATCACGCTATAAGAGTAGGGTGGCACGACGCCGAGCCCAGTCCGAGCGGAGCCGTCTGCTCCCAGAATCTACTGATCTACGCCAACGGTCCCGAGACGCCCGAGGGCGAGCCAGAGTCCGTCCATGATTGCGGCTAGCTACGGTAGTCAAAAAGGGTCGCCGGGTTCATGGCACCTCTTTGACCCCGACTCGAAATCCTCACGTGACAGATGAAACCACTCGAAGCGGCTCTCCGATTCATGCACCTATTCTACTCGGGGTCTCGTGACGGAATCACAGAGCTGGAATCGATTCTCTCACCCGATCTCCACTTCCAGGGTCCGTTGTACGTGTGTGGATCGGCGAGAGAATACATTGAGGCCCTACTGGCTGACCCACCGCTGGAAATGAGCTTCAGAGTGATTAGATCCTTTGAATCAAAGGATGCTGCTTGTTTGATCTATGACTTCCAGAAGCGCGCGATACAGACAACAATGGCGCAGTACTTCGAGCTTCGGGATGGACTGATCACAAAGATCATTCTCGTTTTCGATACATCGGTCTTTGCGAGCTAAAGTGCGCAAGGCCTTCATTATCTTTTGCAACGAACGGCGCGCGATCGACAATTGTCGCGTCAAGGTCGGGCCATTCCGCCTGTGAATTTCGACATCTCGTAACGTCAGAAGGAAATGCTTACAGTACTATCGCCAGCCAAGACACTTGACTTCGAGACTCCTGCCACAACCAAGATTGCGACGCAGCCAAGAATGCTGGAGAGTTCAGAGGTGCTGGTGGATCGGCTACGAACCATGAGTGCCGACCAACTCTCTTCGTTGATGGGGATCAGCGAGAAACTTGGGGAGCTGAATCGGGCGCGATTCAAGAGCTGGTCGCCTCCATTTACGAGGACCAACGCCAAGCAGGCAGTTCTTGCCTTCAAGGGCGATGTTTACCGCGGACTGGAAGCGGAATCCTTCACGGCCGAAGACTTTCGATTTGCGCAGAAGCACATCCGGATATTGTCGGGTCTGTACGGTGTCTTGCGTCCACTGGATCTGATTCAACCGTATCGCCTCGAGATGGGAACGAGGCTGAAAAATGAACACGGTGGCAACCTGTATCACTACTGGGGAGAAGATATCACGAAGGAGCTCAACAAACAGCTCGCATCGTTGAAGTCCTCGACTCTGGTCAACCTTGCATCTGCAGAGTACTTCAAATCCGTAGATACAACCGTGCTAAAAGCCGACGTGGTGACGCCGACTTTCCTCGACTTCAAGAATGGGAACTACAAGATCATAAGCTTCTATGCAAAGAGGGCGCGAGGGATGATGGCATCGTGGATCGTCAGGAATAGAATCAAGGACACCGGTAAGCTTCGGAAGTTTAACGCAGCTGGTTACCGATACAGCGCCGATCATTCCGATCCAGATTCACCCGCTTTTGTCAGGGACGGGGCCCAATGAGCATTGGAGAAGCCGCGTGCAACCCATCTGCACTACGAGGCACGGTGTGCGGTCACGAAGCCGTAGACGGGTTGATAGAATGAAGGTCAGGGTTCCTTAACCGGTCTTGATGGCGATTTCGCCTTGAAACAGCGTTGACCAACGCTTATGCCGATGTTACAGGAGATCTGGTTCCGACTCGCTTTCATCGCGATTTTCGTGGCCATGTTTCTGGTCTCCGGCTGCTTTCGGCGCAAGGCGCGCCGAAAGGGTGGAGTCATTGAGAGAAGGAGGGAAGACAAGTATGTGGTGTCCCGTCAAACCGTTCGAGCCCGCGACGACATCGCATCACGACGTCGCAGATTCAAGAATTTGAAATGGCTATCTCTTCCGGTTATCGAGACTTCGTCGTTGAGCAGTTGGCGCAACACGCCTCAATCACGTCCAAGAGCATGTTCGGTGGCGTAGGACTTTACGCCGACGGCTATTTTTTCGCGCTGATCGCGGACGACCGGTTGTATTTCAAGGTGGACGACTCGAATCGACCGGATTTTGAGGCGGCCGGGATGGGGCCGTTCAGGCCGTACGACGACGACAGAGCGATGAAGTACTATGAGGTGCCGGTGGACGTCCTGGAGGACGCAGATGATCTGGGGCGGTGGGTCGGAAAGGCTGTGGAGGTGGCCCGCCAGGCGAAGAAGGGAAAGAGGCGAAAGTAGCCGCAGCTTACCCCCATCACGCGTTGGCCAGTTGTTTCTTCGCTTGCCGACGCCAATGGTCATCTCATTGGCGCCATCGCGAATGATGCGAGCGGGTGTACGCGAAGCTACGCAAACTAGCTAGCCGGATAGCACGGCCGAGTTTCTCAAGGATTTGGTAGTGAGAGAGGTTGTTGTCGAGCCGTCCATCTAAGGTTTGGTGCCTGCACTTGCAAAGTACGTCAGCACCCAATTCGATCAATTCTAGGGTGCGTGTCTGACGATTGCTTGCACCACGGTGCACCTTCATGCCACGGCATGCGCTCGGGTCCAGCTACAACACCTCGAAACCCGCCAGCCAAGCCTCCTTCATCAGGTAACACCCGGCCATAGATGGATGTACGCCGTCGGGGCACCAGTAGTCTTCCGGAGCCTGCTTGAGAGCTGCCGCGAAAACGGCGTCGTAGGGCACGAACACAGCGTCGTAGTCCGCCGCAATCCGACCCGCAGCCTCGCGATACGCTTGGAACGCCTCCCAACGATGGTCGATGGCCGACCCTCCCTTGACGGCGAACGGCTCTCCAATGATAATCTTGACATCAGGCATCTCTGCCAACGTTCGATCGAGTAGCTGTCGGTAGTCCGCCTCATACACATCGACCGTGCCTTCAT
>JBFIPX010000248.1:0-4566 GCA_041609895.1 Rhodothermales bacterium
CGCGGTCGCCCGGTCCGCAGATCTGGCGCAAGTGGCCAAAAAGCGATCCAGACTGAAAGAAGTCCTTCGCGGGCGCCTCAATCTCATCGGCTGGACACCGGCCGACAGCTATCGACCACCGGATGAGTGGGACGTTCGACCTGGTGCCTTTTCTGTTTCCGAATCAATTCCGTCGTTTCACCCCGGAATCGACGAAATCAATCGATCGTGGCAAACATACCTGAACAATCGCTCATTGTCCCTTGATGTCGAAATAGTGATCAGCGGCGTTCGCAGGACCCTGCGGTCACGCCACGAGTAGGATGATTCTGGGCTTTTCCGTACGCTTCCACGCAGGAACCAGCGCGTCTGGGCCAACGAAGCCCTTCCATCATCACCGTCAGCGGTAATCGACAGGACCTCGGTAGCGATCAGGATTTCATGGCCAAGAACTCACAGCAACCGCTCTTGGAATTCGAGAAGCCGTTATTCGAGCTGGAACAGCGGCTAGACGAGATGCGGTCGGTAAATGCGGATACGGTCGAGGTAGACCTGTCCGATCAGATCGAGGCTCTCGAGAAACGCGTCGCGGAGCTCCGCGAGTCCATCTATAGGAATCTCACCCGGTGGCAGCGTGTTCAGATCGCGCGACATCCCCTGCGGCCCTATACGCTCGACTACATCGAGAACCTCACGGAGGGATTCGTCGAACTTCACGGTGACCGGCTGTTTATGGATGACCCCGCCATCGTGGGGGGCTTCGTCCGCTTCAAAGGATCCCGATTCGGCTACCGCGATCGCACCGTGATGATGTTAGGACATCAGAAGGGCCGTGATACCAAGAGTCGCAAGTATCGGCGATTCGGTATGCCCAATCCAGAAGGATATCGAAAGGCGCTTCGTATGATGAAGCTTGCCGCCAAGTATGGAAAACCGGTCGTGACGCTTCTCGATACGCCCGGTGCTTTTCCTGGACTCGAGGCAGAAGAGAGGGGGCAGGCAGAAGCCATCGCCAGAAATCTTTTCGAAATGGCACGACTGCCTGTTCCTATCGTTGTTGTCATTATCGGCGAAGGTGCCTCGGGGGGGGCGCTTGGCATTGGAGTCGGTGACCGAATCTTGATGATGGAGAACGCTTGGTACTCCGTAATATCGCCGGAAAGTTGTTCGTCGATCCTGTGGAGATCGTGGGACCACAAAGAAGATGCAGCGAGAGCGTTGAAGCTCACCGCAACCGATCTGACGGAATTAGGCATCGTTGATGAGGTAATTCCCGAGCCAACTGGCGGTGCACATCAGGAGCCGAATGCCGCCTATCTGGCCGTCGGGCAATCCGTGTCGAATGCTCTCAAGAAGCTCGAGAAGCTCAAGGCGAACAAGCTGATCACGCGTCGGATCGATCGTTTCGACGCTATCGGAGCGTACGAAACACGCGGGAACGGGCAGGCCACGAAAGAGCACGCCGAAGTGCCTGCGTCGCCTGGTATTGAAAGCACGTCTGAGTAGCTTGCGTACGCATGCTCGTCTTTGAACACCGCCACCGCGTTCGGTATCGTGAGTGTGACCCCATGGGCGTTGTTTATCACACGCACTACCTGGACTACTTCGAGGCCGCCCGTACTGAAGCACTCCGCCAGATGGGACTGGCGTACAAGGATCTTGAACGGTCGGGCATAATCATGCCGGTTACGGACGTGGCAATCCGGTACCATAAGCCGGCGTACTACGACGATGTCGTGGTGATCAAGACGATGCTGGAACCGCGCATACCGGAAACGCGAATGCGTATCGATTACGTTGGCTGGACCGAGGAAGACCGACGAAAGGTCGTATCCGGCCACGTAACACTTTGCTTTTTCGATCCAAAAAAAGAGCGCCCGGTTCGCGCACCGGAAGCGATCAAGGATGTGATTGCCAAAGCAATACAACGATTCGAACGGGCCGAGGAGATGGATTGAAGGACCTACCGGAATATCTCACGGAAGCGTACCTCCGCGAACTGGTAGATCGCGCTCTGCAAGAAGATGTTGGAGACGGAGATGTTACCACCATCGCAACAATCCCGCCGGGTACCATGACGTCCGGCGCACTCCTCTGTAAGCAGGATGGTGTCGTTGCTGGTGTCACCGTCGCCACCACGGTATTTCGATCTCTCGACCCCGACATCACGTTGGCCTGGTCGGTGGACGAAGGCGATGCAATTACAAAGGGACAACGGGTTGCGACGATTTCAGGCCCGGCCCACGGAGTCCTTGTTGGCGAGAGGACAGCCTTGAATTTGTTACAGCGCATGAGCGGGATTGCCACCGAAACGAGCCGGATGGTCTCAATTGCGCGTCAGCACGGAGCGGAAATCATGGATACTCGCAAGACCGTGCCCGGCCTTCGGCTACTGGACAAGTGGGCCGTCAAGATTGGCGGAGGTCGCAACCATCGGATCGGACTGTTTGATATGCTTCTCGTAAAAGACAATCACATCGCGGTCGCGGGAGGCCTTCGTCCGGCTATACATGCCGCCGTCGCTTTTGCAGAACGATATCCGCGCTCCCTCGAGATCGAAGTGGAAGTTCGAACACTGGAAGAATTGCAGGAGGCGCTAAGCGTCGGCGGCGTTGATGTTTTGCTGCTGGATAATATGGTTACCATCGATTCTGAGGGAATCGTGGACACATCAATGCTGGAAAGGGCGGTAAGGGAAGTGAACGGTGCCGTCAGGACGGAGGCATCCGGCAATGTGACACGGAGCAGCGTTGGACCTATTGCTGCTACCGGTGTGAACCTGATTTCATGCGGAGCCCTGACACATTCCGTCGCAGCCTTGGACCTGTCCCTGAAGCTCGATTTCTCTTAGACCCTATGACAACGCAACCGGAACCTGGCGCCGTCATTTGCCAGTTGAACGCATCGATGTCGCCCGGCACACGAATTGATCGGCTGCCCGAAGTCGCAATTCTGAACATATCTACTCTGACTCATGCTTCAGGAGCATAGCCGACTGTTCCAGCGCATGATGTTCGTCAGTGATTCTATGCTGACGGTCGCGGCGTGGATACTGGCATACTATGTCCGCTTTGAGATTCTGACTCCACCCGAGTGGGTTCCGTTCGAGCGGTATCTCGTGCTGCTACCGTGGGTCGTCATAATCGCAGCCCTCGTCTTTTGGACCACGGGCCTTTATTCTCCCGACCGTGCGGAGCGACTACCGAGTCTTGTTTTCGGCGTGGCCAAGTCTGTTGCAGCGCTCCTGCTTTTTGTTGCCGCTTCTCTCTCTTTCTACCGGGCGCTCTCCTTTTCGCGCCTGATGTTCATCCTGTTTGCGCTGCTGACGTCATCGTTCATGGTGCTTCTGAGGGTCAGCGTGTTCGCGTATGTCCGGCGCGCCCGCCGTCGAGGTCAATATCTTCGACGCGTGCTTATCGTCGGCGCGGGCCGCGTCGGCAGACGACTGCGAAGTGCGATGATGGAGTTCCCATGGATGGGACTCGAAGTCGTCGGATTTGCTGACGACAGGCGCGAGGACGCCGATATCATTGGCAAGATTGCCGAAGTACCCCACCTCATAGATGAGTCTTATCGTTCCGGGCATCCCATTGACTACGTGTACATGGCACTACCGTTGTCCGCATCGAAGGAGATCGAATCTCTCGTGGATGAACTGTCAACGCGTCTGGTGCACGTGTGTATCGTGCCGGATCTCTTTCAGTTCGACGTGCTCAATAGTCGAGTGACGCACGTGGCCGGACTGCCGATCATTCATGTGATCGACGAGGCACCCGCTCAGTTCAGCCTGGTGCTCAAAAGAGTCGTTGACGTGCTGTTCTCGGCCGTATTTCTGCTGTTGACGAGCCCGCTACTACTGATCATCGCTGTGTCCGTGAAACTATCGTCGAAGGGTCCGATTTTCTACCGGCAGGAGCGCATGGGTCTCAACGGCAAGAAGTTCGACATGCTAAAGTTTCGATCGATGCCAGAGAACGCAGAAGACCGCACGGGCCCGGTGTGGGCTAAAGAGGGAGAGGATCGGGCAACGGCTGTCGGACGTCTGCTACGACGCACATCGTTGGATGAGCTGCCGCAATTCATCAACGTTCTTCGCGGCGACATGTCGGTTGTGGGCCCACGCCCGGAGCGTCCGGTGTTTATCGACCAGTTCAAGCAACGCATCCCGCGCTATATGCTGCGTCACAAGACTAAAGCCGGTATTACTGGTTGGGCCCAGGTAAATGGTTGGCGCGGCAACACATCGATCGAGAAACGCATCGAATATGACCTGTTTTACATACAGAACTGGTCGCTAATGCTGGACCTCAAGATCATGCTAATGACGCTGTGGAGAGGCTTTGTGAGCAAGAATGCGTACTAAAGAGTCATGACCCGACGCGGCACGATGCTGTTCATAATGCTCGCTGCCTGTATACCGGCTAGCGCACAGATCTACCGACTGCCCAACCCGGACGAAGCAGACGGGGACTACTTCGGCGTATCGGTCGGGATCGCTGGTGACCAGGCCGTCGTGGGTTCAAGCGGCAGTAGCGTCTGTGGAGAAAATTCGGGCGCCGTTTATATATATCGCGCAGATTCGGCGTC
>JBFIPX010000249.1:0-4540 GCA_041609895.1 Rhodothermales bacterium
GACCCTGTCTAACCCTAGATGTGGGAGCCGAGTAGTTGTTGCAGATGAGACTGAAGACAACGGTCCGACCCGACTCCGTTGTGACGTAACCAGACAGCGCGCTGATGAACGTCATCGTTCCGGTCTTGGCCGCGACGGAATGCCTCGCCGAAGCACCCTCCCGGTAACGGGACCGTAGTGTTCCGTCCAATCCGCCAATCGGCAGCGAAACGACGAACGACTCCGCCACCGATCGATCCGGATGTCGAGACATGTAGCGAAGCAGCTTCGTTATGTCTAGCGCGGTCAAAAGATTCCATCGAGAAAGCCCGGAGCCGTCAACCTGCCCCACGTACGAGGTGTCAACACCTGACGCTCCCAGCGTCTCCGCGACGCGGGCCACTCCGGCTGCCGCTGAGCCTCGCAGCAGGGTGGAATCTGTAGGCGGCCCGTATACACCCAGTGAACGCAGAAGCAGTTCCGCGTCCAGGTTCTCACTCTCCTTGTTGACCTGAAATGCAATTCTTGACAAAGGTGGCGAAGTATAGCTGGCGACCCGCTGCCCGTGGACTGCCCGTTTTTGTACGCTGTTGCCGGTTGGGTCTTGGCTGGTGCGCGCAGGCGCAAACTTCTGGGGCACCTTTGCGGAGCCTCCAGAGACTGAAATATCCTCCGCAGATTCCTGCGTGAAAGCCGATTCGGGATCAACCGTGTCGTTCCGCGAAAGACTGCGGGCCGAACCTTGAACCGCAACGCCTACATCGTGCAGCACTTCCTTGAAGAGGTGCGCCGTGTAGGCAGCGGGATTCTCGATTGTCATGCACTGCGTGATCGACTCACCCTCAGGGACACGGGATGCCGCAACGACGTGGTTCCTACCTCGGCGTCGGTAGTTGTCCCGTAATATTGATTCGTTTGTCGCGATCGTACTTGTTCGATTTTCGACTGTCACGTACGAGGTGCCTAGAGGCTTCCAACTCACCGTGGCTGCATGGCCCGCAGAATCGCCCGTCGCCGTCACAAAGACACAGTTGTCGTAGAAGGACAGCGCACTGATTTGGGCAGAGTAATAGTATTGTTCGTTGTCCCAATTCCATCCTAGTCCGAGCCGCTGATCATCGAATAGCCGATCGTCGCCGACAATGTCGCCCGTCACAACGCGGACACCCTTGTCTCGTAAAGAGTCTGCCCACGACTGTAGCACTACGAGTGGATCGTCCATGTAGCGGTCAGACAACGTCGGGTCGCCTGCCCCGCTTATAACAATGTTTCCAAAAAGGGTATCCCCTCGGACCTCGCCATCCGCATAGACGACAGTTTCAAATCGAAAGTCGGGACCGAGGTGTTCCAGTGCGGCGGCCGTCGTGAACAACTTTGCATTGGAGGCAGGGATGAGATTCTTTCGTGCGTTCCGGGAGTAAAGGATTCGGCCGGTCTGAAGATCGACAACATGTGCTGCCCATATTGCGTCGACGAAGTCGGGCGCGAGCAGTACCGAGTCGATTCTGGCAGATGCCAGTGCGAGATTGTGTGTGGGCGGCCACGCCGGATCCGCAATGCGTGGCCCAGGCGAGCACGCAGTCAGCGTGAGACCGATCGAGGCTGCAGTAACGGCAAGCCGAAGGTGGTGGAGCTGTGGAATCAACAGCTTATCGTATTTCTTGCTTCTCGACCTGCACACGTTCGTCGTCGGGTCGAGCCAGGACGACGAATACATGTTCGGTCTTTTCGATGTTCGACGCCGGCGTAACATGAAGGACCAGTTCGATGCGTCCGGGTCGAGCGATTACCGAGTCGATGCTTCCGACGGGGTAGCCGGGGGGGTAGACCTGGCTGAAGCCGCTCGCGACGACCTGTTGTCCCGCCGACACTGACTCCGTTTTTACTACGTGATCCATTATCAGCCGATCGCGCCTGTTGCCGTCCCATCGGACGATACCCGGCGCCTCGCTGGGCTGTACTTTGGCCGGTATACGTATATCGGTGCTAAGAAATGGCATGACACGCGCGTACCGCTCCGAGACGAGAACCACCTTGCCCACAACTCCTGACTCGTCGATTACCGCCATGTCTGTCTCGACGCCGTCCAGACTTCCGGCGTTTATGGTGAGCAAGTTTCTCTGTCGCGTTAGGTCCTTGGCGACGATATCGGCTGCGACGGTCGGAGCGGCCAAGGTGTCGCGCAGCGCAAGGAGGCGTCGCAAGCGACGGTTCTCTATCTCGGCCTCGCGGGATCGCGCAACCTGACTGGAGAGGCGGATATTGTCTGTACGCAGGCGGGAGTTTTCGTCGACGGCTCTCAGGTAGTCGCCAATCCACGATAACTTTCCTTCAATGCCCGCTGCGAACTCGAGTGATTGCGCCCTCAAGCCACGAACGGCGGGCTCGTTCTTGAGGCGCAGGAGAACTCCGGCAAGGAGAAGAAGGACGAAGAGGATGACCCAGTCGCCAATCTTGTCCCAGAGTTTGATCATGCTCCAGTTGACAGGTTACGGCGGTGGTCCGCCTCAGGTAAGAACGCGGCTGTGCTTTTCGATATCCTCGAGAACAGTTCCCGTTCCGCGAACGACAGCTGTTAGTGGATCTTCGGCAACATACACCGGAAGGTCGACCCGGTTCTTGATGAGGGTGTCCAGCCCTTTCAGTAAAGCTCCTCCGCCGGTGAGCATGATGCCTCGTTCCAGGATGTCCGACCCCAACTCGGGCGGCGTCCTCTCCAGGCATCGGATTACAGCAGCCGCTATCTGACCGACAGACTCACGCAACGCTTCTCGCACATCCTCGGACGAGATCGTCCGGATCTTGGGTATGCCACTCACGAGGTCACGACCCTTCACAGACACCTCCAGCTCCGGGTCGAGTTCGACAGCGCTGCCAACCTCACACTTGATCCGTTCTGCGGTACGTTGCCCGATGAGGAGATTGTGATTCCGCTTGAAGTACTGAACTATGGCATTATCCAGTTCGTCGCCGCCTACGCGAATGGACTCGTCAATTACGATTCCGGACAGCGCGATGACGGCGATCTCCGTCGTCCCGCCACCCACGTCGACGATCATGTTGCCTACAGGCTCTTGGACGTTCAATCCGATTCCGACTGCTGCCGCCATAGGCTCGTCGATCAAATACACCTGGCGTGCACCCGAATGCTCGGCCGAGTCACGAACGGCTCGCTTCTCAACCTCCGTGATACCACTTGGAACGCATATAACCATGCGCCTGATCGACGTAATCCAGCTGTTCTGCACCTTCCTGATAAGACCCCGGATCAATTGCTCAGCGACCTCGAAGTCGGCGATGACCCCGTCCTTGAGCGGGCGGACCGTCTCGATCTCACGATGCGTCCTTTCGTGCATCTGTTGAGCCTCATGGCCGAGCGCGATCACCTTGCGCGTCGAGCGGTGTAGCGCGACAATGCTCGGCTCATTCAGCACGATGCCTCGTCCCTTGATATATATCAGGGTGTTCGCGGTCCCCAGGTCGATGGCCGCGTCGGTGGCAAGATTGAAAATTCCCATGCTTTACTTCTGGGCACTACGCCGGTGGGTGCGCCCGTAAGACTCTCTTGGTGGTAAGCGGTTTCACTCAAGGTGACGTCAATGTCGAAAATGCCGCCGCCCGGTGAACACCATGGCCATACCGTGATTATCGGCGGCTGCGATCACTTCTTCATCTCGAATTGAGCCTCCAGGCTGAATCACGGCAGTTGCACCAGCCTTCGCGGCTTCTTGAACACCATCCGCAAAGGGGAAAAACGCGTCCGAAGCAACTACGCACCCTTCAAATGCGAGCTTCGATTTCTTGCCCTTGGCGACGGCGATCTCGGACGAGTCAATGCGACTCATCTGTCCGGCACCGATGCCAAGCGTCGCTCGGTCGCGTGCGTAGACAATCGCGTTGCTCTTTACCCACTTGACAACGCGCCATGCGAAGTCAAGATCGAGCATTTCCTTGCCCGTCGGCTTGCGACTCGTGACGACCTTGAGATCTTTAGCGAATACGTCCGGAGAAGGTAGTGACGGATCCTGGTCCTGAACGAGGGTTCCGCCTACCACACTACGCACATCCCTCGCTGTATCATCGCGGGCTGAAGACCTGATGCGTATGATGCGACGGTTCTTCTTCTGCTTCAGGAAATCCATGACGTCGTCCTCGAAGTCGGGCGCAACGATTATCTCCGTGAAGACCTTGTCGATGGCGGACGCAGTCTCCATGTCGAGTACCCGATTGACGACTATAATGCCGCCGAAAGGAGATTGTCGATCTGTGGCAAAGGCCTTCTCATACGCGGCGGTAAGACTGCCCGAAGTTGCGACGCCGCAGGGATTTGTGTGCTTGAGTATTGCAACCGTAGGGTCGGAAGATTCGAACTCAGTGATCAGACGGAGCGCTGCACTGAGATCGAGAATGTTGTTGTATGAAAGCTCCTTGCCATGCAGTTGATGGTAGAAGGCACTTGGAGATCCGTAAAGTTCTGCTTTTTGATGAGGATTCTCACCATACCTGAGCTGTTGCGACAGGGGTTGAACGACGTTGAGCGACGCCCCGCTTGGGGTAGACC
>JBFIPX010000250.1:0-4515 GCA_041609895.1 Rhodothermales bacterium
GGAGATCGTGCATTCGTTCTGTCCGTCCGTGGACGTGTGCAAGGTGTGGGGTTTCGGCACTTTGTCAGCAGGCTCGCGCGCCGGCTGAGCATCAAGGGATGGGTACGAAACGAACGTGACGGTTCCGTTCGAATCGCTGCTGCAGGACCGCCTCAGAATCTAGATGAGTTCGTGTCTCGTGTGAGGGAAGGTCCGCCGTCGGCATGGGTAGAATCAGTTCAGATGGAACCTCATGACGACCCCGAATACGCTCTTCCTGATCCTTTTGTAATCAGCTACTAGCGCGCGGCGTTAGGACGAGTAGCTCATGCACCCAGTCGAAGCATCACTATCCGCCTGCCGGCAGCGCCTCTACCATGTAATAGTTGACCGCGTAATCGCGAACCATGCGGCGAGCTGAAAACTGGTATGGCAGCTTTCTCATCGCGCTTCTCATCATAGCGATCCAGCCTTCTGGAATTTGACTTCCATTACGATCATAGAAGGCAGGCAGAATGCTCTTCTCAAGTGTGTCATAAATGAAGCCGGCGTCTTGGTCATCCTGAACGGCCGGGTCCATGTACGCCGCTGACGAATCCGTTCCGATCGACCAGCCGTTTGTGCCGTCAAATCCTTCCGGCCACCAGCCGTCCAGAATCGAGAAGTTGAGTCCCCCGTGTACAGCAATTTTCTGGCCGCTTGTCCCGCTCGCTTCATACGGTCGGCGCGGGTTGTTCAGCCAGACATCCGCACCGGAGACGAGCATTCGACCGATTTCCATGTCGTAGTTCTCAAGGAATACCAGCCGTCCATGAAGAGCCGGATGTTGTGTCAGCTCATAAATATGACGGATGAACTCCTTTCCGCTGGAATCGGCTGGATGCGCCTTGCCGGCGTAGATCATTTGAATCGGACGATCCTCTGATGCAAAGAACTCAATCGCTCGTTGCATGTCGTGGAAGAAGAGCGGCGCTCTCTTGTAGGTTGCAAACCGACGCGCGAATCCAATTGTGAGGACGTCCGGGTCCAGGCTGGGATTCTGGGGGAGCGTTTGTCTTCTACCTCTTTCATGAGCGAATTCAATAAGCGCCTTTCTCAGTAGGCGGCGATATTCCCACAAATCTTTGTCGGGAATCTGATCGACACTTAGCCATGCATCTGGATCTTGGAGCCATCCTGGAAGCCGAGAATCAAGGAACGATCGCGCGAGCGGGCTTGTCCAGGTCGGTAGATGGACGCCGTTCGTGATGTGCCCAATCGGCACCTGCTCTACCGGCTTCTCCGGGAAGAGGTGATGCCATTGTGCACGGGCGACCTCTCCGTTAAGTCTCGACACGCCGTTAGTAATGGATGCGAGCCGGAGCCCTAGAATAGTCATAGTAAACGGCTCCGAAACATCTGCCGCGTTAGCCCGCCCGTACGAAAGAAGATCACCGTCGGAAAAGGGCAATTCTGTTCTGTAGTGGGACATCTGGTCAAGGAATAGATCGGAGTCGAACCTGTCGTGGCCCGCCTTCACCGGAGTGTGTGTGGTGAATATGCAATGTTCGCGCACCCATTGTTCCGCTTCCTTTCGACTCTGGCCGGCCCCGAGACGCTCCCTCAGTAGCTCGAGGCCAACGAAGGCACAGTGTCCTTCATTCATGTGATATCGCTCAGGTTGCACTCCTAGAGCACGAAGCATCCTGAGTCCTCCGATTCCGAGTAAGATTTCTTGCCGGATTCGTGTTCGTGTATCTCCCGCGTACAGTCTTCGTGTCAAATAGCGATACTGAAAAGGGTTCGGGTCGATATCGCAGTCCAGCAAGACAAGCTTGCTTCTGCCGACGCTCAGAATCCATGCGCGGAGCACAATGGGCTGGTGGCCAAGGTGAACTGTAACGGTGATAGGATCTCCGTTTTCGTTTTCGGCAAGCTCGATTGGGAGCGAGGTGACCGGCTTCGCTGGATAATCGGCTTGCTGCTGACCTTTTTCGTTGAAATACTGTTTGAAGTAGCCCTCTCGGAGGAATAGTCCAACCCCCGTAAACGGAATTCCGAGATCAGAGGCTGCCTTTGTATGATCCCCTGCGAGGATCCCAAGTCCGCCCGAGTACAGCGGCAAGCTCTCGTGAAGCCCGTACTCCATGCAGAAATAGGCAGTGCGTGGTGCCGCAGCGAGTTCGCCTTCGGTTGATAAGTACGTCCGCAGTCGCTCGTAGACCGCATCGACACCACGCGCGAACTCGGGGTCGGACAACACTTCCGTTCGAGCGTGCTTGAGAGCTCGTAGCGGGTTGTTATCTGTTGCACCTAAAACGTCTGGATTGAGCTGACGAAAAAGGTCGATGGCGTCAGGCTGCCATGACCACCACAAATTTGCGGCTATCTGCCTGAGTTTTTGACGCGTAGTCATTTGCTAGATACTGGACTTTCGTGGGAATCGGCGTCGATTGCCTGGTCTCGGGAGAGCGAATCCACCAAGGTGTCGTGGTGACTCTCCGTTGACGTACCACACAGGTTGAGTCTATGTAGCCGGGTCAGGCGTACCTTCGGTGACGGTCAAAAATATAACCCCGTTTCTTTTGAAGATACGGCGAGGATTTTGACAGGAATTAGAGGCTGCAAGGCGGGTGCATATGGCAGATGATGTATCGGTCGGGGAGCTACGCGACTGGGCAGTCCGCATGATGTACACAGTGCCGAGAACTGAGGCTATCCGTGTGGCCGACCTGATGCTCGGCCATATTCTTGGGATCGGAAGAGCCGATCTCATTGCCTACCCTGATCGACGCCTGGCGACTGAAGAGGCCAAGGAGTTTCGATCATTTGTGGCGAAACGGCTCGCGGGAGTTCCCGTTCAGTACATCCTCGGATGGGCCGAATTCTACGGGCTCCCGTTTGTGGTTTCGCCGGCGGTCTTGATCCCGCGACCGGAAACGGAGATGCTTGTCGACCAGGTTCTCGATGAGATCGCCAAAACCGACAACCCGTCTGTTCTCGATGTAGGAACCGGAAGTGGTTGCGTTGCCGTCGCCGTAGCTCACCAGCGCCCCGACGCAAGAGTTGTCGCCGTCGATGTGTCACAGACATCCCTTCGCGTTGCAGTCCGCAACGCCGAGCGGAATGCTGTTCAGGTGACGTTTGAACATGCGGATCTTCGGAATCACGCATTTAATCCAAGTGGCGGTCTTTTTGATGTGGTGGTCTCGAACCCACCCTATATCCACCCCAGCGAAATGGAGTCGGTTGAGCGCCACGTGGTTGAACACGAGCCTCATGTGGCGCTCTTCACAAGCGAAGACCCCTTGGAGTACTATAGGCTATTACTTGCTCGGACATTGATACAAATTCGAACCGGAGGTGCGCTGATTGTGGAGGTTCATGAGGACCGCGCGCGACACGTGGAATCATTGATGAGTCGAGCAGACTCGATTACTGCAGTCCGCGTAGTTAAAGATTGGGCGGGGCGGGAGCGAATTGTACGGAGCAGCGTCGTGCGCTGAGCTGGACAGTCTCCAGAGGCAGCTTAGCGTTGGCGCCGTCGATTGTCATCCTTGGTGGTCAGCAGAGCCGCCACTGCTGCCATCACGCAAATGGCTTTCGCGTCAGGGCCGATCGTCAGTAGACGCGATCGCCGAGTACCTCCCGTGTTCTCGGAAAGAGAATTCGGCCGGGCAAGTGACCGAGGGCAGGCCGGGCGATTGTGGCCTGCAACGCCCCGCTGTCCACACTACTGCAACGCCGCGATCTAGAGTCCAGCGAATTCTTCGAAAGACTTGTTGAGGTAGGCGTCCGTTGCAATGAAACGGAGGACCGTCAAGAAATCCTCGGGTCCTAGGTAGCCGGGAAGCCTAGTTATATAGTCGCCTTTGGCATCTAGAAAGACGGTTGTCGGGGTACCAGAAGCGCCGAGACCCATCGCCAATTCAGCCGAAGACAACGTGTAGCCCTTGAACGATAGGGTGTCGTCCATCTCATCGATGTTGAGACGAGCCACCGTGAAGTGCTCGTTGACGTAGGTGCGGATCTCGCTCGTGGAGTACACATCGGCTTGGAGTCTGGAGCACCAACCGCACCACGGAGCGTAGACGTCGACCAGAAGCTTAGTCGACGTCGTACTTGAAGTTGAGAGGCCATCCTGAAACGAATGCCAATTGATACCCTCGGCTGGCTCCGTCGCAGACTGCGCTTGTCCTGACTGTGGTGCTGCTATGCACAACCAAAGCAAGAAGAAGTACGATTTTGCCTTCAAACCTAAGCTTCCAGGACGTCTTTGAATCGCTCTACCATCCGTTGAGATGCCGACTCCCAGTTAATTGTTTCGAATACCGTCGACGTGTGGGACTTCCACTCCACCCTCGCCTTCTGGTCTGTCACCATCAGATTAAGTTTGGATGCAATGTCTGCAGAGTCACCGGGATTGCAGACAAGACCCACGTCGAATTGACGAATCAACTTCCCGATCTCGGGCAAGTCCGAACCAAGGATCGGAATGCCGGCGGCGAGGTATTCGAACAACTTGTTCGGAAGGGCATACCGATGATTCAGGCAGAC
>JBFIPX010000251.1:0-4510 GCA_041609895.1 Rhodothermales bacterium
CTGCTCGGCACGCTGTTCGGACTGTCGGCTGCCAGGCGTTTGATCGTGGGCACCAGGCACGAGCTGGACCCCGAAACTGCGGACAGCGAGGACAGCCCGCAGGCGCTTGTATCATGGACTCGCCTGTCCAGGCTGGAGGCGGAACTGGCGACCAGCCAGGAAGCGCTGGCCTCGCTGCAACGCGACTATCTGCTGGATACCGGACTGCTGAAACAGGAGATTCAACGGCTCGAACTTTTGCTGGGTCGATTCTCGTCCGGCAAGGAGGCAGCTTCCCGGGAGGCTGGAGGTCGACTGTCAGATTCCGCAATAGCAGACCCGGGATATCACTCGTTAAAGCTGGTAGATCCTTTGAGGACGAAGGTCGTGCCGATTCGATTCTCCCCGCTCTCATCTCTCGATCCCTCCGTGAAACCGAGCGTCGAGTCACAGAATGCGTAGCGGATCGATCTTTGGTATTTCCGAGAGCAGTCGGAAGTTGTGGACCCGTTGATCAATCTCGTCTTCGGATAGTTCCAGTAGACGATCGGCGCCGAACTTTTCGACGACGAAAGATGCCATGGCGCTTCCGTACACGACCGCCTTGCGGAGTGCATCGGAAGAGTAATCTCGACTGAGCGACAGGTATCCAGCAAATCCTCCCATAAATGTATCGCCGGCGCCAGTTGGGTCGTAGATGTCTTCAAGGGGAAACGCCGGAGCGCTGAAGACGCTGCCATCGGTGAAAAGAAGTGCCCCGTGCTCGCCCTTCTTGATAACGAGAATTTCGGGACCCATTTGCCGGATGACACTGGCCGCCTTGATAAGATTTGGCTCGTCGGCGAGTTGGCGTGCTTCCGAATCGTTGATGATAAGGCAATCGATAAGCTTCAGCGTGGCCGTCAGGCTTTCCGGAGTTCGCTCGATCCAGTAGTTCATCGTGTCACAGATAACGAGATCCGGACGATCCAGCTGAGACAGCGCTTCTCTCTGGGTGCTCGGGTCGAGGTTACCAAGACAGACAATGCGACTGGCTCGAGCCGAGACCGGGACATGCGGGGAGAAATCCGTCAGCACGTTCAGGTGTGTCGCAAGCGTCTCGCGATCGTTCAGGTCGTAACTATACCGCCCCTCCCACGCGAACGTATCACCACGCTCGTCTCGTTCCAGTCCGTCCATCCACACTCCGTTGCTCTGAAGCAGGTCAACGTGTTCTGTCGGAAAGTCGGTGCCGACAACGGCGACGAGGTGAATCTCGGGTGAGAAGTAGCGCGCCGCCAGGCAAATATAGGTCGCACTTCCGCCGAGAATATTCTCAGCTCGGCCGAAGGGTGTTTCGATAGTGTCGAGCGCGACGGTCCCGACAGCGACAATGCTCATTCGTCTCCGGCTTAGTCCGGGCGATCCGGTTGGTTAAAGACTGCGTTTCGCCCGGCTAGGGACTCATCAAAGGCGCTGCCATCACGCGCGACGCATCCAGTCTCCGATTCTGCGAACTACGAGGGCGGCCGTTGCGGCCTTGATACTGCCTAGCAGCGTGTCCGCAAAGTCGCGGCCATGACCGGCTCGTTCCTTCAGCGCAGTCGGCAGTTCTTGCACTGTACCGGCCGCAGACTTGCGAGCTTTTACAGCCGAATCGGAGATCGCTTCCGCGACATGGCTAGCCTTTTCCGTAAGCTCTTCCGAATACTCCTGGGCCTTCCTCGCCAACTCCTCTCCTGCCTCATCGGCCTTCCTTCTCAGGTACGCACCGGCGTCTGACGCACGGCTCGCAATCGAGTCTCCGAAATCGCCCAGGTAGTCCTGTGCGTTCTCAGCAATGGCACGCGCACGACGGCGCGCACGGACCGGGAACGGCGGCGGCGGCGCAGGTGTCAACAACGACACCAGTCCGCGACCAATCAGGATACCCGCTCCGGCGGCGAGAGTTACTGCCAGTACCGGGTTCTCACGAACCCACTGACCCGCCTTGCGGCCCAGATCCTCGGTATCGACCTTGGACAGGTCCTCCTTCATTCGACCCAGACGGTCGACAATCTGATTGCGGGTACGGATGAACTCCTCTTTTCGATAAGACGACTTCTCATCTCCGTTCGCCGCAATCACTTCCTCGACCGCGGGCGCGTTCCCGTTTCCGTTGAGAGGATTCTCACTTACCTCTTCCGGTAATGGATTTTTGTCTGCCACGATCTCTCTCCTAAGTTAGCTTGATTTCACTTATACGAGGGGTCCGGCACGTCGTTTCCGTAAACCGATGACCACCCGATGCTCGCGACTCAGTCGCGCAACATTACGCCGATGAACACACCTACCGCGAAAGATCCGACCAGCGCCAGCGTGCGGTTATCGCGCACCCACTCCTCGGCGGTCTCCAGCCAATCATCTATCGGCAGGTTATCGAAATCGATGTCTGGCGTCTCGACACCATCAACGTGCTTTTCGGCTACGCCTGGCTCCATTTCCATTGCAGATGACTCCGATGCGATTACTTAGACAGTCTATTTAAGCATTGATCTCGGCAATGCAAACCGGATTTCAAGTTGTGACATCCAAAAACTGGCGTTGTTCGCCCGGAATTATGAATTTACAGACGGTGCGGCACCAGCGAAGCCGGTTTGAGACAAGAAGTTTCGCTGTGTCTTAACTTACGTCATTGGCGCCCCTCCCACCGGCGCTCCCGAACAATAATTCGGGCCCTCATCCGTCTTAACATGACGGTCCTTCGGGGCGAGTACCCACACACGCCTGCTATGCCACCCATTCCAAGCTCACTGATATTCCGTATCGGATCGCCCGCGAAATGCGCCCTGTTTTTCTGCCTCGCGCTCGTGGCGACGGCAGTTCCGCCTTCGCAGTTGGCAGACGCCCAGCCCCACCTCTCCGGTGCCGAGGAGAGTTATCAGAATGCCTATAGACTTTTCCTGGATCGGCTATTCGATCTGTCGGCGGACGAGTTTCATGGCTACCAGAAGCTGTACCCTTCCAGCGCACACGCTCCCGACGCTATGTATTACGAGGCCGCGTCACTGCTCGGTCTCTCAGAGTCCGACCAAGCTGCGGCCCTCTTTGAGCGGTTCAGCGCCCAGTATCCTACGCATCCGCTGACGCATGACGCCACGCTCGCGCTGGGCACATACTATGTCGGCCAGGGAGAGCATCGCGCTGCAATTGAGCGCTTCGGACAGGTGTTGGACGGCGATGCCACCTACGACCTTAAAGGAAAATCACTCTACTGGATGGGCGAGGCGGCAGCCGCCGACGGCGACCTGGACGAGGCACTGCGATATTACCGTCGCTCGGCAACCGAGTATAGTGCGTCCACGACCGCACCGATCGCTCAGTATGCGATAGGTGTGACAGAAGTTCGGCGTGATAATTATCAGGCCGCTTCGTCAGCGTTTGAAGAACTGGCGCGTCGTCACCCGAATTCTCCCTATGCACAGCAGATCGGTCTGGTGCTCGCAGAGATTTACTACGAGCTTCGGGACTACCCTCGCGCGGTTGAGGAACTCAACAGGCGCATGCCGTCGCTTTCAGGTGCGGATCGGCAACGAGGCACTTTCATGCTTGCCGAAAGTTTCAATCAGCTCCGTCGTAGTGAGGATGCAATTCTTCGTTATCGCGAGATCACCGAAGACAGTCCAGATAACCCGTACTACCGCAGCGCGCTTTTCGGATTGGGATGGAACTATCAATCCGAAGGAGCACACGAGTGGGCTGCGGACGAGTTTGCGAAAGTGGCTGAAGGCTACTCCGATGCTCTCGCGGAAAAAGCGGTGTACTACGAGGGCGTCAACAGAAAGATTGCGCGTGACGAAGCCGCCGCGCTGTCTCTTTTTCGCCGAGTCGTAACCACTTGGCCGGAGGGATCATACGCAGACAAGGCGCAATTTGAGCTCGCGATTACACAGTACCAGTTGCGGCAGTGGAAGGAATCCAACGACGCCTTCAAGCGGCTTGTCGAGCGTTACCCCGACTCTCCGCTCGTCGATGAGTCCCTGAATCATCTCGGCAGCACATACATCGCCCTCGGTGATTTCGAAGGGGCTTTGCGTGCTTTCAACCGTGCCATCGAACGTGACGCGGCGTCTCCGGAGCTGCGTGGCGAAATAGAGTTTCAAAAGGCGTGGCTACTGTTTCGGAATCAGAAGTACGCGGAGGCGGCACCCGCACTGGTCGATCTCTATGAGCGCTACTCGACACACGACAAAGCCGAAGATGCACTTTTCTGGGCGGCGGAAAGCTACTACCAGCTAGGTCGACTGGGACCGGCCGCTGATCTCTTCGCCGAATATCTGGAAGATTATCCGGACGGCCGCAACGCGGATGCTGCGCACTACGCGGTTGGATGGACCTACTTTCGCAGAGGCCGCTACGCGGAGGCTGCCAACGAATTCAACGAGTTCCTTGAACGTTATCAAGAGGAGTCAGGCTTCGTCCCATACCGACACGACGCGCGACTTCGGCTCGCTGATTCGTACTACGCCCTCAAGAGATACCCGGAGGCGATCCGCATCTACAGCCGCCTGGC
>JBFIPX010000252.1:0-4491 GCA_041609895.1 Rhodothermales bacterium
TCGCGCCGGAGTGGAACGCGTATATGAGGAAGCTCTGCGAGGGACTCTTGGAAGCGAGTTCAAGCTGGTCAACATCATGGGAATGGAGGTTGAGTCATATCGGTCCGGCCTGCAGGACCGCGCGCCAATAAGCGGCTACGATCTTCACCTAACGCTTGACAACGACATTCAGGTGCTCGCCGAGTCGCTGTTTGTCAACAAGCGGGGCGCTGTTGTTGCGATGGACCCCCGAAGCGGCGAGATCCTTTCGTTCGTTTCGAAGCCGGATATCGACCCGCGGGTCTTCTCATCCGAGTTGACCGAAGAGGAGTGGAGTTCTTTATCCATCGCAGACGGGGATCCCATGTTCAATCGCGCAACCATGAGTGGGATGCCCCCGGGTTCAACCTGGAAGCCCTTTATGGCTCTCGTTGGTTTGCAGGAGGGGATCATCACCCCACAGACGGTCTACCGCTGCAGAGGTGGCTACCGGCTTGGGCGGCGACTGTTCAGAGATCACGAGGGACACGTGCATGGCCCCATACGTCTCGAGCGAGCCATAGAACAGTCTTGCAACAGTTACTTCTTCAACCTCATGATGCAGCTCGACGTTGATTCGTTTTCACGTTGGGGGCATGCGTTCGGGTTTGGAGAGCGTATCGACATGGACCTCATCGAACAGAACACCGGCCTGATACCAGACTCGTCGTACTACGATCGAACTTATCCGGAAGGATGGACCGCGGGGTTCACGATCAACCTGGGTATCGGTCAGGGAGACATGCTGGTGACTCCAATGCAGCTGGCGCGCTACGTCTCGGCCATCGCCAACCGCGGAACGCTGGTGTCGCCTCACCTGGTCCGCCAAATGCGTAACTCCGAGACAGGTGAGGAGTTCGTCCCGGACATTCCACCTGCCCAGAGCTTACCGATTGATCAGCCGCATTTCGACGTGGTGAAGAACGGTATGCGGCGGGTTATGGAGAACGGCACGGGACGATGGGTTCAGCTGCCCGGCATTCCCTCCGGTGGAAAGACTGGAACGGCTCAAGCTCCCGGCGACCGGAAGGACCATTCACTCTTTATCATGTTCGCTCCGTTTGATGAGCCGGAAATCGCTCTGGCCGTACTCGTTGAGAACGGGGGATTCGGAGCGAGTCAAGCCGCGCCCATAGCAAGCTTGCTGGCAGAGAAGTATCTGACCGATGACTTGTCGCCCAGGGCGAGATACTGGTTCGATCGCCTGCTGCAACTGGAAAGTGAACCTCTGGAAGGTGGCGAATGACAACCTGGTATCGCCAAATCGACTATCCCATCGTACTGCTCTGGCTGACGCTCGTGTCGATAGGCCTTACAGCCATCTACAGCACGACCCATGGTCCGGCCTCTGAGTTCTTGTTGACTTCGGTCCAGAACAACTTCACCCGTCAATTCATGTGGCTGGGAGTTTGTTTGATCGTGTCAGCCGTGGTACTGACGCTGCCGATTCGCTTCTATCAATATGGGGCATATCCGATCTACGGCCTTGTGGTAGCCATGCTCGTGCTGGCTCTCCTCAGCGGGCACGAGGTAAATGGAGCCCGCTCCTGGTTGCGTGTCGGACCACTGCAGATTCAGGTATCTGAACTGGCAAAGGTGGGGACCGTGCTTGCGGTGGCACAACTTCTGTCCGCGCGAAGGCGCAACACCAACAGCGTTCGGTACGCCGTGCTCGCCGTTCTTCTGATTCTGATCCCGACAGTGATCATCATCTTGCAGAACGACATGGGGACGGCGCTGGTTTTTGTCGGCCTCATCCCGGTAATGCTTTTTTGGTCTGGTCTTCCGATGACAACGCTTTTGTTGATCGTATCTCCCGCGGTGGCGGGCTACCTGGCCATCGTGTATATGCCGGCAGCGATTCTGTTTGCCATCCTCTTCACGGTAGTGATGCTGTGGCTCACGCGAGAGCGATACATGGGTGCCCTGGCGTTTCTGTTTTCTGGTGGGACGGTTGTCGCGCTAACGTTCGCACTTTCAAGCCTGCTGCAACCGTATCAGGTTAGCCGCCTGCTATCATTCACCAATCCTGAGTCGGCCGAGTATCGTGACAATGTCGGATTCCACCTGGTGCAGTCGAAAGCTGCAATTGGTTCCGGTGGACTAATGGGCAAGGGATTCATGCAGGGCACACAGACGCAGGGAGCATATGTGCCCGAGCAATCGACGGATTTCATCTTCAGCGTAATCGGCGAAGAATTTGGCTTCCTGGGCGGTATTGTAGTTTTAGTGCTGTTTGCGGCCTTGTTTCTCCGAGTAGTGCTTCTCGGTGTTCAGATCAAACATCCTTTTGCTGTGATGGTCGCAGTCGGTGCGGTAGGGATTTACATCGTTCATGTCTTCATCAACATCGGTATGGCGACGGGAATTCTCCCCGTAATCGGTATTCCACTTCCATTCATTTCATATGGAGGATCTGCGCTTCTTGCGAATACTGTGATGTTGGCCATCATGCTCAACCTGTCGATGCGTAGCGATGATTTCTCCATATACGGCTACTAGCCGGGCCGGTCGTCGCGACTGGGAGGATCTTGCTCAAAAGTATTCCGTGGTGTTGCGCGCCGCCGTGCGTGCTGGCGCCGATCGAGCTGTGTTGTTTGCCGAGTCGCGGCGGCGCCGACGGCATCGGCTGACGCAAGTCCTGCGCAAGGGGCGCACCGGCCCCCCCCTCTTCCTTCTCGATGAACGATTCCTGGAGGGCGCATCGATAAGCGTCGACCGGGATTCTGAGTCTCGGCTGGAGTGTGCAAGCGAGGTAGATGCCGACACGCTGCTTGGTCTGGCAACGCGCGTCGCCGGACCACGCTCGATCAATGGCGTTCGAGCAACCGTTCCCGACAGTGCAGGCGGTAAGCTGGATCTGCGACCGCTTTTCGACGAGCCGCAGCATGTTCCGGATCAGGAGGCCAAGGAGAGTCTCCGTATGGCGGCGGAGTTTGCTACGAGTCTGGTTCCGCAGATACAGCGGATCACAATTGATTTGATCGAAACTTTTGGACGATCATTTGTCGCCTGTGCCGGCCTTGCAGGAGGAGCTGTCGTTCCTCGGCCGAGCTTGCGGCTGTCGCTGGTTGTCAACTGCGTACTGGAAAGTGGAGAACAGCTGCGAGCTGTCCGTGGGTCGCGGCAGCACATCGATCAATGGTTGCTGAGAGCGGCCGAGGGAGCGGCGCGTGAGCTGTCCGAACACGTGAACTCGGTTGAGGCGGGATCGTGTGATTGTCCCAAAACTATGCCCGTGTTGTTCGAGGCGGGGTGGTGTGCAGGTGTATGGATCCACGAGGTCGTTGGGCACGCCCTGGAGGCGGATAACATCGAACGTGGTTGGTCTGCCTTGGGTGACCTACTTGGAGAGCAGGTTGCACCGCTATCTTTGACTGTCACAGACTCGCCTCTGGCGCCGGATCTGACCGGTTCCATGCAATGGGATGACGAGGCGGTCTTCGCGCGTGAAACGGTCCTGGTCGATGCAGGCCACGTCTCGAGCGTCCTCAACGATAGGCGTTCCGCTGCCATCGCGGGCACGGAATGTACTGGAAATGGGCGGAGGCAGGACTACCGCTATCGGGCACAGCCCCGGATGAGCAACTTGACCGTAAGACCAGGGGAAGCGAACCCTTATGAGCTGGCTGCACGGTTTCCCAGATGCCTCGTGGTTAAGTCGATGACGGGAGGGCTCGTGGACGGTCGCTCCGGCCTGTTTACGTTTCCGATTGGGTGCGCCGAAATGCTCGCGTACGGCGAACAGGTCTCGCTACTGCGAGATCTTACGGTTTCCGGCACCTCCGTAAAGTCTCTTTCGGGCTTGGTCGCTATTGGTAGGGACCCGAAGTCAGACGATGGTCGTGGCCGCTGCCTGAAGAACGGTCAGATCGTTGATGTGGGAATGCGCTGTCCGTCGATTCTGCTCGAAGAATTGGCAGTTGCGCCGCACACGGCGTAGACCGGTGGTCAATGTTCGTAACTTGTGTTGCGAAGCGAGTGCAATGCACGCCAGCAACGGACACGACGCCGTGCCGGAAGCGACGGTGACAGCGCTGGAAAGTGCTAACCTGTTAGCGGAGGTACCGAGTCCTTCGGCGCTTCGTGTCGAGTCAAACTGAAATCATTCACGCAGGTACTGATGGAGCAGTACTTATTAACAGAGCTCAAGGACCTCCTTGCGGATTGGCCGGGCGTCCCGAACGACTTCGTCGCCGAACTGGAGAAGCCCAACAATCCGGATCACGGAGACCTTGCGACGAGTGCCGCGCTCAAGCTCGCCCGGCACCTGCGCCGCTCTCCTCGGGATATTGCAGAGGAGTTGCGGGAGAAACTTCTGGCGCGCCCGCTAGACCCCTCCATCGTGTCGTCCGTCGAAGTCGCCGGCGCCGGCTTCCTCAACTTTCGATTCGCGGATCAATACCTGCAGCGTCAGCTCGAGCAGTTGCTGGAGGCGGGTTCCGACTTCGGGCGGGCCAAACAGCACGGCAA
>JBFIPX010000253.1:0-4489 GCA_041609895.1 Rhodothermales bacterium
CGCCTTGACAATCGACATGAACGCGTTAATAACGGCTTCCGTCTCGGTCTTGGTTAGCCCCGTTCCAGAAGAAATCTGGTCGACGATGTCTGCTTTTGTCACTTCTGAACCTATTCTTTCTTTGAACACTTACGGACGATTCACGACATCCCCACATTATCAAATAAGCCTCACGTCGGTGCGAGCGCCGCAACCCAAGGCGTCATCTGCCTCGAGTAACGTTACGGGTCTAATGTTTAAACTGTTACCGGTGGTGTGTAACGTCGAGCGACGAAGTAGGCCTAAAGATAACAATCTGTCGCATTATTGAAGCCATGCTTGTGCCAGGTGTGCAAAAACATTATCAGCGCCCGATCGAATAACAGAGTGCAACCAGTGTGATCCGTGACACGGGTCCTCGATGCTTTGGAAGAAACTGACCTTCTACTGATGATCGAGCGGATGGAATCGGCGAATGAGGCCGCTCCATTGTCGACTTCCGACCGCCTCGCAGATCTACGCACGTATGTGACAGGTCAAATCAGCAGGATGCTCGAGACGGATCGCGGTTTACTTTTTAGCATTCTATATCGAATCGATGTATTAGAGAAGGATGTACTTGAATGCCTGTCCAGCTCACAAGACGAATTGGTGGCCAAATGCCTGGCGGAGCTCGTCGTCGAGAGGCAGCTACAGAAGATCGAGCTCAGACGAAGACGAAGCGATAATCCACCGGTCGATTTGAAGACAGAAGAGGATGACGGCGCAGCAAGCTAATACAATTTCGCGACGCCCCTGCTCTGCCGGCCACCTGGGCGCAATGGTACTCACCGTCCTGCTGTGGTCGGGTTGCAGCCGGGACGTAACGCCTGACGATGTTATTGATCGAGCGATGCGTGCGCACGGCACCACGATCCTGGACAACGCTATTCTGGAGTTCGACTTCCGGGGAGACCGGTATCTCGCTCGCCGGAATGAGGGACTATTCAGTTACGAGAGGTACTGGGCTGACTCGTCGGGTAACGTCCGGGACGTTGTGAACAACGATGAGATTTTCCGCGAGGTAGATGGCAAACGCGTCGACATCACGGAGCGGCTGGAGTCCTCCATACTCACCCGCGTGAACTCCATTATCTATTTCGCATCGTTGCCGTACTCGCTGCGTGACCCTGCCGTCATCCCCAGATATCTCGGCGTCGGCTCAATCGACGGCAACGAATATGACCGGGTCGAGATTACGTTCAGGAAGCAAGGGGGCGGACCGGATTACAGAGACCGATTTCTTTACTGGGTGAATCGGAGTACAAGCCGGATCGACTACTTCGCATACTATTATCTGACGGATGAGACCGGCTCCAGGCTGCGGAAACTTGTAAATGTCCGAAATGTCAACGGATTTTTGATCGCGGACCACCTAAACTTCTCCGCAGTTACGGACACGATCGGCGCGAGGATCGAGGCATACGAGCGCCTGATTGGAACCGAAGGGTTGGATCTCGTTTCGGAAGTGAAACACGAGAACGTCCGTTTAGTATCGCTCTAGCTTTGCAAACCCAAGAATCGAAGACATCGACGAAGTGAGGTTTTACTCCGCGCAATTGGTCACAGTCCTGGCAGCAGTCTTTATCGTTACTGCTTGCCAGCCCGACACACAAGCCCAGGAATCGCAGGCCGATAATGGAGAGTCGTCCGTTGTGGCCCCGCCCGAACTTCGCAAGAGTCCGATGGCTGTGGCGGCTGAAACGTTAAGCAATGGCACGTATGTAAAAGTGGTCTACTCATCGCCACGCAAGAGAGGACGTGAGATCTTCGGAGGATTGGTGCCGTACGGAGAAGTCTGGCGAACCGGAGCCAACGAAGCCACCGAGATCACAATAACCGCCCCAATCATGCTCGCCGAGAACCGTGTGGAGGCCGGCACCTACTCGCTTTTCACGATTCCCAACAAGGAATCCTGGACTATCATCCTTAACGGAGCGCTAGGACAATGGGGCGCGTACGAATACAGCGAAGAAGATGACATTCTTCGCTTCCGTGTTCCTGCAAGTATCACCGACGAAACGCACGAGGCTTTTACGATCTCGATCGAGACCGTGGAATCGGAATCGACTCTGCATCTCCACTGGGAGAATACAAAGGTGTCGTTGCCAATCCGGCCGGTGTAATTTCTGTAGCGTTTTGCGTCACCGCCAATACCCCCTGAGTCCGAGGTATCTATGAAGTCGCCCCCAGACGCGACGATCGCTCACGATTTGTCTCTGATCACTCTCGACCCTTCCGCCTCCGAGGTGTCGGAGCCGCACGCGGTCCAGATCAACCTGCTCATTTCGTGTCTCTCGCGAGTAATCGAAGAGCAATCCAGCCGCAGTCATCTCGAGTTGGCAAAGCACCTAGGCGACCTTTGCAGGGAAGCGGCCAACGGTCATCCCGAGCAGCGCGAAGCGGCGGCAGCCACGATTCAGGGCCTCGACCATGCCGAGATCGTGTCGCTTCTCCGGTCGTACACCGCCATGTTTCACCTGCTCAACCAGTCGGAGAAGCAGGAGATCGTACGCATCAACCGCGAAAGAGAGCGGGCCAGCACACTTGAGTCACCGCGGTCCGAGTCGATCGACGAGGCGATCGGACGATTGAAAGCGATGGGACTTTCTGTGGACGAGGTGGTTGACCTCATCCGACGCATGGATATCCAGCCGACGCTCACGGCCCATCCGACCGAGGCGCGCCGCCGGAGTATTCTCTTCAAACAGCAGGCTATCGCCGCGCTGCTTGGGCGCATCCGACAAGTGATCCTTACTCCCGATGAGGAAGAGGACGCCCTCGCTGAGGTGCAAAACCAGATCGCTCTCATGTTCGCTACCGACGAGGTTCGAAGCTCAGGAATGCGCGTTGAGACTGAGGTCGAGCATGGGATGTACTTCATCCGCAATGCCGTCTGGGAAACCGTGCCGCAGATCCAAGCCGACATCAGGCGGGCATTGCGACGGCACTACGGCGTCGAGACCGACCTCCATCCCGTGGTCAAGGTGCGGTCGTGGATCGGAAGTGATCGTGACGGTAACCCCTTCGTCACACCCGACATAACCCGTCACACAGCATCCTTTCAGCGTAATACGGCCCTTTCCATGTACCTCGGCGAACTGCGAGAGCTTCGTCGAGAGCTATCGCTGTCCGACCGCCAAACCACGACGCCCGAAGCGCTCGCCCGATCTCTAATGCACGAAGCGGAGGAGATTGACCTCCCTGATCTCGTCATGCAATTGTATGCGCATGAGCCGTATCGGCTCAAGATCAGCTACATGATGGCGCGAATACGGCACCTGTCGGGAGAGAATATCATGCCGGAGATACCGCACAGCGGCCCGGGCGCACCGTACTCGGCACGGCAGTTCGTGGCTGACCTTGAACTCCTGCGCCACTCTCTGACCAGCAGTCAGATTGGTGACCTCGTCAGCGCGAGCCGGCTTGATGAGCTGTTGGACAGGGCGCGCGCCTTTGGATTTCACCTTGCTGCCCTCGACGTCCGTCAACACTCGGCCGTTTTACGAGAGGCGGTCGCAGAAATTCTGTCGATCGCTGGGGTCTCGTCGTCCTATGGCGATCTGGCTGAGGCGGAGATGGTCGAGCTCCTTTCGCGTGAGCTGCAAAATCCGCGACCCCTGCTGCCGACCGCGACAGTACTGCCGGAGCAGGTACAGACGGTGCTTGACACGTTTCGAGCAATCAGCGACATCGCCACGAACGACGCGGATGCCTTCGGAGCATATATCGTGAGCATGACGCACTCGGTCAGCAACCTTTTGGAGGTAATGCTGCTGGCGAAAGAGGTCGGGATATGGCGACTCAAGGATGGCCGCGTCGAGACGACGCTCGACGTCGTACCCCTCTTCGAAACGATCGAAGACTTGAGGAACGCCGAGGCATTCATGGAAGAGCTTTTCGGCCATGACCTGTATCGACGCCATCTGGAGGCCCGAGACAATCTTCAAGAGATGATGCTCGGGTATTCGGACAGCAATAAGGACGGCGGATACTGGATGGCCAACTGGGCGCTTTATGAAGCTCAGGGTAGTCTGGGGCGAGTATGCCGAAAGCATGGCGTCGACTTTCGCCTGTTTCACGGGCGAGGTGGCACGGTCGGTCGAGGAGGCGGTCGCGCGAATCAGGCAATTCTCGCCATGCCGCCGGCGTCCCAATCCGGTCGGATTCGATTCACTGAACAGGGCGAAGTGATAAGCTTCCGATATGCACTCACTGAGATCGCTCACCGACATCTGGAGCAGATTGTCAGCGCAAATCTCATTGCAACAGCTGAAGCGACGAGGGAGTCACACCGCGATGAGGCGGCTGGCGAAGAGGAATACCGCCTGGTCCAGGAGGTCGCAGACGCATCCATGCGGGCGTATCGCGACCTGATCAGCGAACCGGGATTCTGGTACTGGTATACGCAAGTGACCCCCATCGAACACATCAGCCGCCTGCCTATTGCGTCTCGACCGGTATCGAGGAA
>JBFIPX010000254.1:0-4451 GCA_041609895.1 Rhodothermales bacterium
CCACCGTCACACTCCCCTGAAACGGATTGGGGTACGGCCCCGTGAGGCGAACTGGCTCAGGCACATCGTCAGCTTCATACACACCAACGCTCGACACCTGCACGAACTCCATTCTATTAAGATTGAAGCCACCCGACATGACGATGACTTTCAGGATATGCTCGCCGGCCGGCAGTGACACGCTGTCGAGCGAAGTCGTTACCCAATTCTGCCAGCCTCCCGTTGGGCCGAACACCACGTCGTCACCGAGCACTACGTCATCCCGGATTGCTGAAGTGGGTCCTTCGAGTCTAAGCCGTAGCACACCACCGGAGCTAAGGCTGGCAACCCGGAGGTTTACATTGAATGTGTCTGCGGCAGGCACGTTGATTGTATATGTCAGCCTCTCCGACGCCTCCATCCAACCGACATTGTACCTGAATCCCTGAGGATCCGTTGACTGCTCAATATCGACACCGTCGTTGCGGTACTTCGTGCCGTTATTTCCGCCGCCGGGCGCACCCGTCGTTGCGATATAATCTGTGTCCTGGTATGTGACCGACTGGTCGCCCAAGTCGTAGTCCGCGGCGTTGATAATACCGGGGATCGTGTGGTTCCGGAAGGGCCTGCGCATTGTTGCGAAGTCTGGTTCGAAAAGCGCCGCCATGACGCCTTCACGGACTTCGCACGAGTCGAGATCCAAACCCTCTGCCATGGCGAAGAGCGCGTCGCGCGCGGCTGCCGCACTCGGCCTGGGTCCCGAACCTCTCCAGTAATCCAGCACGTCCTCGTAGCCGGGCGCGAATGGCGCCGAGAGCGGACTCGTCGTCGTCTCGATCTTCTTGTGCGTCCACCAGTTCACGCCAATGCGGTGCTGCTCCATCAATTTCGTCACACGGTGAAACCAGCTGTTTGAGTTTTCCCCGGTCTCGCCGAGCCAAAGAGGCACGTTTGTAGCAGCACGAAGATCAAGCAGATATTGGATCGAGTTCTGAGCGGTGCCGTTCCAGTACTTGTGAAAGGCATACACCATGTTGTCATCGAACGGCCGGTCGAGTTCCGGAAAATGCGTCGCGAAGTAGTTGCCCTCGATGAACAGGATGTGGTTCGTGTCTACCGTGCGAATTGAGTCCGCGATCCGGACGTAGAGCGCTCGAAGATCGCTGTTTCCAAATGGTTCGGGCGTGACCGGTTCGTTGATAAGGTCGTATCCCATGATGATGGGCTCGTCTGCATAGCGGCGCGCGATCTCCTTCCAGATGGCAACGGTCTGGTCCTGGTATGGAACCGGCTCGGTCCACAGTCGGGCGACGCCGTCGCTGTCCGAGATGTTGCCCTCGTTCTGCGCGCCGGGCGCAGCGTGCATGTCGAGCACCACGGCAAGATTGTACCGCCGGCACCATTCGAGAAATGTATCGAGTTTGGTGAAGCCGTCCTCTCGAAAGGTCTCGGTGTCGGGATCGAAGAACAACTTGTAGTGGAACGGTAACCGGAGATGATCGATGCCCCAGCTCGCCATCTCCGCGATGTCCTTTTCGTCGACGTAGTTGGCCTCGTAGATCTCGTAGAAGCGGTCGGTGTCGGCCGGACCGATCAGGTCCTCGATCTGGTTCCGAATGGAGGTCGGCGACCCTCCGTCCGGCGCGGCAATGTGGAGCATGTAGCCCTCCGGCATCAGCCAGCCACCGAGGCCAAACCCGGTTGGAACGATGGGATTACCGGACGGGTCTACAATCTCCGTCCCCTGGGTGTGATAGAAACCTGTTCCTCCCTGCGCGGCGACTGGACTCGGTCCAGCCATCAGAAGGGATAAGATACCCGCGACAATGAGCGTCGTCCGCATTATACCCGTGATCAGCTTTTATACGACGGCATACCAAATGAAGAAGAGGTTTTCACAACCAAAGTTCCACCATCGAACCGGCCTATCGCGTCATCTCGAAATCTTCGCGACTAGTGAATTGCCCTGCGAGCAGGTGAGTCGGGTTCCGACCGAGGTTGTCCGGCCTGATCATTCGGGGGCACCGGATACGTTTTGAGCTGCCGGACCGTTAATGCATGGAACGACGCCCTGAAGAGGGCCATCAGAACGAGAGCCGACGGACAGAAAACGAAGGAGTCTAAGAGGTCAATAGAATGAAGATGTTATCCAAAGACCCGTACCTACTCGCGGCCGGAGTATGTGCCGTGATTCTCACCCTCACGGCCACGCGCTCTCACGGGCAAGCCGATACGGAAGTCACGGGTACAGCCGTCACCGTTCACAATGGTGGGTTCGGAGTCGTCAGAGAAACGTTTGACCTCACGGTCAACGCGCGAACCACTCCCATCAGCTTCTCGAATGTCGCCGCCCATCTCGAGCCTAACTCGGTCATTCTGCGAGACGTTTCGGGAAGACGCCGGCTTCAGATTCTGGAACAGAACTATCGCAACGACCCCATCTCCCAGCCTCTGTTACTGTCACTTTTTGAGGGCGAAACGATCGATTTTCTGACATACCGTAACGACGGGGAGCAGCAGACGGTACGCGGCAAGATCCTTCGCTCCGGCTACGTTCCGCACCAGGAAGCCTGGCAGCGATACGGACAAGCCTACTACCAGCGCCAGATGGCGATGCAGGGCTACGGCGCCGGACAGCCCATCATCGAGGTAGACGGTCAATTGAGATTCTCGCTGCCCGGCCAGCCCATCTTCCCGGCCCTCACCGACGACTCGATCCTCAAGCCGACTCTCAACTGGATCATCGAAACGGATCGCCCGGGAACGGCACCCGCTGAACTGACCTATCTGACAGGCGGCATGCGGTGGGAGGCAGACTATAATCTGGTGGCCCCCGAGAACGGCGACGATATCGAGATCACGGGCTGGGTTACGATCGACAACAACTCCGGGCGAACCTATGAGAACACGCGGCTGAAGCTCATGGCCGGAGATGTGAGCAAATTGCAGCCGGCCGTATACGGAGCGGCAAACTTCGCCGCCGACGAGATGGCCGGGCGATCAATGGTCGCTCCCGTTTCGGAGAAGAGCTTCGACGAATATCACCTTTACAGTATCGCCAGACCTACGACTCTTCGCGATCGCGAAACGAAGCAGATCGAGTTCATGCGCGCTGACGGGGTCAAGGCCGAGCGGATTTACGTATACGACGGCGCTTACATCGATCCCAACCGTTACCGCGGCTGGAACATCGAATCCATCAGGCAGGATCGCGGCTACGGAACGATTGCAAACCCGAAGATCTGGGTAATGCGTGAGTTTGAGAACGCCGATGACAACAAGCTCGGAATCCCGCTCCCGCGCGGCCGGGTGCGATTCTATCGGCAGGACGGCAAAGATCTGGAGTTTGTCGGCGAGAACATGATCGACCATACGCCAAAGGACGAAACAGTACGCGTGTATACTGGCAACGCCTTCGACCTTGTCGGCGAGCGCGAGCAGACAGACTACCGGATTGACAATAACAGTGACTGGCTTGACGAGTCATTCCGAATCAAGCTGCGCAACCATAAGGAGGAGACGGTGGAGATCGTTGTAGTCGAGCATCTCTATCGGTGGGTAAACTGGGAAATTCGCAACGCCACCATGGCGTTCGACAAGACCGATTCGCGGACCATCGAGTTTCGCGTCCAGGTACCACCGGGCGAGGAAAAGGTCATCACGTACACAGCGCATTACACGTGGTAGTCCGCGCATAAGCTCGATCCCTTGCGTCGACGATACGCAACGATAGACGAGTACGTTGACGAACAGGCGGGAGCATCAGTTCAGGGCAGAGAGAATCGCCCCGACAATCCGTGTCGGGGAATTCCCTGCCATCCCGACATGACTCCTACTGTACGTTTTCGCATCTTCATTTTCGCGAAGTGCCACAATGGTCGACCCGTCACATGCCGCCAGCGAGGAAGAAACTATGAGCAACTACGTCGATGATCTGTTACGGGAAGTCGCCGCCAAGAACGGAGGGGAATCTGAATTCCAGCAGGCCGTGCATGAGGTGGTAGAGTCTCTCGATCCCGTATTGGAGCGGCATCCGGAGTACCGTTCGGCCAAGATTCTGGAGCGGATCATCGAGCCTGAGCGCGTCATCATGTTTCGCGTACCCTGGGTGGACGACCAGAACAATGTTCAGGTGAATCGCGGTTACCGAATCGAGATGAACAGCGCGATCGGACCGTACAAAGGCGGGTTGCGGTTCCATCCGTCGGTCACCCTGTCGATTCTGAAGTTCCTCGCCTTCGAGCAGGTCTTTAAGAACGCGCTCACCACGCTGCCGATGGGCGGCGGGAAAGGCGGATCGGACTTCGATCCAAAAGGTAAATCGGACAACGAAGTGATGCAGTTCTGCCAGGCGTTCATGGGTGAGCTGTTCCGCCACATTGGGGCGAATACCGACGTCCCGGCCGGAGACATCGGAGTAGGCGGCCGTGAGATAGGTTACCTGTTCGGTGCCTACAAGAAATATGCGAACG
>JBFIPX010000255.1:0-4336 GCA_041609895.1 Rhodothermales bacterium
AACTGACTCTGGAGATTCCAAAGAAGCTCTGCCGTCAATGCGAATCGGTCGCGACGGCTCTGCGCCGTCAGGTCTCCTGACTGCACGATCGCCAGCAACTCGCGGTTGTGGACCGCTTTTGTGTTCCGATACGCGAGCCATCCAGCGTTCTCTTTCGAGCGAATGACGAGTGGCCTCCGCCCATCCGGAATTCGAAGGTTCATAGATGCCGAGTCACCGTCGGCTACCACAATCTGACCCTGCTTGAGAAGCGCACCTCTGCGACGGACCAAAAGTGGATATATCCCGCGTTCAGGACCAACGATGGTCATTGCGAACGAACCGGTGCTGTCGGTAACCGCAATTCCGAGCGTGTCCGCCAGACCATCTGCCGAAGCGACAAAAACCTCGAAACCTCGATAGTCGCGAATGGAATCGACTTCGGCTCTGGTCGTGACCGATCCCTGCAAGTAGCTGGTTACTTTGGTCGGTTCGGGTTGTCTCCCACATGCCCCAAAAAGCAGCACAACAACGATCAAGATGCCTGCGGGCTGATTCACTTTGATAGACATGTCAGGCGGAATCCCCCTTCCTCATCTTGCCGAGTTCCGACTCGAGCAATGACCGAACCGTCTTCGGATCGGCGGAACCGTCAAAGCGTCGCATCACTTGGCCAATGAAGTACCCGATGAGGCCCTCCTTGCCAGCGAGGTATTGCTCGACCTGGCTGCTGCTGTCCGAAAGAACACTTAATACGATTGGCTCCAGCGCTCCGGCGTCAGACACCTGCAGCAGATCCATCTCTTGCGCGAGGACCTCCGGGACCTGATCTGACGCGAGCAATGCGTCGAAGAGTGTTTGCGCGCCCGTCGAACTGATTGAGTCATTCAATCGAAGGCGAATCAACGCGGCCAGGCGAGATGGGTCGATCGGGAAGGCGTCGAGGCTTGCCTGGCCTTCGTTGATGGTTCGGAGCACATCGGTCATGAGAAGGTTCGACACGGCCTTTGATACCTCTGTGGGTTCTTCGCCCGCCTTTTTGAGTTCGCGAAGAACGGAGTCGAACATTTCCGCCATCGATCGTTCCTGTGTGATGATCTCGGCGTCGTACGCCGGTAGACGCAGCGTCTCGATCAGCCGATCTTTCCTCGCCCTTGGCAGTTCGGGAAGCAGTCGGCTAATGTCATCGACCCTCTCTTCGGTTACCACCAGCGGAACGAGATCAGGATCCGGAAAATACCGGTAGTCGTGCGCCTCCTCCTTTGATCGCATTGATCTCGTTTCGAGCCGGTCCGCGTCCCAGAGACGCGTTTCCTGAACAACCTCGCCACCCGATTCCACCAGCTTGATCTGTCTCCGGATCTCGTAGTCCAGCGCCCGCTCGACGTTACGGAAGGAGTTCATGTTCTTCACCTCGGTCTTCGTACCGAGGCTTCCCTCACCCGCTTTGCGTATCGAGATATTCGCATCACAACGAAGCGAACCTTCCTCCATGTTACCATCGCAAATCCCCAGGTAGCGAACGGTCTGA
Organism: Rhodothermales bacterium; assembly: GCA_041609895.1. Classification (GTDB taxonomy): domain Bacteria; phylum Bacteroidota; class Rhodothermia; order Rhodothermales; family JABDKH01; genus JAHHLP01. The sequence goes on from JBFIPX010000255.1 coordinate 1,511, forward strand.
CGGATCGTTTGCAGGAAAGCGGCTGCCTCTCCGGGACTGCGCAGATCGGGTTCGGTGACAAGCTCGACCAACGGGACACCGCACCGATTGAAGTCGAGTAACGAGTCCTTCGGATCCTGATCGTGGATCGACTTACCTGCATCCTCTTCGATGTGAATGCGCGTGATGCCCGTACGTTTGACCCTCTTGGCGTCGCCATCCTCGACGTCGAATTCTATCCATCCATCATGGCAGATCGGATCCTCGTATTGGGAAATTTGATAGCCCTTCGGCAGATCCGGGTAGAAGTAGTGCTTGCGCGCGAACGTCGAGCGTTCGCGAATGCGGCAATTTGTCGCGAGGCCCATGAGGATCGTACTCGTCAGGACCTGCTCGTTCAACACCGGCAGCGTGCCCGGATGGCCGAGACTGACCGGGTCGACGTTCGTGTTCGGGTCGGCTCCGAATGCTGCCGCTTCGGGGCTGAATGCCTTTGATAGCGTGTTCAGCTGGCAATGTACTTCCAGCCCGATTACGACTTCGTATTTTTCTACGACCGCCTCCAAGGTCCACTCCGATCCAATCTTTTGCGGTCGTTATGAAGCGCCTTCCTCGACGCCAAACCTGTCGAGGATCTCGGATGTATGCTCCTTGACCTTCGGCCGTTTGAATACGTGCACTAAGGTGCCGTCTTCGTCGATCAGGAACGTCGTCCGTTTTGTGCCCATGAATTTGCGGCCGTACAGGTTCTTTTCTCCGTAGACGCCATACATCGCCACGACCTTCTTCTCCGGATCTGCCACAAGCGGGAACGGCAATTCGTACTTGTCGGCGAAAGACGAATGCGAAGCCACATCATCCGTCGACACTCCGATGACGGCTATGCCGGCATCGAGAAGTACCTGGTAGCCATCGCGCAGATTGCACGCCTGCTTGGTACAGCCCGGCGTATTGTCTTTCGGGTAGAAATAGAGTGCGACCTTTTGCCCCCGATAATCGGACAGGTTGATGGTATCGCCGTCTTGCGTCCTTCCCTTGAAGGATGGGGCTGTTTCGCCGACTTCCGGCATGGGTATAGTGGACATTCGTCGAACGTGTTTGAGGTACGGTCTATGGACTTTCTTGTGGGCAGTCTCCTATCCGAATCGGGCAATCGCGCCGAGAAACGGATCGGGACAGTCCCATTCCCCAAAGATACCGAGACCGTGACGTGGCTACTGCGAGATTTTTGCTAAGCAATCCCATGATCGCCTAGTACGACAGGAGCTTTCGGATCGATTCCTCCAACTTCGCGCTCGCAGAATAGACATCCTGCTCCAACGTCGAGGAAAACGGAATCGGAGTGCCCTCCGCGCCCACCCGCATCGGCGGTGCATCGAGATACTCGAACACCGTTTCTGCAACACTCGACGCTATCTCCCCTCCAAAACCCCCGACGAGCGGAGCTTCCTGCAGTACGAGAAGTCGTCCCGTCTTCTTCACCGACATGGTCACGGCGTCGCTGTCCCAGGGAGCGAGTGTTCTCAGATCGACGACCTCTATCTCGTGATTCTCCCCGGCAAGCAGGTCGGCGACCTCAAGCGCCCATCGGACGCCCAAACCATAGGTGACGATGGTAAGGTCGGATCCACTGCGAAACGTTCTCGCCGAACCGATCGGCGTCGTATAGTAGCCCGAGGGTACGGCTCCGCGAAGCGAGCGGTAGAGGTGCTTGTGCTCAAATACCAGCACCGGGTTCGGGTCGTTTATGGCTGCGATCAGGAGCCCTTTCATGTCTTCCGGCGACGAGGGTATGACCACCTTGAGGCCGGGAACGCTCGTGAACCACGATTCAACGCATTGAGAATGGAAGGGCCCCGCAGCGATGTTTCCGCCGTAGGGCGCCCTGATCGTAACATTGAGCGGAGCACCCCACCGGTAGTGCGTCGTCGCAAGATTGTTGACGATCTGGTTGAATCCGCAGCTAATGAAGTCGGCATACTGGATCTCAAGAACCGGCTTCAATCCAGCGAGCGCCATCCCCATCGCTGCACCGACGGCGCCGCTTTCTATGATCGGCGTATTCCGGACTCGATCCGCCCCAAAACGGTCGACAAAGTCCGCCGTCACCTTAAAAACACCGCCGTATTCAGCCACGTCCTGGCCAAAGAGGACTACAGAGTCATCCCTTTCCATCATTTCCGACAGCCCCTCAGTTACCGCGTCGATGAACCTTAGGTCGACAGCCTCTGAGCCGGGCTCGACACGTGCATATGGGCTCGGCGCAAAGACATCGGCGCGTTCCGCTGCCTGAGTGCTGGTGACCATGGGCTGATCGAGTGCATACTCCACGGCTTCGTTCACTTCGTCCTCCAGCCGGGAGCGCATGGAGGCTATTTCATCCGCGCTAAGAATGCCAGACGCCAGGATCTGATCTTCCAGGCGAGCAACAGGATCGCGCGCAGACCACTCCTGAATCAATTCGTCGGGTACATATCGTGTACCCGATGCTTCTTCGTGTCCGCGCACGCGGAAGGTCTTCATCTCAAGAAGTGTCGGGCGGGATTCGTCTCGAGCTCGACTGGCGGCTTCGGCTACAGCAGCGGCAACCGCGATCAGGTCGTTTCCGTCCACCGTCTGACCTTCCATGCCGTAGCCACGGGCGGCTTCGGCCAGATCTGAGGTTGCGACGACATCCGATGTGGGCGTCGACAAACCATATCCGTTGTTTTCCAAAACGAAGATCACCGGCAAGTCCCAGCATGCCGCGAGGTTGAGCGCTTCATGAAAGTCGCCCTCGCGCGACGCGCCATCGCCAACGAAAGCGGCGGCAACAAACCCTTGCTCGCGATATCTGGACGCGACGCC
>JBFIPX010000256.1:0-4316 GCA_041609895.1 Rhodothermales bacterium
GCCAACTGCATGAGGTCCTCGACCAACAGTCTGTAAGCGGGGGTTGGTGACTCAAGGGTTGTCGCGTCGATACCGTAACGAGCGCTTAAATCCACAGGAAGATAAATTCGCTTGAGGCGCATACGATCCTCCCCAACGTCTCTCAGGATATTCGTGATTTGCATTGCGATGCCCACTGCGCGCGCTCTCTGCTTGATTTCAGGAGATCGCGCACTTTGGAGGAGTGGAAGCATCATTGCTCCGATGCTGCCGCCGACCAGATTTGAGTACGATATCAGGTCGTCGACGGTGTTGACAATCTTGCCCTCGAGATCCCATTCCGCTCCCGCGATAAGCTCCCGCATAGGCTGAGGATCCAGTCCAAACGCAGCGTGTACTCCCGACAACTTCCGCCACATATACTCGTCTGGTGGATTTCCCGCAAGAGTGAGCTCCAACTGTCTTTCGGTCTCGTGTAGGACCGCCATCGCTTCGTCGGCTCCGATTCTTAGGACCAGCGTATCAGCAATCTCGTCGATTCGACGGCAGAAGAGATAGAGAATCGCCACCGAGTGGCGAATGCCCCGGGGTAACAGGAGGGTCGCAAGCGAAAACGTCCGCGAATGGTGTCGAAACTGACTCCAGGTATCCGACGCCGACGAAATCAGACGCTGGTGGCTATCGAGGCCTGTGCCAGCGGCCGTCATTCGGCTGGGCGGATTTTGCCGAGCCGCTGCACCACGATGACGACGAAAGTGGTCACACCCAGCCCTACAAAGAAAGCTGTGTGCAGTCCATAAAAGAGCGACAGCATGAATGGAAAGAAACAATTGGCGGCATAGAACCAGGGGGCAATCGCACTTTTGATTTGCTCACCGCGAACAATCAACTCGATGCCGATTGCGATAATCAGCGAGACGGCCATCCATCCGATCCAGTTCGATAGCGGCATACCGTAGAAATACCCGTCCACCCCGTATGTCCAAAACGGGAAGGCGCGGCTCATCGCTGGATCAAGTGATACGTCCCATAGAGTCATGATGAGCGCTCCCCCCAGGATTCGTCCTATCGCCTTGTTACTCACGCGTGACGCGAGGTCAAACGATACGAGTGACATCGCAAACCAGGACAGCGGGATGAAGTACGGGACGTGACCCACCAGTTTCGGGCCGAGCCAATCCGTGTACGTGTATTCTCCGAAGGGGAGTCCGGTCGTGGTCCCCATCAGTTCCGAGACTCCGCCAATCAGAACGCCCCAGAATGCGATCGATGCCATTCGCCGTTTTCCGAGCCGTGACTCATACATGAGCCAGACTATCAGCGGCAGCGTCGCCATATAGGTCCACGTCGGTATCTTGACGAGCAACTCGAAATATGGACCGAAGAACGACATGACGGCGGGAAACCACTTGATGAGTAGAATCCCCCCAAGGCTGAAGATGATTGCGCCGGCGAAGAGTATAAGGAGTACGCGAAGCCCCGCGGACTGTCGTCGCCATTCGCTAGCCAACGATGGTCTTTCACCGTGCACTATGTGAGAAGGGTTCGTGACAGATGAGTGAGTCATCTCAGATTACCGTCGCCATCCGGCCCCCCGAGTATTTCCCGAGGCTCGAGTACTTCGCCCTCATGCGTGCTGTTGATTTGTTCGTCATCGCCGACACGTTTCAATACAGCCGGCAGTCTTTTCAAAACCGAGCGCAGATTCGAACCCCTGCCGGTAGGATCTGGTTGACCATTCCGCTGCTTGGCGGGCAGCACGGGCGAAGGATTCTCGATGTTCAGGTGGCTGACGCGTCGGACGCATGGCAACGCAAACACTGGCGCTCTCTGGAATTCAACTACCGTTCAGCCCCGTACTTTGAGTTTTTCGAAAAGGAGCTTTCTGATGTACTGCATTCAGAAGAAACGGCGTTGAAAGAGTATACCGTATCGAGCACGTTATGTATCCGTGACATGCTTGAACTTCGCACAAAAGTCGTCCTTGCCTCTGAGCTGCTCGGAGATCCAGCAACCGTCAAGGAAATAGTGAACCGGGTAAAAGGACACGAGCTGTTTACGCTCGGGGACACTTTCGAGTTGGATAGGCAATCGGCGCCTCTCGTGAGTATTGTTGCGCCGCATATCGGGCCCTATCGACAGAACTTCGAAGGCTTCGAGCCGGGACTTTCAGCGCTGGATGCCATCTTAAACATCGGTCCGTTTGCGACGGTAAAACTGTTTGGCCCGGGTAAAACCTGGTAAGGGGCCGGGTTTCGAGTTCTCTTGTTCGAGGCAGAGCGGCAGGGTGGGCCTCCGAATGACTAGCGCCGACAGAGTGCAGCACAGTCCGATAGGCTCGCACGATGCCACGATAAGTAGTACCGCTCACGTGTCGACACGCCCCCACGATGCCACAGTAGCAGAACAGCGCACACGACGACAAGCCGGAACCCCCAGCTGGCGCGCCACGCCACCTTGGAACACAAAAAGTCCCGCGCCGATCCAAATCAGCACGGGACTTCCTGTTGCAGCTGCGATGTCGCAGTTAGGACTTGGCTGTTTGCTGCTTACTTAAGCAATACCAGTGTTCCGGCCGTCAGGCCCGCCTCTGTCCGGAGGCGATACACATACGTCCCGCTCGGCAGATTGTCGGCGCCGAATGATACGTCGTGGCTGCCGGCGCTGAAATTGCCACTGGCGAGTGTCTTGACGTGGCGGCCAACAATGTCATAGACCGCGAGATGGATCTCGCCTGACTCTCGAAGTGAGAAGCGAATATTTGTCGTCGGGTTAAACGGATTCGGGTACGCCTCGGTCAGGGCAAACTTCTCAGTGAGCTCGACATTGAGTTCCACCTCCGAGCTGTACGAGAAGGTTCCATCGAGGTCTACCTGCCGCAGACGGAAGGTGTGCTTGCCGAATCCGAGATTCGAAAGACTGACGGCGTAGCTGTTGACGACATTTGTCGTTCCTTTGCCCGTGACGAACTCGACAGTTTCGAATCCGTAGCCGTTGCCGCGACGGTGCTGCAGTTCAAAACCTGCGTTGTTCTCCTCGCTGGCCGTTGTCCAGCGAAGAGTGACGAGTGTGCCGTCGGCCTGCGCGTCGAACTCGGTGAGCTCAACGGGCAGCGAGCAGAAGGCGCCGTTGTTGAACTCGTCGAGACGGGCTGCTATGTCGATGAGAGCCGCGCGCGTATCTCGGTCGATCGAATCGCCGATCCAATACGTCTCGAGGAGGTCGTCCGCATCAGCGATGTATGACGCGACGGCGGCATCGCTGACGCCAGCTAAAATGTTGAGCTTGGCCGGGATCAGTTGCTGGAGCAGGACGAGCACGGCATCGCCGCCGGACTGCTCCGCAAGAATGTTCTCTATAGCATAGTCGAGGCCGAGCTCCAGGTCGCCGACAGTCACGGATTCAACCGGCCACGCGTCGGCATGGTTATTCCAGTAGCCCTGGGTCCGCGGAAGCCCATCCGGGCATGTCCCCGCCACCGAAGTCATCGTCGTGGTGGCCGTCATTAATACTGCGATTGCAGCGGCAAAGAAGTGCTTCATGGTTCCGGTAACGAAGTGTTTGATAGTCAAAAGAGCTGTTGGTCCTCAGTGTCATCGGTGAAGGTGACGAAATTCGTGCCAATCGTGGTACCGTGAGGGTTAGAATGGTCTTGCAGCTGAAACGCCCTTCTGAGCCCTCTGGAGCGAGGTATTAGGCGGTCACTTGTATTAGGACGAGAATCGAATTATCATATTGATACGCGGGGCGAGACTCGCCTCGATATTGTTAAATTATAAGACTGTACGCCGGGCACTCAGACGGGGCTCGAATGTGGTGGGCATTCGCGTTCCCGGTAGTTCGGCAGCCACCGGCATCTCCTGCGTCTACTTGGCGCCTCTCAGAGTGAGATCAGCCGCCGTCGGCGGCGAACATTCAGGACGCCGACTATCCACTCCGGTCTGTCCGTAAGCGTGAACGAAATGTGCACGGAACTGCGCGGAATGAAGCCCTGAAACAAACTTCTTGCACCCCTAAACGCTATTTCGAAAAAGTGGGTATCAAATTTGGACTCGATTCGCAATCAGGCACTTTGTCTGCGTTTACATAGGGGTACTGACCGGGAGCGTGCCCCCTGTAGTTCAGGCGCGCAGATTCTAAAACTCATCCTTATCTAACAACACTTGAGGTACCCTAATGGGCCAACAGCAACTTATCCTTCTCGTCCTTGCGACGATCATCGTCGGTCTCGCGATCGTCGTTGGAATTCGTGCATTCAACGAGAACAACATCAAGTCGAATGCGGACGTGATGCTTCAAGATGCAGTCCGGATTGCTAACGACGCGCAGGCTTGGAA
>JBFIPX010000257.1:0-4315 GCA_041609895.1 Rhodothermales bacterium
GGGTTCAGCACGGCTACGAGGCACGTGATGTCAAACCCTACCCCTTGCTCGGAAAGGCCGATGCATCGGGGGATTTGGGCCAAACCGTCGCTGGTTCCACGCGTGCCTCATGGCAGGAACCTGTGTGCGTGCTCTGCAAGGTCGCGCCCGATCACCTTGCGGATGAGCATAGCGCGCACATTCGGCACGCACCTAAACCCTTCTTCGTCGATGCCGCGCCATCGTTGGTTACTTCGGATAATCAATGGTCGAGAGGACGGTCCCCGCCCTCTGTAATCGCCTGAACGACCTTCTTCCCGAGATCAGTCCTGATCTCCATATCTGACAACGAAGTGACCAAGGCGGCCGCTCGCGCCGCCAACACCTGGATCAAAAATGACTGTAGACTATCTTCGACCGGCAGCGGCGTTGCTGCTCGCCTGTCTTTTCATCACGCCACATGCGTTGGCACAATACGCAGACTCCATCGCCGTCGATTCCCTTCTGATTAAGGAGATAGAGAGCGAACTTGCCGGCGACCCGCCTTCAGACGAAACGCGGCGAACCCGGCCGACTCAACTGTCGAATGCGTTGAATCCGGCAATCAGTGTGATTGGTGACTTCCGCGCTTCGTACATCTCGGAAGGTGATCGCAACATCGATTTTGAGATGCATGAGGTCGAGACGGCGTTCAAATCCGTCGTCGATCCGTACGCTCGTGCCGACGTGTATGTCTCGATTGCTCAGGAGGATGGCGAGATTGAGTTCGAACTTGAAGAAGCGTACTTAACCACGCTCTCGCTGCCTGCACGATTGCAACTGAAGGCCGGCAAGTTCCGAAGTGCGTTTGGAAAGATTAACCGTATTCATCCGCATGCGCTGCCCCACATTGACATTCCTACCGTGTACACGAACTTCCTCGGTGAGGAAGGACTGAACGATCAAGGCATCTCCGTGAGCTGGCTTGTCCCAAACGAGTCTTTCTTCCAGGAACTCACCGTGGAGGTGACAGGGGGCCCCGGTGAGTCGGCCAGTTTCGAGACCAGTGAGAGAAACCGACTTCTGTATGCCGGAAGGCTGCGGAATTTCTGGGACCTCACGGCCAATGCTACGCTGGAGGTCGGTATCAGCGGTGCCGTCGGTCCAAACGGAACGGGAAATTCAACCTATCTCGGTGGTCTGGACCTGACATATATCTGGAGACCCATCCGGTTCAATACTTATCGATCCTTCATGCTCCAGGGGGAGGCGATTCTAAGCAGCCGCGATGAAGGCGCCGCTGAGCGGCTGGACGGGGCCGGTCTGTACCTGCTGAGCCAATATCAGTTTGCTCGCAGATGGCTTGTGACAGGTCGGTTTGATCTCGCAGACCTGCCGGATAACTCCGACTGGAACGAGCAATCCTGGTCAGTCACTCTCGGATGGCTGGCGTCGGAGTTTCAGAAGATTGAGCTTGGACTGAAGACGACTTCCGGTGAAGACATCGACCGGTTCAGCCAGGTGTTGGTGAGAGCCGTTTTTGTGATTGGCGCTCATGGCGCGCACGAATACTAGAGTGGAGATAACACCATGCTATTTAGAAATTGGAGTATTCGATGGGGTCGCGCGGCTTTGATAGTTGCAATGATGGCTTCAATCGCCGCCGGTACGACGGGGCGTGCCGCCGGGCAGGAAAAGCTCCGCGTTGTGACGACCCTTCCGGACCTTGCGAGCATCGCGAAATATGTCGGCGGTGACCATATCGAGACGTTTTCAATCGCAGCTGGATTCCAAAACCCGCACTTTGTCGACCCCAAGCCGTCGTTCATCAGACATCTGAGCAGAGCCGATTTGTTCGTTACAGTCGGTTTGGATTTGGAGTCAGGTTGGGTGCCGCCACTGCTCACTTCCGCCCGCAACCCTGGTATCCTGCCAGGCGCGCCCGGCTACATTGACGCATCCGTTGACGTGCCCCTTCTTCAGACTCCCACCTCTGTCACCAGAGAGCAGGGTGACATCCATGTATATGGCAATCCGCACTATTGGCTGGATCCGGTTCGTGGAAAGATCATAGCGAAGAACATCTTCGACGGCCTGGCGCGGCTGCAACCCGAAAATCGATCAAGCTTCGAGACCAACCTCGAGCGGTTCATTGAGGAAGCTGATGCGAAGATCGAGATGTGGCTGACACGGATGGAGCCTTACCGGGGCGCGCAGATTGTTGCCTACCACAACTCGTGGCCCTACCTGGCCGAGCGATTTGGACTGGAGGTGGTCGATTTTCTGGAGCCCAAACCGGGCATTCCTCCTACGCCGTCACAATTGGCCAAGATCATCCGGCTTATGTCGGAAGAGGGTATTGGAGTCATTATCATCGAACCCTATTTCAAGACGGACGCAGCCGATCTGGTCGTTCGCAAGGTGGACGGTCAGGTGGTAGTTCTGGCCACATCGGTAGGTGCCGAGGAGTCGATTCGTACCTACTTTGATCTTTTCGATTACAACGTCGATAAACTGGTCGAGTCTCTCCGCGACTCGAAGCAGCATCGGGAAATGAAATCAAACTAAACCCGTGATATGGACGGCCTATTCTTTCACGACTTCGTCCGCAATGCGCTGTTAGCAAGCATCATCATGGGTTCGGTGCTCGCCTTCCTTGGCGTTCACGTGGTTGAGCGCGGGATCGTATTCGTTGATCTTGCACTCGGCCAGATCTCGATGATGGGCGTTGCCTTCGCTGCATTCATCGAAGCTGACGCTACAAGCATCTCGATTGTATTCACGCTCGTTGGGGCATTCGCACTGTCACTCGTCAAGGTTACAGACGCACGACTGAAGCAGGAGGCGATCATCGGTATCGTATATGCGTTGACCTCGGCCGTCACGGTCTTGCTGATCTCAAAGTCGGCTCACGGAGAATCGGACATTTCTGAAGTGCTGTTCGGCAGTTTCTTCACGGTCTCGGATACGGGCCTGGTGTGGCTCGGGGTTGTTTTCTTTGCGATCGCGCTTCTGCACATCGTGTTCAGGAACAAGTTCTTCGAGATCACCGCCAAGTTTGCCTCCGATGACGTATCTGGAATCGGGTTCTTCAACGTCTGGAATTTTCTGTTCTACGTCTCACTCGGTTTGGCGATCGTTCTCGGTGTGCGCTTCGCTGGCGTTATTCCCGTATTTGCGTTCATTGTGGCGCCGCCCGTCGCTGCGATTCTCTTGACGCGACGGCGATCACTTCTGATATGGCTGTCCGTCGCAGTAAGCGTTCTCGGGAGCTTTCTCGGCATATACTTTTCTGTGCAGTTTGACTTTCCGGCCGGCTCCTCGGTGGTGGCGATGTTGGGCAGTCTTTTCCTCCTCGCGTCTGTCGCGAGGCTGTTTGCGAGTCGATCATCCGCCGCCCTTCCATCTGAGAGCTCATGAGACGTAAACGAATTTCGTCCTCAGATTGTAGTTGTTCAGGTCCGGAGGATGCCGTGAGTGCTGCGTCCAGTTCACTCGCGTTGATGATGCTGTTGATTTTGTCTGCTTGTGGTTCCGCGAAAGAGGTGGTGGGCACCCGCCACGCTGGAACAGCTGCTCCGCACGAGACGCTGAACGCTGCAGTCTGGATGCAGCTCTCGGCCGAATACAAGGCATCGACCACTCAGGCCTACAACGCTGCCCTGTATCACCTGTCCTCGGCCGTGGCGGATTCTGCGTGGAGTGCCATCCCGAACGTCACTGATTCATCGCAGAAGCCCCCAGCGATCATCGTTGATGTGGACGAGACAGTTCTGGATAATTCACCGTTTGAGGCGAGGATGATTCGCGGAGACACCGTCTATAACAGACCGGCTTGGAACGCGTGGGTCGAGGAGCGTAAGGCAGAAGCCGTCCCGGGTGCGCTGCGTTTTCTCAATGCCGCGGCGGAGCTTGGCGTCACCGTTTTCTACGTGACCAATCGCAGCTCCGACCTCGATGCCGCGACGACAGACAACCTGATGTCAGAGGGCTTCCCGCTGCCCAATGGTCCCGACCAGGTTTTGACGCGTGGAGAGAGAGACGAATGGACGGGGGATAAGGCAACGCGACGAAATCATGTTGCGCGCGATTACCGCGTTCTGTTTCTCGCAGGTGACGACCTCAATGATTTCGTGTCGACCGACGACTTGTCCACAGACGAGAGGGCGGAGTTGGTGGCACGCTATGAGGATTACTGGGGCGAACGCTGGATCATCCTGCCCAATCCGACCTACGGATCATGGGAGAGAACGATCAACGGGGAGGCCGGAGCTCAATATCGGGGCGACCGAATCCGTGCAAAGATCGGGGCGTTGAGATCGAAAGAGTAGCTCCGACGGATTGTCCATTCTGAGAA
>JBFIPX010000258.1:0-4233 GCA_041609895.1 Rhodothermales bacterium
GCTCGTCGTCACGAGCTCCTTGCGTTCGAAGTCGTAACCCGTCCGAGCCGACACTTTCCAGTTTGGCGTCAGGTTGAAGTCAACATTTGTGTTCATTATCGCCCTGCGTGTTGACCGGGTTCCGGTCTTTGTAAGACCGTACGTGAAATCAACCGACAGCGACCAGGGTATCGAGAAGTCTGAATAGGCGGCTCCGCCGAGATTCTGATTCAGCGCTCCGGTGAGAGGGTCAATCTGCTGATCGAGTGGATCAAAAGCGCCAGGAACGGATCTAGGATTCTCAACGGGCCGTCGCTGACCACGCTGACTGCTCCGCATCGATGCTCGGGCAGACACCGAGAATTGCTTGAGTCGGGCGAAGTCAAAGCCGCCGAGGTTGAAGACGTATTGGTCAATCGTTTGTCCTGTCTCGGTTTGACGATAGGGGGAAAACGTCGATCTGAAATTGACATCGACTGTCCCCAGGATTCGAGATCGGGCATTCAGTGTGATGTCTCCCATCTTGAGCGAGTCTGCCGCGAAGTTGTAGCGGCTGCTCACATCCAGATTCAGAAGCTTCACGGTCCGTTCTCTGCGATTCGCAACAGTCGTGTCCTCATTGGCTCGTTTTGTCTCAAAAGTATTCGCTATGGAGTAGGTTAGAGCCTGCTGCTTTCCCTGACGTACACCGGACACAATCGAGTACTCGAAAAGCTGACCTGTCGTGTCGGCGTAAGTCCGGGTATAGCCCCACTTGTCGGCTCCGAAATCTGGCTGATAACTGAAGGACAGAGTGGGCCTTACAGTGTGTCTCAGTCCGGAGTAGGGGCCGACCGATAGGGGAAAGATTCCGTAGAAGGTTGTGTTCGTTGAGACGCCCGTGGAGAACTGACGGAGAGCGAAAAAGCCAGGCACGCTTTCGCGAACGACCGCATTGGTCGAATCAACCACGGTCCGGCGCTCGGTTCGGATGAACCAATCCTCATCATAGGTGAAGTTCGGCGACAGGTTGAGGCGGAGGTTGCCGAGGAGCGGTAGCCTGTTCAGGGTGAAAGCAGCCGTAATTGGAACGTCGTGAGACGCGCGAAACCGAAACGGTTCATCGCTGCCCGTGGCTCGTCGGTACTTGTCGGGCGAAAGGAAGGCCTCATACCAGCTGATGTCCGTGGCCGCCGTATCGCCTCGTGCAAGAAGTGTCTCGTCTGAAAGAGGGGTGAAAGAGTAGGAGTTGGACAGGTTCATGGAGTATCGAAAAGACAGCTTTTCGTACCACTGCTCTCTCTCGCCCGGCCCGCGGGAATCACGGAGAAAAGGCTTGGTCGTGCTTTGCGCGAAGCTGAACGACGGAACAGTGAGGTCGACGCTGCCGGTTTCGAAGGATTGCCTTTGATTGAGGTTAACCGATATGCTCCGCGCTCCGCGGGCCCACCGTTTACGGTACGCCACCGAAGACGATACCGTCTGGCGAACTCGGTCATCATACGCTTCTGATACCGCGCGCAGAAAGCCCGACGACGTAAGGTCCACGTTTGCACTTAGCGAAGAAGTCGGATTAAGCGTCTGGGAGTGGTTCCAACGTATAGACCCCGTTCGTCGTACCTCGAAGTCCGGGTCTCCTGATTCACCGTTGCGGAGTCGTGCGAAGTCGAGATTCAAATTTCCGTTGTATCTGTACCTCCTGTTGTAGCGAAAGCCAGTGGACGTTCTAAAGCTGCCGCGGCTCCAGATTCCCAGCCTCAGCTGCAAGTCCGTGTAGTCGTTAAGTGCCCAGTACCACCCCCAATCCCGCAGATAGAATCCAAACTCATCTTCACCATACTGAGGGGGAAGTGGACCTGACCTCCGTCCTTCAACCGCCGGAAGGATGCCGAAGGGTAACCATAGCGGCATAGGAATATTGAAGATGAAGAGTTGGATGGGTCCCGTATACACCCACTTCTGATCCACGACCTTCATTTTGCTCGAGCGCAGCGAGTAGGATGGATCATCGACGCACTCACAGGTCGTGTAGACTCCGTCGAGGATGTAGAGCGTACTATCCTCGCTGACTTTAGCAACCTCCGCGCGTATGAATCCGTCCTCGAACTGCGTTCGCGCGTCGACAACGCGTCCGCGATCCGTAGACATGTTGTACGCCATCCGCCGTCCTCGAAAAACCTCGTTGCCTTGCGTGAACGTCGGGTAGCCTGCAGAAGTGGTGTCCTTATCTGATGCGTAGGCACGCAGTTCATCGATCTCAAAAAGAATGTCGATTCCTTCCGCTTCGAGTGTCGCTCTTTCGTACTCGACGCGAGAAGCGCCGAAGAGGTGACCCACGTCGCCGGTTTTTTCGTCGAGGGTGAGGACGAGCGAGTCACGGGCTGAGAATCGGACCGGGCTCTTGAGGCCTCCTTTCGCGGCCGGCTGTGGAGTCGTGACGGCGTCCGGCGGACGCGTGCGGGTGAGGGTTGCTGCCGAGTCGGCCGGTGACGGCGGTGGAGTTTGTACGGAGTCCGGACGAACCGATAAGCTGTCGCGATCCTGGGCTCTTGCTACCGACGCAAAAACGGCAAGCGACAGCACTATCGTTAGTGAGAGGCGGCGAAGTTGCAGCGTGGGTCGAGCAAGTCCCGGCCGCAACGCCGGGCTACAAGATAACCGGGTATCATCCTGGAACGCGGCCTTCTTGCGCAACCTTCCGATCCGTCGACATCTCATCCAGGTACTCGAAAATGAGGCGGGCCGCCCCAAGCATACCGACCTCGTTGCCCAGGGTTTCTTGAATGATCAGGAGGTTGTCGCTTAGGCCGGGCGTTACAAACCGAACTATTGTCTTGCGGGCTGTGTCGAGGATATAATCCCCGGCAGCGGACAACCCGCCTCCTACAACTATCGTCCGGATGTCGAGAAGATTTACGCATGATCCCAGGACGCATCCCAACTTGTGGCCCGCCCAAGCGAGCACCTCGCGAGCGCCCTCGTCCTCCTCGCACGCGGCGTCATAGAGCATCTTGGGCGTGATGCCCATCAGATCCTCTTCGGCCATGCGATGAATCACGGACTCATGACGAGTCATAAGTCGATACCGCGCGTGCCTGGATAGAAACCGCTGGCCAAGGTAGGCTTCAATCGCGCCCGCGACTCCACTACGCGCAAACGGACCCTCGTAGTCGATGGTCATATGACCGATCTCGCCGGCACCTCCCGTAGAGCCCCGGAAGACTTTGTTCTGATAGATGATCGCGCCGCCGACTCCCGTACCAAGCGTTACCATGATGAAGTCGTCGTATGGTCGTCCGGCTCCGAAAAACGCTGATCCGAGTCCGGCTGCGTTCGCGTCGTTCTCTACCAGTACTAGGAGCTCTTCCCCAAGCCGTTCGTTGATGGCATCGCGTACATTTACTTCAACCCAACCAGGAATGTTGGGCGGATGGTGCACCGTAGTGCGCGTCCAATCGACCGAACCCGGCGCCCCAATTCCGACGCCCTCAACACGTCCGTCAGGAGCCTTTGCCCGTAGTTCTCGCACCAGAGTCGTAATGCGATTGAGGACGTGTTCAGGTCCCTCCTCAGACTCCGTGTCGATAGCCGCGTGATGTACGACGCCTCTCTTGCTCTCAATGAGGCCTCCCTTGATGGAGGTTCCTCCAAGATCAATCCCGACGGCGTAATGAGACATGACTCCTGTGGCGATGCAGCTACCGCTTGTCTTCTACCTGATGTACCGTTTCATCGGGTCTCTTCATATGGTACTGCTCCCGAGCGATCTTTTCGACCCGTTCGTCGGTGAGGCCCTCCTTTAGCTCGGCCTCGAGTTGATTAATCTCCGCACGCAGCCGTTCATTCTCTGCCTCGAGCTGTGACAGCTCGCGATGCCACGCGATGCGTCGACTGATGCTGTGACTGTCGAAGAACGTAAGCCAGATAAGAAGCACCGAAGCGGCCAGCATCACGACTCTTCGTCGGAAGCTTCTGTCGCGCAATCTCGAAAGCCAGCCGATCTCCATTTGCGTGCCGAGTCTAGAAACGGTATGCGTCAGCGCCGGGGTACACGGCCTCTGCGGCGAGTTCCTGTTCGATTCTCAGAAGCTGATTATACTTGGCCGTCCGATCGCTCCTGCTAGCCGATCCGGTCTTAAACTGGCCGGCACCAGTGGCGACCGCAAGGTCTGCTATGGTGGCATCTTCGGTCTCCCCAGACCGGTGGCTGATAACAGAGGTGTAGCCGTTGCGATGAGCGGTGCTAATGGCTTCCAGGGTCTCTGTGAGCGTGCC
>JBFIPX010000259.1:0-4230 GCA_041609895.1 Rhodothermales bacterium
ACAGCCTTACACGCGTGGATGACGGTCGAATGGTCGCGGCCGCCAAAACGAAGACCGATGGTCTTCAGCGCCTGGCCTGTGAGCTGCTTGCAGAAGTACATGGCAGTGTGCCGCGCCTGTACGATCTCGCGGCGCCGCGTCTTTGCGGACAGCAGATCCAGAGAGACGTCATAGTAATCCGCGACCTGCCGTTTGATCTCCTCGATGTCGATCTGAGTGGGCTTTTCCTCGAGGAGATCGCGCAGTATCTCGCGCGCGAACGGCAGGTCGATGGTTCGGTTGTGCAGACTGGCGTGTGCGATGAGTCGTATGAGAGCTCCTTCCAATTTTCGAACGTTCGTTTTTATTCGTTCGGCTACGAATTCGGCAACGCCCGGCTGGAGCTTCACGTTTTCGGCCTGGGCTTTTCTTCGGAGTATGGCAATACGGGTCTCGAGGTCGGGAGGCTGGACGTCGGCCACGAGGCCCCAGTGGAATCGGGAGAGAAGACGCTCTTCGATGCCGTCGATGTCCTTCGGCGGGCGGTCGCACGACAGAATGATCTGCCGATGCTTTTGATGGAGGTCGTTGAAGAGGTGGAAGAACTCCTCCTGGGTCTTCTCCTTTCCACTAAAAAATTGAATGTCGTCGATGATCAGCATCTTCACCTCGCGGAACCGGCGGGCGAATTCGCCGATGCGGTTCTGCTGAATCGCCTGAACGAAAAGCGAAGTGAAGCGCTCACTGGAGATGTAAAGGATGCCGTCAGTCATGCCCGCCTGAAGCGCGTAGTTGCCAATCGCTTGTATCAGGTGGGTCTTGCCGAGACCAACGCCCCCGTAGACGAGGAACGGATTGAAACTCGTGGCACCGGGGCGTTCGGCGATGGCAAGCGCGGCACTACGAGCGAGGCGGTTGCAGTCGCCCTCGATAAGGCGGTCGAAGGAGTAGGAGCGATTGAGCTCTGGAGGCCGGCGCGAAGCGGGCGGACTCGTCACCCCTGGAACGTAGCGCGTCGATCGAGCGGTGCGATTGTGCACGGGAAGGCTTCCGAACGCAGCTGTGCCGTTTTCTATCTGGGCAGTTGAGCTGGCAGTGGGACCGTCCGCGATGGTTGCAGCGACTCCATTTCGAATGCCGTTCTGAGGTGTGGGCTCTCTCTGTACCTGCGGAGGCTTCGCCGCTTGCCGCTGCCTGAGGTCGTCCACGTCGGATGGCGGGACATCATCATCGCCCATCGACGAGTCAATGAGGAACGAGATCTCTGTGCTTCGGCCCACAACATTGTCAACCGTTTTCGTTAGGAGACGGTTGAAGCGGGTTTCGATCCACTCGTAGAAGAACTGGCTGGGTACGCCGAGCCGCAACTGGTATCCAGTGTCTGTCCGGCTGAGGGACATCGGTCGGATGGGTTCGAACCAGGTCTTAAAGATTTGTGGGGCGACTTCATCGGCAAATCGGTTCAGGCACGATTTCCAGGTTTCTTCCGCGGTGAGATGCATTCGCTATTCGGGGGACGGGGCTGCTTTCAACTGCACGTGAACATCGGCTCTCGAAGCACCTATTCTAGCAGGAAAACGACCGCAGGGGCAAGCACTTTTAGTCCCCTTTTTTCCCACAGCAAGCGGGCATGTTTTGAACGCTTATCCACACGTTATCCACAGTCAAATTGATTGAGTGGAAGCGCTTTTTTGGTAGTCGTGTTTAAGATGTGCCAGTCTGTCGGTGTTGATAAAATTGCTTCCGATACCGCCCGTAATCGCTTGCAAATCAGCCTTTTAGCGGCGGTGTTACCATATTGTGATCAAAACCGGTGATCGATTTGTGGATAACCATTGGAAATGGTGGGTTCTTGACGCGTTCATCAAAAAACATTGTTCACATTTTGTACACAGGTGATTTTTTGCGACCGCTCAACCGTCTCAAGTGTGTCTCGACTAGCCCCATTCCCGTGCCAACAAGACGGGCAGAATTCAGTGACGCTTAACGGTCGGTAAGTCGAGATGTTTACAGGATTTGGAGAAACGATTTTAGCCTGTCACCAGGGGCCTGGAGCCCTGTCACCGGACCCGGATCAACGCTCCGCTCATCGTTCGGCCGGTGGCCCGCACCAGATAGAAATACAGTCCAGCTGGCGCTCCCGCTGCATCCCATTCGTAGACGTGCCGCCCCCGTGCCACGTACTCGTCAGCGATCGAAGCCACGCGACGGCCCAACATATCAAACACCGCAACCTCAAGTCGTTGCGGCCTTGCAACGATGACCCGCAAGTTCACGCTAGTTCGAAACGGATTGGGCCAAGCGGAAACGGCGGTGATCGTCACCGGACTCTGTCTGTTCTGTACACCGACGGTCGTCAATGCACCTGCATCGTATGCCCGTTGAACCTCGTCGGAGTTGGCTTTCAATAGCTGGACGGACGAACGGCGGTCGGATCCGCGCGCCCAGAGGACTGCGATCAAGTAATCACCGACAGCGCCACGCTCCAAACGAACCGGGCCCGAGGACACGACGAATCGACGATCTGTCGGCACGTTCGGTAGGCCGGACCCGTCGATGTTTTCCTCGCTCCAAAACGCCGGCGGGTCGCCCGTATACATCATCGTGGTCGGCTCCTGCGAAAACGATCGGCCTCGCCCGCCAAACGTTACGGGCACACCGTCCTTCCAAATCGATCGCAAGTAGCTGTAGTGCTGCGCCGGCCCTACCGGGTTTCCCATGGGACTCGCGTCGCTGTTGTAAAAGACGAAGTTCGTCATCCGCACCGTCTCGCCGGCCTCGTCCGCCTGTCCGTCGTGATCGTTGTCGACACCATCATTATCGGCGGATGGCCCACTGAGGAAATCAAAACCGACGGCCGGAGGTGTGTCGCCGTAACCGCCGGTACCCTCATCGAGGTCGTCGCCGTTGTAGGCGAATCCGATTCCGCGTATGGAATCGGTGCCCACGTAGTCGTCGCCGGCGTTGCCGACGTCGGGATCCGACCAGATTCCGAAGAACAGACTGTCGATCGCCGCGCGGCCGTTGTTGACCACGCGATAGTGATAGAAGGTCGTGTTGCCGAGAGCTCCTGCCTGGTCGAACGCGAAGGCGGTTGTCTGCACCTCGAGTCCGAGAGGAGGTCCGGGAATCTGCGAGATCTCGCTGATGCCGCGGTGGTCGTTGCCGGCATCATTCATGATCCACCAGAGCGTCTGATCCCCCTGAATCAAAGGTCTGTCGCCGGCGGAGAGGTCGTAGTTGCCGGGGTCGCCGTCTCCGTCGAGAACCGGCGCGCCGAGTTGCCACGGCCAGTCGGCAATGTCCGGAGTGGGCTGACCGCCGCTGTCGAGCGCGTCGATGTCGCGCCGACCCACTTTGAAGATCCGATCGTAGGCCGAACAGTCGGCGGGCGGGTTGCCCTGTGCGTCCAACGGACCGGGCCAGAACTCCCAGTCGCTGTAGGTGGCTCCAGCTGTGCGGATCTCGCCGTCCACGAGCCCTCCAATCCACAATCCGGCGGCGAAGAATGAGTGCGCCCCGCCGCCCTTGGGCACTTCGTACTGCGGGTTGGTGCCGCTCCCAAAAAGGCCGCCGTGGTTGTAGATGCCGGCGCGTACGTTGTTGATGTCGAGGTCGGCGGTAGCAGTGCCGGGTGCGCAGTTGCCGGTGGTTTGGGCGGGGGCCGTCAACGGGGCAAAAAGGAGGCAGACAATTGCGAGCAAACTCGACCCGACGGGATTGGCGCGAGCAGGGTAGTGCACCGCGGGCCTTCGCTCGCCATCTGGAGAAGCCGGTATCTTCATGGAGCCAACAACATCGTCCTCGTCTCCGAGTTTCTTCCCGGCCGGATGCGGTAGACGTACATCCCGTTGGCAAACCGCGTGATGAAGACTCGCTGTAACCTGTGCGGCGTGTCACGCAGATGAGTGGTTGCAGTCTTCTATGGTATGGTAATCGGAGCCGCGGCGAATGCAACAGGAAGTCACCCGGACGCGCTGTGGACGACTCCCTACGGTTGATTGGGGGAGGTGAGTGGGTCGGCGTCGCGCAACTTGCAAGATGCGCAATGCTGTGCACGGATGTCAAATGCAGCCGGTCGCCCCTAAAGCCGCTTGACTAGCGCCCCAAGTGCTTGTCCAGAAACGCGTCGATCGCCTCTACGTAGGTGTCACCCGTGACGATGAAGCCGTTGTTATGACCCCCGGAGATCGTCAGCAGCTCCTTGTTTCCACGCGCAGCCTCAAACAGATCCTCTCCGTGACGGTAGGG
>JBFIPX010000260.1:0-4162 GCA_041609895.1 Rhodothermales bacterium
CGGACCTCGTTCTTGATGTAGGACCTGAATTAAGGTGGGTGCGGGTAAAAAGCAAGTCGGAGGGCTCGTCCATGCCACGCCAGCTTGCGATACTGTTAGCGGTCCCTGGGTCGTGACCTTCTGTGAAGGGACGAAAGGCCATGCCACGCATTTCAGAGTCGCCAAGAGGTATCCCTTGCCTCTTTCCGGATTTCTGGGTATCACTAGTTGCCCCTGAGTTGCCCGGATATATGACCGGAAAGACTATATCCCATTTCAAAATCCTCGACAAGCTCGGTGGCGGTGGCATGGGCGTCGTCTACCTGGCGGAGGACACGCGTCTCAAGCGCCAGGTGGCTCTCAAGTTTCTGCCACCGCACCTGAGCACGGACCGGGACGCCGAACAGCGGTTTGAGCAGGAAGCAGAAGCGGCTTCTGCCCTCAATCATCCGAACATCTGCACGATCCACGATATCGGGCAGACGGACGACGGGCAGCTCTTCATCGCCATGGCCCACTATGAGGGGGAGACGCTCAAGCAGAAGCTCGCCGCTGGCGCCCTGCCACTAGACGAGGCGCTCGACATTATCGAGCAACTGGCGGAGGGTCTGGCGGTAGCGCACGAGAAGGGAATCATTCACCGCGACATCAAGCCGGCCAACGTACTCGTAACGAAGCGGGGTCGGGCAGTCATCCTCGACTTCGGCCTGGCCAAGCTCGCCGGTGCGCTAGATCTGACGCAGTCGGGCAGTACGCTTGGGACGGCGCACTACATGAGCCCGGAGCAGGTGCAAGGCGAGGAGGTGGACCACCGCACCGACATCTGGAGCCTGGGAGTGCTGGCCTTCGAACTCCTATCGGGCGAGCGGCCGTTCAGAGGTGATTACGAGCACGCGGTGATCTACTCGATTCTGAACGAGGCGCCCCGAGCTTTGAGCGATGGCAATGCGAATTTGCCCGCGCCGCTGGAGCCGATTATTGCTCGCATGCTGGAGAAGGACAAGGACCGACGCTACGCGACGGCCGACGAGTTGCTCTCGGATCTGCGAGCAATACGCGGTGGATCTGCGTCGCAGACGATCCAGGTCGCGACGGATAGGCCGGCTCGTAAGGGGTTTTCGCTATCTGCGCGTACGTGGCGCTTTATGGCCGGACTGATTGTCGTCCTAGCCGTGATTCTTGTGGGCGTCGCGATCGGTAGCAGGTGGAACTCGGCGAGCGATGAAGCAATTCCGGCGGTTCCTACGCGAGTCTCGGAAAGCAGAATTGCGGTCCTTCCATTCACGGCTCCGTCGAGCGGCGATCTCGCAGATCTGGAGTGGCAAATGGCGGACCTCCTCAGCATTTCGCTGAATGGTATCGGCGACCTGGAAAGCGTGGACTCGAACTCGCTCCTGGGCTACATGGACCAGACGGGGCCGATTCGCGATCCGAATCTCGCCCGCGAGATTGCAGAACACTTCGGAGCGGGCCGTTTCATCCTCGGCAGCGTAAACGAACTCGGCCCACAGGTCAGAATTGTCGCGTCTCTGTATGATGCGGAGGGTGGCCTCGATAGCCGATCTCAGGTATCTGGAATTGTCAACGATCTTCCGACACTTGTCGACTCTCTCACCGTCGGTCTGATAGGGACAGTTGTAGACGAGCCGCTACGAGGTTACGTGCCGGTGGCGGCGAAGACTACCCGATCGGTCGAAGCGCTCAAGGCATACCTTGCGGGTATGCATGGGATGCGCTCCGGCAACTGGGACACCGCTGCCCCGCAGTTTGGGCTTGCAGTAGAGATCGACTCCACCTTCGCACTGGGTTGGGCTCGTCGCACCTACATGGCGTCTGGCAGTCCGGAAACCGTGGATAGCTATCGTAGACACCGACACAAACTACCTCCTCGTGAGCGTTCGCTGTACGACGTGATAAGCGACGACACGTCAAGTGTACGCGAAAGGCTTCGTCGCTTTGAACAAGTGACAGCGAAGTACCCGCAGTATGCAGATGCACTCTTTCACCACGCAGACTATCTGTTCCACAACGGTTACGCTCATGGCTACTTCCTTCAGGATAGCCGGCCGCTGTTCGAGCGGGCGTTGAACTATGATCCGAACAATTACGAGATCATTTTTCATCTTCCCCAACTTATGGCGTTGGCTGGTGAGTTCGACACGCTCGATTCCTTGATCGTCAAGTACGCCGAGCAGCTCGAGGCCCGTGACGACCTATTCTGGGTACAGATCCTGAGTGCTGCCGGCCAAAATGACGATATGCGATTACGGGAGCTGATCGATAACCGCGGACGGTTTTTGTGGGATGTCGAAGTGGTTCGTGTCGCGCTCTGGCTTGGAGACATCCCGCGTGCGCTGTCCTGGTGGAATCCCGACAGCCTAAGAAATGAGTGGGATCCCCACATTCATGGTACAGGCACTGGTTACTTCCACTATGCTGCAGGTCAGTCGAGGAAGGCAGACGATGTACTTACGGCTGTCTCCGACGTGGCGGCACTTGGCACTTGGGCTCGTACTGTTTATCGGACGGTCGGACCCATGCAAGCACCTACTTATGAACTGGAGTCACTGCTCGCCCGGATTAGAGATTGGGATACGACGAAAGTCCGAATGCAGAATTTCGCGAAGCGCGATATTTTTGAAGGGAGGTACGCGAGCGTAAAGTCCTTTCTCACCGGCCTCGTCAGTCTTACCCTTGGCGATTCCGCCCTCTATTCTATGTCGTCGAAGCACCTGTCGGAGACAGCTGCACGGACGGGAGCGGATCGGATGGAACTCGCTCTCGCTAACACTCTTGAGGCGGTGAGATTGTGGCGTCTGGGTGACAACCTGGAGGCACTTGCCGTGCTGTCCATGGCCGATGGAATCGGAGACGGGCAGCGGCTTATAGCGAGCGAGTATTCCGGAGAAGGTCGCTTGTTTGGCCTCATTCGATACGTGCGAGCGGAGATACTGTTTGCGCTTGGGCGACATGAGGAGGCGCTGCGCTGGTACATTGCGCTTCACGAGACGGGTTGGCCAACGTTCGTCGGGCTTCCGTTTATGGGTCCTTCGCTGCTGCGACAGGGAGAGATACACGAGATTCTGGGGAATCACGAAAAGGCCCGGAGAGCATATACGCGCTTTGTCGAATTGTGGGACAACGCGGACCCATACCTGCAACCGTACGTCCAGGACGCACGAGAGCGGATTGATGCATTGGCGATAGAGGACGCGCGCGAACCCGCGCTCTGATTGATTCTCGAGAAATAGCCACAGCAACGGGCTAGATCGAAAGGCCGACCGTGAAGACCTGGACGTCCGAGAAGAAGCGGGTCGGCAGGTATGCGTAGTCGGCAGTCAGTGTGATGGATCCTACGGGGATTTTGAGACCGGCTCCAAACCGACCTGTCTGGAAAAAGGTTAGGTCAGAGTCGGCAGTTATTTCCAGACTCCCGCGGAGGTAGAGCAAGTCGACCAGTCCAAGCTCGATGCCCGCGGCGTACTGGTCCTGGTCGAACGAGTTCGATCGGAAGTTGCCGAACAGCGACAGGGAAGCCTGGCCGGATATTTCGCGCGTGTAGCTCATACCGAAATTGAGCAGCACTGGAAGATCGACGGACTGTGCATCGAAGGAAAGGGAGCCGAGGTCAGCATCCGGCTGTTGATCTTCGAGACGTACGCGTCGCTCCAGCCCTGCACCACCGTAGTCGAGCTTCGACCCCAGGTTCTTGACACTGAAACCGAATTGCAGACCCAGGTGATCTATTGAGTAGGTGATTCCTCCGTCAAAAGCGACTGCGTTTCCGGTAATATCGTCGATGTCCTCACTGATCAACTTGACGGTTACGCCGGCCGCGATCCGGTCCGTGAACTGCCGTGCATAGGCAGCCCCCGCCGTGATGATCTTGGGTGAGAATGTCAGGTCGGATATCTCGGGGTTGGCTTCCGTCTGCCGCGGAATATCGCCGAAGTCCCACGCCGTGATGAATAGCGCCAGATTGTTGTTGCCGATCTGTTGAGCCGCACCGACCGTGTTGATGCCCACATCTGCGACGTAATTCACGCGGCTAACGAGAACGCCGGTTCCACGGTTGACCATGAGTGCAGCCGGGTTTGCGAACAGGGCCTCCAGTCCATCGGTTTGAAGGACTGAACCGGCCGTGAGGGCTGTGCCCAATGAAGCCAGTCGGGCCGTTGTCGGA
>JBFIPX010000261.1:0-4137 GCA_041609895.1 Rhodothermales bacterium
GCATGACTTCGTTCAGCACGTCCACCAACCGCTCCGCATCCCCATCCGAAAAAACCATCGGCGGCTTGAACTTGATCACATTTTCGTCTGGACCATCGGTGCTCAGTAGGATGTGATTCTGCTTCATCCGATTGACGAGGTACGCCGCCTCGGCACCTGCAGGCTTCTTGTCCGGGCCGCGCACGAGTTCGATGCCGATAAACAGTCCTGATCCTCGGACGTCGCCGATCAGAGGATGGTCGTTCTTCAGACCTTTGAGTGCAGCGAGCAGTTTCGAGCCAACGGTTCGCGCATGGTCCTGCAGCTGCTCTTCCTCGATCACGTCGAGGACCGCAAGTCCGACGGCGCATGACACCGGGTTGCCACCGTACGTGTTGAAATACTCCATCCCGGTGTCGAATGAGTTCGCAATCTCGGGCGTGGTGACGACGGCGCCCAGAGGATGGCCGTTACCGATTGGCTTGCCAAGCGTCACGATGTCCGGTATCACGCCCTGCTGCTCGAATCCCCAGAAGTGGGTTCCGATACGACCGAAGCCGATCTGAACTTCATCGGCAATACAAATCCCGCCGGCGGACCGTACGTGACTGTATGCGAGGTCCAGATATCGGTCCGGCAGGAAGACCTGTCCCGCGCAGCCCATTACCGACTCCGCGATGAAGGCGGCAGGCCGTCGATCCCGCTGTGCGAGCTTTGAGACGGCTGCGGCTACCTCACCCGCATATTCGTCCCCCGCGGAGAGGGGATCGGCGTACGGACCGCGGTACAAGTCCGGCGTCGTCAGGCGGTGAACGTGATTGGGAAGACCCTCGCCACCCCTGCTCTCCGCCTTGTAAGGGCTGATGTCGATGAGCGAGGTCAAGTGTCCGTGGTAGGCTGCCCCGAGCACCAGCAGATCTTGAGCACCGGTGTGAGCGTGAGCCAACCTCAAAGCGAGGTCGTTTGCTTCGCTGCCGGAGTTGACAAAGAAGCACACCTGCAGATTACCCGGCATCGTTGCCGCGAGTCGCTCCGCGTACCGTACGATGTTCTCGTGGAGGTACCGCGTGTTGGTGTTTAGCACGGCCATCTGACCCGACGCGGCTTCGACCACCCGTGGATGGCAGTGTCCGACGTGAGCCACGTTGTTGACGCAGTCGAGGTACTGACGCCCTTCACTATCGTACAGGTACTGTCTGAAGCCCCGGACAATATGCAGGGGCTCTCGATAGGACAGGCTTAGATTCGAAGCCAGCATCGTGTTACGAGTCGTCAGAATCTCGTTGCGACTCATCGCTTTGCATGGAAAAGCCGACTCCGGAATGCGCAGAACAAGATTCGGATCGGGGCAGACGCCTGTCCAGAATGCCCGGTTGGATGGCGGTGCCACGCCCGGGAAATTGCCCTCATTTCCGTATAGGTGACTGACGATCTGGAAATGAAGATGCGGTGGCCACCCGCCGTTCTCCGCGATGGCTCCAATCGCTCCGACACGGTCACCCCGCTGAACCGGCTTTCCTATCGACAGACGCTCGAGTGACGACCTGCTGAGGTGACCGTACAGCGTATGAAACACGACGTCAGTATCCGGGACACGATGCTCCAAAATGACGGTTGGTCCGTAGTCGAGTTCGAGGTCGTTGTCGCGAAAGCTATGAACGCGTCCGTCGACGGGTGCGTGGACACTCGTACCGGGTGATGCGAAAAGATCAATCCCAAGGTGGATCGTCCGCTGTTCACCCGCCGTCGTCCGGAATTGATCAGATGAGTAGCAGATGCGAGCCTCGTCGTATCGCCCGACGCCGACACTTGCGTTCGCACCCGAGATTCTATCGAAAAGAGCGCGTGTCCAGCGCTCCGCATCCGTTCGCTCGTCTGGTCCGCCTGGATCAGTCGACGCTACGCTGAGGTCGAATACAATTGATTTCGCTACATCAATCTCTTCGGAAAGGACGGGAGATGAATCGGCTTCAGACAGGTAGGCAGCGATCTGTGCCGCATAGGGAGAAGCGGCCAGACCGCAAGCATGGCGAAAGGTGTGATGTGCCAGTTCCTTGTCGACAACCATGAGAAGCTCGATTGCCTGCCGGACGGCGCCCTCACTGATCAGGTGGTAGTCACTCTCGCCATGCTCGTGGCGCCATCTTGCAGAGTGCAGGGCGCTCATCGCAAGGCGAGCCAGAATGAGCGGGAACAGGACCTCTATCTCCAGAGGCTCGACCGCAAATACTGGGTAATATCCGGCCACGACCTCCGCAGCCGCTGCGAGAGGGTCGTCCGTGCCCAATGCAGCATAGGCACACGCAATGGCAAGGTCCGCGACTGTTGCAGTATGTAGCGCGTCACCAAAGTCAACAATCCCGGATATGTATGCCTCTCCGTCGGACCTCGTATCGACGAGCAGGTTGTTGTCATTGACATCACCATGAATCACACTTCGCCTGAGCGTCGGGAGTCGCGGCTGCACGAACTGCGCAAAGTCTTCCAGGATCTGATGAACGCATTGCCTGGCGTCGGCATCTGCGATTTTTTCGGCCTGCGGGTGCAGATGAGATAGCTCCTCAAGGCTCCACTCATGCTCACGTCGATAAGCATCATCGTCAAACGTGTTGAGGGCACGCGTCAACTTTCCCAGAGAGCTGCCAAGGTCGTTCCTCAACTTCTTTGAGTGCGGTCTGAAATCGATCCACATTTTGCCCGGCAGAAATGAATGGGCGCGGGCAATGATGGTCGGCTGGCTGTCCCTGTACGTGGCGAATGAGTGCCCTCCTTCTGTACGCAGAACGCGGGGGACGACGAGGTCGGGTGCGGCGTCTCTAAGATGATCGAGGAGCTCTGCCTCGGCCGCCACGAGGTTCTGTGCGTCGGGTCCGGCCGTCAGCTTCAGAATGGCTCTTTGCCCGCTGCCCGACTCGACAACGAAGTTGGCGTCGTCGTAGCTCCCAATCCGCGTGATGCCTTTTGCCTCCAGCCGGAAGTTTGCGCATATGCGACGCAGGTCTACCGGGTCGAACTCATGTTTCGAGAGGCTCAGTCCGGCAGTTTTGGAATCGGTCGCCACGACGAGAATTTGCTGGAAGGTCAGAGGCTATCGCCCAAAATAGACAACGCCCCCATTCGGTCGAAGCCGATGGGGGCGGTTGCCGCAGGTTCGGTGCCGAACGGCACTATTCGGCGGTGCGCGAGATTAACGCATCAGCACTGCCTGCCGGTACGTGCTTACCTCACCGGACGCAAGCCTGACAAAGTAGACGCCTGCCGGAAGACCGGCGGCCCGGAGCGTCACTTCGTACGTTCCGGCGCTGTGAAATCCGTCTGCCAGCGTCGATACCCGACGGCCGAGCGTATCGTAGACCTCAAGCGTGACGGCTCGCGGCTCGGCGACTTCGAACTCTATTGTGGTGCTCTCGGTGAACGGATTTGGATAGGTCGAGCGTAGCGATGCGACAACCGGTAAGCCTGGCGCGTCGTCCACGGCAACATTAGGCGGCTGAAACTCCACGCGCAGTGAAGGACGGTTTCCTTCCACAGGATGCTCTCGACTGTCCATGCGCCGCGCATTACGGCTAGTTGTTTCGTCTCCGAAAATGCCCCATCCGAAATTGGAAGAAGGATTGTCCACCCAGCCCTGCACGTCCGCAACGAGTTCGGGGGTAGATACCCACGAGTACGCGCCTGGCCCGTCGAGGCTGGTCGTTGCGGACACTCCCTCGAAGTCGCCTCCAGGCACTGGCCACGAAGCCGTGTCGAAGAACGAGTGCATCCAGGTAGCATCGTTGGTCGTGCTCGGAGCTCCCTGGCCGCCGGGGCTTCCGGCATCTGACGTCCCCTCGCCCCAATCCGAGGTCGGTTTGCGGAGAGTGAAAGATCGTGCGCCGTCACCACTGGGCTCCTTGGACACGTTCACCGTCAGGTCGACCGACAGGATAGTCGACCCCGATGGAATCTGACTCGCCACGTCGAAAGCAAGAAGCGCCCTGCGCTTGAGATTCGTTGCGGTCACCCCGGCATACAGGAAATCGCCTGCACCATTGCTGAGGGCGCCGGACGGACTTTCGTAGAGCGTGTTATCCTTGGACGGAGCTAGCGTCACCACAGTTTGCGCTCGAACCGCATCCGATGCGGAAAGGACAATGGCCGCTCCCAAAAAAATTGGTA
>JBFIPX010000262.1:0-4030 GCA_041609895.1 Rhodothermales bacterium
CGAAGACTGTTTTGCGCGCTATATGATGGGCATGGCCGTGGCCGCAACTGGCACGGCCTGCGTTCAGCCAAGGGTGCTTGGTAACGGCAGCCGTGCGAAAACTTCACGACTTCCAGCCACTGACTTTCTTATCAGTTTATCAGACAGGAGCGTGCAATGTTCAGGAGTCTTTCAATTGCTAGTCGACGCGCAGGTGGCTATGGTTCACCGATAGCGTCCAACGTGTTCCAACCTTGTGGCACTTTCGACAACTCCGCGAGCAACAACTTGCAGTCTCGGGTGACCGGGCTTTTCCGCATCTTTTCTCTAGGCATTCTGGCGTTTCATCTCCCGTCACCGGTCTCTTCCGTATCTGCGCAAACGGCACAAGAGATATTACAGAAGATGAGTGAGATGCAGATGGATCGATGGGAATCCGTCAACAACTACACTGTCACGATATCGGTCGAGGAGGCAGGTGGACTGCAGTCTCCGGTTCACTATCAGCGAATGGAAGTCGACGGCGAGCCCACCTTCCAGATGATTCTTCCCAGCACCTATTCCAGAGAGATGCACATCAGGGCGGGCTACCCGCCACCTGAGGATGTGGCAGAAGGTTTAGCGGCGGGATATGAGATGCTGGGCAGAGCAAATGTCGGTGGCTTTTCTTTCGGACAGATTCCGTTCCCCGCCGGAGATGGAGGCATGTCCATGCATGACATGAGTAGGTTCCTGCGGTTCTCCGCAGAGGCCAGCAGGCAGGCGGGTGACGACTCCCTGTACAGAGCTAACGCCGCGGCCGAAGTGCGCGACAAAGCTCTGTTCGCGGACCGAGCCAAGTACGTGGGCGTTGAAAGCGCGCCTTCGGAGACCATATCCGGCGGAACTGGTTTTCGCGAGACCGACGCGCACCTGCTGGTCGCTGATGATCTGGAGGACATCGATCTTGAGCAACCAAACGACGGTCCGAAGTTCTTCCTCAAGAAGACAAGCGTTTGGATTGACGCAGAGCATTTCGTGCCCCTACGCCTCCTGATTGACATCGAAATCGAAAAGGATGGCAAGCGCACACCGATGACCCTTGAAAAGCTTGACCTGGATTACAAGCAGGTGGGCCCCCTGTATGAGTCGCACGTGCAGGTGTCCAGAATAACAGGACTGATGGAGGGCATGAGCAACAAGGAACGAAAGGACCTGGAAAAGGAACAGAAAGAGCTCGAAAAGGCTAAGAAGCAGATCGCCGAGATGCCGGAGTCGCAAAGGGCAATGGTAATGAAGATGATGGGTGGGCAGATGGAGAAGCTGGAAAAGATGGCAGCCGGTGGCGCCATCGAATCGACTACTCGCGTCGTCAACATTGCAGTCAACGAGGGCCCGCCAACTCCGTACGGGATCGGGACGCTGGCGATAAGGGGATCGGATATGGTCGAGGCTCTGACAATGGCGGGCCAGGACGGTTCGGGAAACGAGATTGGTAACGCACAACTCGTGATTTCTCGTGGTGGCCCTCCCGCTGAGTCGATGATTGAGCTCACGGCGGATACGACATGGCCTCCGGCTGGACAGACTATCAGGATTGTAGACGGATCGGGAAACGTTAGCGGTGGCGGCGATCAGTTACAGATTGAGGGGGCCTCCGGAATCATAACCGTAATCGGGCGAACTCCCACACGCGTCTACGGCACATACAAAGCTGACCTCTCTGCATCTGACGGCAGCGGGACTTCGTTGCCGATCAGCATCGAGGGTGAGTTCGATAGCGGTGCGCCGGCCGGACCCGACCAGGGCCTCCGGGGTAGCCCGTTTCAGTTCTTCCAGAGTATGTCTGGATCGGGGAACTGACCGGGACCAAGTTGTTCTGAGTACGGCATCCGGATACACTGGACAAATGAGACCCTACTCCCTGGCCATTCTGTACCGTCCTTGTGCACGGTTCGACCAGAACGGGCACCGTCACTCACCGTGATTTAAGTTTCGTCCAACAGGAGCAGGAATTACTCAGCTCAGCGGAACTACCTGCCGATCCAGATAATCACCCCAGGCCTCGACGGCCAGACCCTGATGGCGGTCGGCTCGAAGTGCCTCAACGACGGCTCCGGCAAGCTTCAAATCGGTGATTAGCGGGATGCCCGCGTCGACAGCTCGTCGGCGAATGAGGTAACCGTCTGGACGACCCTGATCGTCGTACTCGATCGGGATATTGATGACGAAGTCGACCGTGCCATCGTCTATCAGGTCGAGTGCGCTTGTTCCATTCCCTGCTTCCTTGGCAACGGAGACGCAGTCGATACCAACCTCGCGCAAACGTTCTGCAGTACCGTGCGTTGCGTATACCGGCAGCTTCAACTCATCGACGATCAGCCTCGCCTCATCCAGGAAGGCATACTTCTCAGGAATCGGGCCAAGGGACAGCAGCACTCCCGACGTGGGTATACGAAAGCCGGTCGCGAGGAGACCGTGCAACAGTGCCTGATTAAGATCGCCCCCGAGGCATCCCACCTCGCCCGTACTCATCATCTCCACGCCAAGCATGGGATCTGCTCCGGTAATGCGAGAGAAGGAAAACATCGGCACCTTGACGCCGACGTAATCGAGCGACAACGTGTCATGCGATAGTTCTCTCTTGACACCCAGCATGCGACGTGTCGCTTCGGCCGCAAAGTTTTCGCCGGACACCTTCGACACAAATGGGAAGCTGCGCGAAGCCCTCAGGTTGCATTCGATCACCTTAACGGCTCGATGCTTCGCCAGAAACTGCATGTTGAATGGCCCCGTGATGTTCAACGCTCGCGCAAGCTCGGCAGCGATTTGCCGAATTCTACGGATCGTACCGATGTAGAGCGTCTGTGGTGGCAGTACAAGCGTAGCATCCCCGCTGTGCACTCCCGCATCTTCAATATGCTCACTGACGGCCCACAGGACGATCTCACCGCCATCCGCGACGGCGTCGATTTCAATCTCACGTGCGTGGGTCTCGAACTTTGACACAACCACCGGATGCTCCGGATTGATAGCCGCCGCACGTGACAGAATTCGGCCGAGTTCGTTCGGTTCGTGAGCAACGCTCATGGCAGCGCCGCTCAGCACATAGCTCGGGCGTACCAGAACGGGAAATCCTCCGAGGTGGCTGACGATCTCCTCCGCATCGGCCGCGTCTGTAAGCTTCATCCACTTCGGCTGATCCACGCCGAGATCGTCCAGTAAAGCGCTGAACTTGCTGCGGTCTTCGGCGCGATCGATGTCCTCCGGACTCGTCCCGAGAATCTTTACGCCGGCACGATGCAACTGTATCGCGAGGTTATTCGGAATCTGACCGCCCATCGACACAATGACACCATCCGGCTGCTCACGCTCACACAGATCCATAACTGACTCGAACGTGATCTCGTCGAAATACAACCGGTCGCAAATATCGTAGTCGGTACTTACCGTCTCCGGGTTGTAGTTCAGCATGATCGTTTCGTACCCCAACTCATCGGCCGCCTGAACGGCATTGACACAGCACCAGTCAAATTCAACGCTGGAGCCAATGCGATAGGGACCCGAACCAAGCACGAGAATCTTCTTTCTCCATGACGGAGCAATGTCCGTTTCGCGAGCGTGGTACGAGGAGTACAGGTAGTTCGTGTCGGCTGGAAATTCAGCGGCCATCGTATCGATCTGAGCCGTATGCGGAATCAATCCGAACTCCCTGCGCGCCTGTCTAATTGCTCCCGATCCGGCCCCAACCAACTCCTCAATGGTGCGATCGCTGAAACCCAGTTCCTTGGCCTCGCGAAGAAGACGGCGTGAGACCGGCAGCCCATTTTCGCGAAGGCGAACGTGCATTCTGACGATCGCCTCAATCTGGTACAAAAACCATGGATCGACCTGGGAGAGTTCATGTATCTCGTCCGTCTCGAGTCCCTCCAGGTATGCCCGGGCAATCGCAAATATGCGATGAGTCGTTGCATTCTTCAGTTCCGACCGGATGTCATCGAACTCAAACGCAATGGGATCCAGCCCCTTCACGCCAATGTCGAGCATCCGGAGTGCTTTCTGGATCACCTCC
>JBFIPX010000263.1:0-3997 GCA_041609895.1 Rhodothermales bacterium
AACGCCTGAGGGGCGGCAGAACAACCGGCGCGTCGAGCTGGTGAATTTGGCCGCGTAGGTATCAGGTTCATACACGGGCAATTCGTGATGTATCGCTACGGCACGGGAAGCGAACCGTGCGGCAACTCGAGCAACAAGACGGTCACCACGCCTTGCCCTGCCCCATTGCAGTGGGTTGTGCCTCAATCCTTCTCCGCTAGTGTATCTTTCGCTATCCGGACCCACGGCCGACCCATATTGTCGTAGGTCGCGGTTGCGGCCACAACTGCCAACATCATCACCGGTAACCGACGATGCCCGCCAAGAAGTACCCGTTGCCCAAGCGATTCAGCGTGGCATTATCTGAAGAGGCGTACGCTCAGTTGAGGGCGCTGAACGCGACATATCGCTATGGCAACAACTATCTGCTCACCGTGATCCTGGAAAACTTCGATGAGATTGCTGATAGTGACGCGGTCGAGAAGGCGTTTGCGGACTTCAAAAAAGATTTTGGTGCTCCGACCGGGAGCGGGATGAAAAGAAACGGCTAAAATGTGGCGTCGGCTGTCAGTCAGTTTCTCGCTTATGACGTTTGTTTTCCAGCCTGTTCACTTGTCGAGGCCAAGCTGCCCTTAGCCGGCAAGTATAGCCTGCCTACGATTCAGTGTGAGTCTGAATGGACCGCGTGTTGAGCAAGTATCATCCGGGTAGCAACATGTCGCCGGCCATCGCGTATTTCCACCGCGAGTTCGTACATCACGGTGGAAATTCTGTCGCAACCTGACGACATAGCTCGAACGACCGGCGGACCCATATTGCTGTTTGACGGAGTTTGCAATCTCTGCAACAGCTCGGTCGACTTCATTGTCCGGCACGACCCTCAGGGGGTTGTCAAGTTCGCATCCCTGCAGTCGCGAACCGGTCGTCGGCTCCTTGGGATGGCGGGGATGCCGACCGACTACGACGCGAGCCTGGTGTTGGTCGAAGAGGATCGATTCTCGACGTCGTCAGACGCGGCGCTTCGCGTCGCACGGTATCTTTCGGCGCCGTGGTCGTGGGCGGGCGTATTTCGAATCGTGCCCAGGGCGATACGTGACGCCGTCTACCGCTGGGTCAGCCGTAACCGATACAACTGGTTCGGTAAGCGAGATACGTGCCGCATCCCGACGCCGGAAGAAAGGGAGCGATTCATCGACTCCGACCCGATCCCCGAGGACGATCCAACTAAGACGCAGGTGGCTGGTGCGCAGTCGACCACGTAGGTCCTAACCGGTCCCGGTCAGACCCGCCTCGCGTCGCATCCCTTCCATGTCCTCGGCGCCGAAGAACCGATCGAGTTGGTCCCTTTGGTCGTGGGCATCCTGATAGCCGATCTCGATCAGCCGAGAAACGTAGTCGGGCTCAAACAAGAGCATGGAGAGCCAATCCGGGCTCTTCGATCGCGCGGCACCCATGCTGCGGGATATCAATCCAAGGACGCCCGTCACCTTCGACTCGTACTCCCCTGCCATCTTCCCGAGATCAACGGATGGACGAAGGACCAACAGGTCGATCGGTCGGAGTCCGAGTCGCTTTCGCGCCGGCAGTTGCTCCAACAGCGCGTTGATGCGGTCCATTGTGAGAGCATCCTGATCCAGCGCGTCCAGGAAGATTGCGTTCATGAGCAGGCCGAATATCTGTGATAGCGGCGGGTAGCCTACGAAAGCCGGGTCGTCTGCCTCCGCTCGCGAGCGCTGGTATCGGGTCGATATCGCAAGGATGCGCGTGGAACCCAGGTGCACCAGCGGGGCGAGCGGTGCCGATAGTCGTATTCCACCGTCCCCGTAATAAGCATCACCGATACGTACGGCCGGAAACAGAATCGGAATCGAGGTCGATGCCATGATGTGATCGACCGTCAACGTCGTATTGATACCGACGCGAGTCGGCCGCTCCCAACGACTGATGTTTCGGCCCTGCACCCACGTGACCGTCTGACCTGTCGCGTAGTTGGTCGTCACAATTGCGACAGCCCTGAGCCTGCCCGAGTGAAGCTTGCGGGTGATCCCTGTAATGACATCGTCCTCCGGATTCAGACAATCTCGCAGGAACTGTCTAAGCGGCTCCGTATCCAACATAGCGGGCCCGCTGCCGTCTTCGTCGATCCCCGCCGACCGGCGGAAGACAAGTCCTCGAAAGAAGCCGAAGCTGGACTCGGAAGCAAACACATGCTCAGCGCGAATGTCCTCCCAGTTCTTGACGAGCTGGCTGGCGGAGTCCGAAAGCGAACCGGCCGTGTTGCTTAGAAACGCTGCGTTGATAGCTCCCGCCGATACGCCCGTCAGATTTTCGAAGTCCGCGCCGGGAAAATGGTCGGCAATGTATCGCAGGACACCCGCCTGATAAGACGCCCGGGCCCCGCCCCCGCTGAGCAGCAACCCGTACTGCTCCGGTCGTTCATCAAGGCCAACAAGTATTCTCAACTTGTCGAGGGTACTGGCTACCATGGTAGTTCCGCGGAGTACTTGGTGCTTCGTCGATGCGTTGCAAAATTCTCCATACCGCGCTCAAATGGCAAACGGATCGGATGGTGTGGAGTCTGTGTACGGATAGGCAGCTATCTTGCTTCCCGAATGTATCGTCGGTGCCTCGATACTTGTAACCGAGAGACGCAGTCCAATGCCACGCTCTCCTCAAACGGTTAACCCAAAAGGTTTCAGGGGTCAATACCATCGTGCAACATCGTAATTCATCGTGAGGCTGTTTGCCGGGTCTTGATGTTAGATTTGCGTGCTCCTTCCCCTGTCACCGTTCTACATGATGCGATCTCGTGCATGGGCAGGGCATGCAACGTTTGCAGCTACAGCACCGTCAGTCTCTACACCAGCCGGGTCGCGTGATGAACGTCCTGATGCTTTTCATTGACGGCGTCGGCGTGGGATCGAACGATCCGAACATCAACCCGTTCGTGCGCTTCGACCTTCCCGTGATCGACCGGCTTCTTGCCCCGCACGAAGAGCCGGGGCGGCTACTCCGTAGCCTGGATGCAAATCTCGGTGTCGACGGGCTGCCACAGAGCGGGACGGGACAGGCTAGCTTATTCACGGGAAAGAACTGCGCGAAGATCGCAGGTCGTCACTACGGCCCGTTCCCGCACAGCGCCACCATGGAAACCATAGCCAACTCAAACATCTTCCGTCGTCTGGCACCCCTGTGCCCATCGGGCACCGAGTGCCGCGCCTTTGCAAACGCGTACCCCCCTCCTTTCTTTGACAGAGTGAAGAGAAGGAACCGGTGGACCGTGACGACGCAATGCTGTATCGACGCCAAGGTGCGAATCCGTGACCTCGACGACTTGAAGTGCGGCGAGGCACTTGCCGCCGACATCACAGGGCATCGACTGAAGCGAGCCGGATTCGCAGTCAATCCGGTATCCGAGGCGGATGCAGCCGCTGCTTTGTCCGCCCTTGCGTCCGCAAACCATTTCACACTGTTTGAGTACTTCCTGACCGACAAGGCCGGCCACAGTCAGTCTTTTGATGAGGCCGGGAGTATCCTCGAGTCGCTCGACCGATTCCTTGGAGCCGTGCTCGACGCCGCAGATCCGGCGGCTGTCACGACGGTGCTTACGAGCGATCATGGAAACCTCGAAGACCTGTCGACTAAGTCCCATACGCGGAACCCGGTGCCGCTCGTTGTACTTGGTGAAGGTTGGGACCGGTTTCGGAACGCGACCACGATTTTGGATGTGGCGCCCGGTATCGTCGATCTCGTATCTGGTTGATGAGTCGACCGACGCGTACCAGGCCGAGGCTAGCGTGAGCGAATAAGGACGGTACGCGGATCGAGTCAACCCCTTGAAAAAAGTACTTGATCGACCGATTTGGCGCAACTTCGCTGGACAGCTGCGGTGGTCACCAAGCTCTGGCGCGATGCTTGAGGAGGTCAGGAACGAAGGTGCGCGATTTCAGTCGGTCGAGTTCACAACTGCGTCTGCGGCTTCCTCCGTCTCGTAGAACGTTCCCGTTCGGAGTTCCTG
>JBFIPX010000264.1:0-3967 GCA_041609895.1 Rhodothermales bacterium
ATCGGAGCAATGATGCTTCCACTCCTCCAAAGTGCGCGATCTCCTGAAATCAAGCAGAGAGCG
This sequence comes from Rhodothermales bacterium, assembly GCA_041609895.1. GTDB lineage: Bacteria > Bacteroidota > Rhodothermia > Rhodothermales > JABDKH01 > JAHHLP01. Next base: position 64 of record JBFIPX010000264.1, read on the forward strand.
CGCGCAGTGGGCATCGCAATGCAAATCACGAATATCCTGAGAGACGTTGGGGAGGATCGGATGCGCCTCAAGCGAATTTATCTTCCTGTGGATTTAAGCGCTCGTTACGGTATCGACGTAACAACCCTGGAGTCACCAACCCCCGCTTACAGACTGTTGGTTGAGGACCTCATGCAGTTGGCCGAGGACTACTACGATCGCGGGATTCCCGGCGTTCGCGATCTGCCATCAAAGGCACGTACGGGCATCACGGCCGCGATTCGAATGTACCGCGAGATACTAAACGAGATAAGATCCAACGACTACGACAACCTGCACCATCGAGCATACGTCTCTATCGCCAGGAAGGCATCGCTACTACTTGGCGATTCGTACGCCGACCGCAAGCTGCGCCTGCAGCGAGTCTCGGTCACGCATGACGCATGAATAAACTACTCGGAATTCTCTCCCGCTACCTGCTACGCCGCGATCTCAGGAATGCATTTCGAAGAATAAGCTGGATCGGAAAGCGACCTAGCGTCGACTCGTCAGTACCCCTCATCATCTATGCCAACCACAACAATTTCTTCGACGGGCACCTTCTCTGGCTCGCATCGCGGGACATCCTCGAGCGTCGGATCACTATCTGGATGAGAGAGTGGGATCGCTTCCCAATCTTCGCACCGGAAGGCGCCCTGCCGTTTCCTGCGGATGACTCCGTGCGCCGCGCAGCCACGATTCGAGAAACAGTCACCCGCCTTAGCCAAAGCCGCTCTCCACAGGTGCTTGCTTACTTTCCTGGAGGAGAACTCACCCGCCCTGAACTTCCTATCGCAGATTTCGACACGAGAACATTTGAGCGCCTCAGTCGATTAATGCCTTCGGCTATGTGGATGCCCGTCGGCATTCACATCACGTGGTGGGGTGAGAATCGACCCACCGCTCTTTTGACCTCCGGCACTGCGTCCGTTTCCGTGGATGGAAGCGAGCGATCAAAGCTGGAGCGGGTCCTGTCCGACCTAAAGAGCGCCGATCCCTCCGCCGCCACGCCGATCATGACGGGCCGCACCAGCCCGAACGAACAGTGGAATCTCTCAATCCTGAGTAATCTGTATCGACGATGATGCCCGCCATTTTGTCTGCCGTCATGCTGACCACCGCTCCGGCAGACTCGGTTCACTACTACTACTCGCACCGCGATGTCGGGTCGCTAACGTCCCTTTGCGACCGTTCTCAGTCGCGCGAGTCTGACCTTCTCTGCCGATATCGGCTCTTTCCGCTGACGAGGGACGAGGCCTTGCTAGAATCGATACCCGAGACGATGTCGCACGCAAGCGCTACAGAACTGGCCTTGCTTTCCGGGCTGTGGGGATATCGTGCCGGGCACGGGTCCCTAATTGACATGGTCCGTTACGGCAGGCGTTCGCATCAACTCCTCACGGAAGCCAAACGACTCGATCCGGACAACCCGTTTGTGCTGCTCATCGAAGGTCAGAGCCTACTGTTTCGACCTGGAATGTTTGGAGGGGATGCCGGGCAGGCGTTACTCGCGTTCAGAAGGCTACAGAGAGCCCTTTCAGAAATGCCTGACAGTCGAATTACCGAGATGGAAGCGGATCTGTGGACGTGGCTGGCGCTAAGGAAGATGGGCGACGCCAGCGCGGAGCGACTTCGCCAGCACATAGCGGACCAGTCCCCTCCGCCACTGTATGCCGAGTTCCTGAGAAATCCGCCCGGATCATGATCGTAGCGCTGCTGATCCTGTCGTCGATACATGGACTGATTTGGATCATTCTCATCGGCAACCTCATCTACCTTCGTAGCCGGCACACCACTGAAAACTCACGCGACCTACCATCCTTGTCGGTTATGGTGCCCGCGCGCAATGAGGTCGAGAACATCCAGCGACTTTTGGACACTCTCGAACAGCAGCAATATGACAACTTTGAGGTAATCGTATACGACGATGCATCGACCGACGGCACGGGCCAGTTGCTTGAGAGCTACACGGGCCCGCTCGACCTAATCGTATTGAAAGGCACAGGCCCGCCTGAGGGGTGGCTCGGCAAGGTGCATGCGTTGCATTCCGCCAGTGAGCACGCCTCAAAAGATCTTTTCCTGTTTCTCGACGCCGACGTAGAGCTTATCTCGACCGACGCCTTGTCGGTTCTGGCGGGTCGACTTGTCGGCTCCGATCAGCCTGCAGCGATTACGGTGCTACCCCGCTTCCGGGGCGGCGGTCTATTGCTCGTGAGCCTGATACCCCACGCCATTCTTACCGGTTTGCCTTGGCCGCTCGTTCGACGACTTCGCTGGCGCTCTCTCGGCGCCCTGAATGGGCAGGCATGGCTTATCCATGCCAACGACTACCGTCGGCTGCGACCGCACGAGCACGTCAAAGCCGAGATACTCGAAGACGTGGAGATTGGACGGTACCTGATCACCTCAGGCGTTACTCCAACTCTTGTAGATGCAACGCGACTAGTCGCCGTTCACATGTACGATAGCCTTGCGGATGCGTGGCGTGGATTGAGGAAGAACGCATATCTGCTAATGGGCGGCAGGCCGATCCCATTCCTTCTATTCTTGACACTCTTTGCCGCCACGAACTGGTTGTGCATATTGGTATCGAAGTATCTTCTCGTGTCTGCGATAGCACTCAAAATCGTTGCCGACCGTGCCGGACGAATCCCCGTGGGAACCTCGGTCGCGGCCCCGGCCTCGTTGGTATCCGCTTCAGCCATACAGTTGGACTCGGCCGTCGCTCACTGGAGAGGCCGCGTCAAATGGAAAGGTCGGACATTATCGACATAGACCGAACATTGTCTGTCTCAGGTTGCCGGCCCGCGGCCCCTCCGTTCGGTGCCGCAAGACGCAGCGACTGTTTCAATGAATCATCCGCCATTGCTGAATCGTCTCGCTGCTTGCTTTGAACGTTAATCTCCGAAAACCGGGTGCCACCCGGTCTAGTATGCGAGTGGCGATTGTGGCGCCGGCCAGCCACCCCCCACCACAGGACCTCAAAGCCGGAATACGACGGCTGGAAGACAGTGGCCTGGTCGTGGAGAATCTTGTGGGCGCCGATCAGCACGGCTATTTGTCGGGAACCGATGACGACCGCCTTGACGCCTTGAACCGTGCATTCAACGAGCACGATTTCAGCGCCGTATTTTGCGCTCGTGGTGGTTTCGGTAGCACGCGCATTCTCGACCGCGTTGACTTCGCGGGGCTATCACACAATCCGAAACTCATAGTCGGCTACAGCGACATCACGGCGCTACAGTTGGCTGCGCTTTCGGTCGTTGCGGTTCCGTCGTTGTCTGCTGCAATGGTGGCTGTGGACTGGCCCGCAATCGCCGAAACCGAGGCGGATTGCATCCTGTCGATTTTGGACGGCACGGCCGACAGTGGGATCTACAGTGAGTCTGGAATCGCTTTGAAACCTGCCCTATCTGGTGCAGCCGAGGGACGCCTGATCGGCGGCAACCTCACCATGGTCTGTCGACTGATCGGTTCGCCGTACATGCCCGACATGACCGACTGCATCCTGTTTCTTGAAGAAGTTGGCGAGGCACCCTATCGGATCGACGGACTCTTTGCGCAATTGCACCTGTCTGGAACTCTCGGAAGCATTGGCGGCCTGGTACTGGGTGCATTCACAGACGCGGCCCCCAAGGCGGGTCAGGCCTCTCTCGGCCTCCAGGAGGTTCTCGCCCACTGGGTGGATGTTGCCGGAGTGCCGGCGGCTTCTGGCTTGCCATATGGCCACATAAGCCCCAAGGAACCTATTCCGATAGGAGTTGAGGCGGAGCTGGTCGTCGAGAGAAGTGGTGCATCACTCCGCGCTTGCGAACCCCTGGTGGTGCGCGCATGAATTCATCTTCAACGCCAGAGCTCAGAATTGGCGTTTTTGCCTCCGGTGGCG
>JBFIPX010000265.1:0-3931 GCA_041609895.1 Rhodothermales bacterium
AGCCGCGGTGCGACGACGATGTATGCTTCCAGATCGGCGACTGATGGTCAGAAGCCTTGCCTCAATCTGTTTTCTCGGGCTGGTGCTCAACTTCTTTTATCTAACGAACCTCATTCCTCCCGTGCCGATCGCGATGAAATTCGGAGGTGTATATCACAATGTTTATCGAGACGGAGAGGCGTATCAACTCTGGTATGAGACACCCCCATGGTACCGCTTCTGGTCTAGAACAAGCGACCCGTTTCACTACAGGGAGGGCGAAGCTGTATACTGCTTCGCCGCAGTTTTTGCGCCCACAGATCTTGAGCAGAAGGTCTACCACAAGTGGGAATACCTGGACGGCTCAAGCGGCGAATGGGTGCAAACGGACAGGATCGGTTATGAGGTCGTCGGAGGACGCGACGGCGGTTTTCGTGGCTTCACCGTCAAGCGTGAAATACAGCCGGGCGAGTGGCGAGTTCGCGTCGAGGATGAGCGGGGTCTGGTGCTGGGTAAGATTTCTTTTGAGGTGATACATATCGGAGACCGTGATCCACACATGAGTCGGCACAGCTACTACTAGTAGAATCAATCGCGTACGAAAATGACTATCGATTTCCACGGCAAAACTGTTCTTGTGACGGGCGGCGCCCGAGGAATTGGGGAGTCCATCACTCGGCAACTCGCAAGATCCGGTGCGCGAGTAGCCATTCATTACAATCGTAGCGCGGCGTCGGCGGTAGCGCTCGCGGCCGAGCTGAAAGATGCAGAAGCGTTTCAAGCCGACCTGAATGACATGGCTGCGGTCCGACGCCTTTTTTCGGATGTACTCTCGTCGCTCGGCCGCCTCGACGTGCTGGTCAACAATGCGGGAATCGATTTGGGGATTGACTGGGCCGACACCGGTGAAGCCTGGGAGACTCGGTGGGACCAGATGATGAACGTCAACCTCAAGTCGGCGGCGCTGCTGTCGCGCCTTGCGATACGCCACTTCGTCGACTCCGGCGATGGACGCATCGTCACGGTAACATCGCGGGCGGCGTTCAGGGGCGACACGATAGAGCACATGGCATATGCCGCTTCGAAGGCGGGACTCCTCGGCTTGACCCGCTCGATCGCGAGGGGGTTTGGCAAGCAGGGCGTCTGCGCGTTTCTGGTTGCGCCAGGCTGGACGCGAACGGACATGGCCAAGGAATTCTTCGATCAGCACGGCGAGGCGAAGGCCCTTGATGAAATCGCCCTCAGTCGTCTCACCGAGCCTGAAGACGTGGCAAACATCGTCGTCTTTCTCGCCAGCGGATTAGCCGACCACGCCACCGGTAGCACGGTCGACGTGAACGCCGCAAGTTACGTTCGCTGATCTCACCTCACGGCACCGTGTCGTCCGGATTTATGCTCAGTGGCGTCGTCGTTCAACGCTATCCGACTCGGGCCAGCCTCATCCCGCTCGTCGCATAAAAGCGCTCGAAATAATCTCGGACCGTGCGATGTTGTTTCTGCCCGAGAAAAGGATCCTGCCCAAGGAGCTTCGACGCGGCCTCACGCGCCTCCGCCAGGATTTCTGTATCCGTAGTGAGGTCGGCTATTCGCAAATCCGGCAGTCCACTTTGCCGCGTTCCGAAAAAGTCGCCGGCACCTCGTATTCGCAAGTCGATCTCACTGATTTCAAATCCGTCGTTTGTTCGCACCAGTGCGCCGAGTCGCTCACGCGATTCCGCCGACCTCTTGTAATCGGCCATGAGTAGACAGTAGCTCTGACTGGCCCCCCTACCTACGCGCCCGCGAAGCTGGTGTAGTTGGCTCAGTCCGAATCGCTCCGCATGTTCGACAACCATCACGGTAGCGTTTGGCACATCGACTCCAACTTCGATGACGGTCGTGGATACAAGAATGTCCGTCGCACCCGACTTGAACCGTCGCATGGCGGCGTCTTTCTCCTCACCTTTCATCCGGCCGTGAACGAGATCTACGCTGGCGTCACGGAAGATCCGCTTCAGATTTTCGTAGCCTGATTGCGCGTCTTTCAAGTCCAGTTTTTCGCTTTCCTCGACAAGCGGATACACGACGTACACCTGTCTGCCCGCCTCGATCTCCGTTGCGACAAAACGGTACATGTCTTCGCGACGGTTGTCGAAGAAGAGTCGTGTCTCAATCGGTGTGCGTCCTGGCGGCATGTCGCGGATGATCGAAACATCGAGATCTCCATAAAGCGTCATTGCGAGGGAGCGCGGTATGGGTGTGGCGGTCATGAGCAGCATGTGTGGATTCTGCCCCTTCGAAAACATCTGCGCGCGCTGCATGACTCCGAAGCGATGTTGCTCATCGATGACGGCGAGGCCGAGGTTCTTGAATTCTACGGTTTCCTGAATAAGGGCGTGCGTTCCAACGACCACGTTGGTTGTTCCGCTCGCAATCCGCCGCAGGGCCGAGTCGCGCTCCTTCTTCGTTTGTCGGCCGAGCAGGATGTCGACGCGAACGCCGAGGGGATGCAGATAGCGGATCAGGTTCGCGTAGTGCTGCTCTGCCAAAATTTCCGTAGGCGCCATGAACGCGCCCTGAAAACCGCTGTCGATCGCTCGGAGCATGGCAGCGATTGCCACGACGGTCTTGCCGCTTCCGACGTCTCCTTGCACGAGTCGGTTCATCTGGCGGCCCGATGTTGTGTCGCCGTCGATGTCCGCAAGGGCCGCTTTCTGACCGGCCGTCAGATCGAACGGCAAGACATCGTTGAGGAACTGGTCCGTGAGTCGGGCGCCCGAATCAAAGGATGGCCCGGCTGTTTCGTGATGATTCTGCCGCATCAGGCAAAGCATCAGCTGGACAAAGAAGAGCTCCTCGAACTTGAGGCGTCTGACGGCTTCGGCGAGTTCGTCGCGTGATTTCGGAAAGTGGGCTGCGCGCAACGCCACGCGTCCGTCAATCAGTTCGTGATTCTCGCGTACCCACTTCGGGAGCGTCTCCGGAATGCTTGATCCGCTCTCTTTGAAGAGTCGATAGATGATGCGCCGAAGAGACCGACTGGTTATCCCCGCCCGCTGCAAGCCGGCGCTGCCGCGGTAAAGTGCAATGATGCGACCGGTATCGAGTGATGGCCCCTCCTCATCGAGTTTGTCGAAGTCCGGATGGGAGAAAGAGAACAATCGCCCGTATACCTGTGGTCTCCCGTGGATCGCCACGCGATCGCCTGGTTCAAATACCTTACTGATCCAACCTACCTGTTGAAACCAGACGCACTTGACGCGTCCGCCAAATGCGTCTTCGACGATCATCTCGAATCTCCGCCGCCTCCGACTGGGGACGGTGCCGGTTGAGCGGACGGTGCCCACTAAGGTGACTGGCTCGCCGTTCTCTGTGAGGTCGCGAACGGCGACCACGGACGAGCGATCGAGATAGCGGCGGGGGAAATACTGCAGCAGATCTCTCACGCACATAACGCCGGCATCCGACAGGACGTCGGCACGGTGCGGGCCGATACCCTTCAGGTACTGGATGCTCTCTGATAGGAACGAGACGGACATGGGTGGAGGCGGCACTTGGCCTCCCGATCAGGGGGGCGACGACAATCCGGTGGCAACAAATATAACTGGCCCGCCGCGCCTCGTCACGGATCGATGGAAGCAGGCGAGATCAGGAGGTTGGAGATGTCTCGACCCAATGCGGCCCGCACCTCCGGTGCGTCATCACGCCGGCGACAGACGGCTCCGGTTTGCCTCTTGTGCGCGTCGGTAAATGGATAGCACGAAGCCGATCGACAAGAGAATAATTCCGATCCAAACCACGTTGATCAGAGGCTTTTCGTACGCCTGAACGACAATCCAGTCCTCGGGCGGTCCCTCTACGCCGACGAACGAACTGTTCACGGCGCCGCTGTCCACATTCATCCCCGTAAAACCTACGCTAATCCCAAAATCGGGAATCTCTGCCGGCTCGATCTGGACCGCTCCGTCCTGAC
>JBFIPX010000266.1:0-3909 GCA_041609895.1 Rhodothermales bacterium
GTCGAGTCCTCACTGACAATATCGAATGCGTCGACAATCGAGTGACCCGTGTTGTCGGCAAGGGAGGTCTCCATCGGCGAACCTTTGTCTGCAGTGAACCGATGGTTCCGATGAACCAGGTAGACCTTGTCGCCGTGCCTTTCAAATCGCATCAGCCTGGAATCCGACAACGGCAGTCCGTCGTGAAGCCCAAAAACGCCTGTTCCGCGTGAGAAGTGCATGATCAGCCCGAACTCCTCCTCGAGTTGGTCCGGCCTGATCTCCAGATAGAGCGTATTGTCGCGCTTCAAGTGAGTCTTCAAAAAGCCATCGATGGCGCGCGTGTCCTTCAGGGTTTCCTTCCAATCCTTGAACGGCGACTTCTTTTCGTCGTCTTTCTTCGCCGCTGATGCGGCCGTGCCCGTTTTCGACGCGGCAGATTCGCCCGACGGTGTGAGGTTGACGGTTGTGCAGCCGGTGAATCCGACGACGCAAAGAAGAGACAGGGTGACGAAAGGTCTCATTTGCATATGAAAATGTTTTGTGTTGCTCCGTAAACGTTATGAACGCCTGAGCAAGAATTCCGCAGAATAATCGGTGCCCTTGGTAGCCTTGACTTCTGTGACCCCGAAAAGCTTACTCTCCAGCGCCGACCGCGATTGATTCCTGCTGGCTCATCGCGAGAACTGCGATTACGTTACCACCCACCGTCAAGTTGCCCTTGAGCGTATCATCCTCCACGGTTCCAGAAAACAGTGCCATGTGGCCGGTTTCGGGATCACCAAATTCAAGCCGAAAACTCGAAGCAACCACTGAACCGGATACGACGACCCTCGCTTCCAACGGCGGCCTATCTTCAATAAAGCGTCGACGGAGACCCTCTCCAGAGACGATATCAGCCTGCGAGACAAGTGACAAGTGCAGCGTGTCACTAAGAGGTCGCCCAGCTCCGTCGTAAACCGTGTACCCCCCTCTCCAATTTCCGGTCAAATCCGCGGGAATGACCGGTTCGGCCGGTCGACTGCAAGAAGAACAACCGGCAACAACGGTGCTCAGTGCGATCGCCAACAGCAGCGCGATGGCGTCTGACGCTGGTCTCATCGGGTAGTCAGCTAGTGGAAGATTCAAACCGAAGGCTCGGGCATCGATCTGGGCGCGTGACCGATGTTAATCACCAAGACTGCTTTTCAACTCTATGAGTTCGTGAAGAAATGGAAAGGTCAGCGCGCGAGCATCGAAGCCCGGAACCCTTATTTGTGTTTACGTTTCACTGAAATCGTGGTTCGTGTCCGTGAGCAATAGAACGATATGGCAGGGATAGTCGGTCACCTACTTATACTCACCGCGTTTGTGGCGTGCGGGCTCTCAGGAGCCGCCTATCTTCGCGCCTCGCGGGAATCTGCAACTTCCGAGTGGTTTACGGTTGCGCGCGCCGCGTGGGCCGTAATGGCGGTCTGCACGATCGGGGCTTTCGTCGTGCTTGGCTACACGGTCGTGACGCACCAATTCCAGTATGCGTACGTCTACGAGCACTCGTCGCGGGCCCTACCGCTTCATTTCTTGATATCAGCGACGTGGGCCGGCCAGGAAGGTTCGTTTTTGCTTTGGATCATACTGAACGCGATCGTCGGCCTCGGCCTCATCCGTTGGGCGCGAGACTACGAAGCCACAACGATGGCAGTGATCGCGCTATGCCAGGTATTTCTGATCTCGATGGTAGTTGGACTGAAGATCGGCGCTGTCCCGATCGGTTCATCTCCCTTCATGACGCTTGCGGAGAAGTTTCCGGATGCCCCCATGCTCAAGGCTGGTCTCGTGCCGGCGGATGGCAGTGGCCTGAACGATCTGCTCCAGAACTACTGGATGGTCATTCACCCGCCGACGCTTTTCGTCGGATTTGCGTCGATGATCGTTCCGTTTGCATATGCGGTCAGTGCTGTGTGGAAGCGGCGATACACGGACTGGGTGCGCCCGGCACTGCCGTGGACCCTGTTTGCAGTGATGATTCTCGGCGTCGGTATTGCGATGGGCGGCTACTGGGCATATGTCACGCTTTCGTTCGGCGGGTACTGGGCGTGGGATCCGGTCGAGAACTCGTCACTGGTGCCATGGCTGATCGGCATCGCCGCGATTCACACCATGATTATCCAGAAGAGAAGTGGAACGAGTCACAAGGCGGCTCTATTCCTGAGCATCCTGGCCTACATGTTTGTCGTGTACTCCACGTTCCTGACCCGCAGCGGCATTCTGGGCGACATATCGGTGCATTCCTTCGTAGACCTTGGTCTTTACAACCAGTTGCTCCTGTGGATCCTGACGATGGGCGTCGTAGGATTCGGCCTCTTCGCGTACAGGTATAAGGAGCTACCCCGACCCCGTCAGGAGCCGGGCCTTCTGTCGCGGGAGACAATGATATTCATTGGCGCAATGCTGATCTGCGCCACCGCGCTGGTCGTAATTCTCGGGACAAGTGCGCCGATACTGGGTCGCATCTTCCGCGACAACCCATCAACGGTCCCGATCGCATTCTACAACAAGTGGTCGCTTCCGCTGTCGATCGGGTTCGTATTTCTCGCGGGCCTCGGGCAACTCTTCTGGTGGAACAAGATGAGCATCGAGAATGCGAACAAGGTCCTGCTGAAACCCGTCGCGCTTGCCGTCGTGAGTACGATCGCCGTCCTGCTATTCACCCCGTTCGTGGAAGAGAGCGTGCGCAGCGTCCCGCCGGCCAACGAAGTCGTTGCGATGACGGCTGGGATATTCGACGGGCTTGGGGGGCACTGGCAGGCATACGGTCCGGGGTTGTTGCTTCTTCTCCTGCTCTTCGTTGCATTCTTTGCTCTGTACGGCAACGGATTCGTTATGTGGCGCGTCGCGCGGGGCAATCCCAAGCTGGCGGGTGGTGCGCTCTCGCATGTCGGATTTGCTCTGTTGGTAATAGGCATTATCGCATCGAGCGGGTTCAGCAACACCGTTGCCCCCGTCGACGCGGCAACAGGAGTGCAGCGCGACAACTTCGTCCTGAACAGAGGTCAGACAGCCCGGGTGGCAGGATACACGGTCACGTACGTCGGGAAAGAGATCTCGTCCCAGAACCGTCCTGCGTACCTGCTGGACGTCACAGACCCGTCCGGCAGCAACTACATGTTGAAGCCAGTCAGCTACGAGTCGTCTACGCAGCAGTGGATCCAACATCCGGATGTCCGGCTGGGTGCGAGGAAGGATCTGTTCGTGGCGGTATCGCCGAGTGAGATGTTCGACGATGGGAGTGGCAGTGAAGCGACGACCGTCGCGCTTCGCAAGGGCGAGGAGGTGCAACTGGGTGGCGGTGAGTACTCAGTCGCCTTCGTCGCTTTCGACCTCGACGCCGACGGGACACACATTTCGGAAGACGCCCAGATTGTCGTTGGTGCGGAGCTGCGGATTACGAGACTAAGCGACGGCCGAAGTGAGACGGTCATCCCTGTCTACTCCGTCGGTCAGGACGGAGCGGTCCAGATCGAGCCGGCAGAGATTCCCGATTTTGGGATTAGCGTAGGTTTTACGGGGATGAATGTGGACAGCGGCGCCGTGAACATTTCGTTCGTCGGCGTAGAGGGACCGCCCGAGGACTGGATTGTCGTTCAGGCGTACGAAAAGCCTCTGATCAACGTGGTTTGGATCGGAATTATTCTTTTGTCGATCGGCTTCGTGCTATCCATTTACCGACGCGCACAAGAGGCAAACCGGAGCCGTCTGTCGCCGGCGTGATGAAGCACCGGAGGGGCGGGCCGCATTGGGTCGAGACATCTCCAACCTCCTGATCTCGCCCGCTTCCATCGATCCGTGACGAGGCGCGGCGGGCCAGTTATATTTGTTGCCACCGGATTGTCGTCGCCCCCCTGATCGGGAGGCCAAGTGCCGCCTCCACCCATGTCCGTCTCGTTCCTA
>JBFIPX010000267.1:0-3892 GCA_041609895.1 Rhodothermales bacterium
TCGACCCTACAGCACCCGCTACATAGGCTCGTTTGTAGCCGATTTTCATCGCAATCTTCTGAAAGGCGGTCTCTACATCTATCCGTCCACCAGCAAGAGCCCGGACGGGAAGCTCCGCCTCATGTATGAGGCGAACCCGATGGCACTCATCGTCGAGCAGGCGGGGGGGCGGGCGAGCGACGGTCGTCAGCGCATTCTCGAGAAAATGCCTGACCGCCTGCATCAGAGAACGCCGCTATATATCGGGAGCGAAGAGATGGTCAGAATGGCCGAAGGCTTCTTGTCCGGAGAACGAACGCTCTAGCGCAGGCTGGAAATAGTCTGACGGCACCATTTTCGTCGCAAACCGTTTACTCCTGCGGGAATCGTCGTATTTTTCAGTCCTTCCCAACATTCAAGCCCCAAACATGGAAGCGCGCTTCTTCAGACTTGATCGCATCGACGTCTCGGCCGGCACCGACAAGGAGCCGTTCGCCAAGGTCGAGGTCTACCATGTGGAGCATGAGAGGTCACGGGAAGAGTCGTCAACCGGTGATGGACCCGTCGACGCGCTATACAATGCAATCGATGCGGCTGTCGGTAGTCCCCACAAGTTGTTGAACTATAGCATACGCTCAGTCACTGAGGGCTCCGATGCACTCGGTGAAGCCACGGTCCTCGTCAGCTATGGTGAAGTCCTATTTCGAGGTGTCGCTCGGGATGCTGACGTGCTTCAGGCCTCCGCCAACGCATACGTGGAAGCACTCAACAAGTTGGAATCGTTTCGAAAAGACGAGGAAAGTAAGGTGTTTGTGAGAGGTGGGATAATTGAGTCCTTTCGATCGAGGGACCAGGAGTCGGATTAGCTGACACGTCGAGAATCATCGGTCCCCGCTCCCGGTTTGGCTAAGAGCTCCCTGCATGTGGGCGAGTCAGTCACTGTACGCGCCCCCGCTTCGCTGTCCAACCTCGGTCCGGGATTTGATACCCTGGGGGTCGCGATCACGGGTCTGTGCGACAAGGTTACAATCCGCACTTGTTCGGAGCCGGGCCTCAAGGTAGCTGTCCAGGGTGATACGGAGATACCGACCGACCCGAACGAAAACACCGCTTCGGTATCAGCGCTAGAGGTCTTGCGTCTGGCAGGCTACGAAGGCGGGGCGGAAATGCGCATCGATAAGGGCATTCCTTTTGGATCGGGTCTGGGCGGATCGGCCGCCAGCGCTGCGGCCGGCGCTGCGGCTGCGAATGCGCTGCTCGGCAATCCGCTGAATGAGCCAGAGCTCGTTGCCAGTGCTCTCCGTGGAGAGGCTGTCGCCAGCAAAAGCTTGCACGGAGACAATGTGATTCCCGCTCTTCTGGGAGGAGGGATACTGGTCGACGCTGATGATCCTTCGTTGTATCGACCGGTCGCGTTCGGTCCGGGAATCTATTTCGCAATTGTCGTTCCGGACATCCAGATCACAACTGCTTCTGCGCGCGAGGAGTTGCCGCAGCAGGTGGAATTAAGGGACGCGGTCACCAATGCGTCCGCTCTGGCGCTTCTCCTCGAGGGTCTGCGGACTGGCGACGTCGATTTGATTCGAACTATGATACTTCGGGATCGTGTGGTTGAGCCGGTCCGGAGAAAACGTATTCAGTGCTTTGAAGCGGTGCATGCCGCAGCCTCGCAAGGGGGCGCGCGGGGATGTGCGATAAGCGGATCCGGACCAACTCTCTTCACTGTAGGCAGCTCCGAGGAAGAGGCAAGGCAGTTGGCCGAGGACATGGCCGAGGCCTGTCGTCGAAGCGGTCTGGAGTGCCAGGCACTTGTATCGCGAGTCGACCAGCTCGGAGCCCGGCTGCTAGTTTCGGAGGAATAGGTCTGTGATGTTTCTCAGCACGCGCGGGACGGCGGATCCGGTTACTTTCGAAACGGCGCTTCTTCAGGGTCTCGCGCCGGACGGAGGGCTGTACCTGCCTGCCGAGATACCGCTCGTGGATCCGGCTTGGACAGGCCAGAATTCGTTTCGGGACGTCGCTCTGACGATCCTACGTTCCTGGCTCTCCTCCTCAATCGGAAATGATGCGGTTGACGACGTGGTGCAGCGTGCCCTGGATTTCGACGTACCCGTTGTCGAATTGACGGGGGATCGCTGGTCAGACATCGCGATCGTCGAGCTGTTTCATGGGCCGACATTATCCTTCAAGGATTTCGGCGCACGGTCCATGGCCGGCTTTATGAACCATGCGCTCCAGGATGGGTCACATCGAACCATCCTTGTTGCGACGTCGGGCGACACTGGCAGCGCGGTCGCGGACGGGTTCGCCGGAATGGAGTCGGTAGACGTGGTGCTGTTATATCCGCATGGCCAGGTCAGTTCAACCCAAGAGCGTCAGTTGATCGTCAGGCGTCCGGGCGTAAAGACGTTTGCAGTCGAAGGGACGTTTGATGACTGTCAGCGAATGGTCAAGGAGATCTTCGCCCGGGAGCCGCGAAAAGGTTTGGCTTTCTCCTCGGCGAACTCTATCAACGTTGGGCGACTTATCCCGCAAATGGTCTACTACTATTGGGCTGCCGTGAGAACGGGGCCTGGCATACGCTGCTGTGTACCTAGCGGAAATCTCGGGAATCTCACAGCGGGTGTTCTGGCGCATCTTTCCGGCATGCATGCCGAGCAGTTTGTTGCTGCGCACAATGAGAACAGTTTCTTTCCAAACTACCTCGCGTCGGGCGATGTTCGTTACAGGGATTCGGTGCGTACGCTGTCGAACGCAATGGATGTCGGCGTTCCGAGCAATTTTGAACGCCTCACGGCACTGTTGTCAAGAGAAGCTATGAGGGAGCTGATCTGGTCAACGTCCGTCGACGACGAGATGACGCTTTCGACTATTCTCGACGTATTCGAGGACACCGGCTACATTGTAGATCCGCATACGGCGGTCGGGCTCGAGGCAGCCCAACGTTATCGCGAGTCAACAGGCGATCTCAGCCCGATGGCGGTCATGGCGACTGCCCACCCCGCAAAGTTTCCAGAGACCATTGAGCGGGCGCTGGGAGCTTCACCGGATATGCCTCCTCGCCTACAACGCTATTGGCAGATGGATACGTCCGTACAGGTGATCGACCCAGACCCGGACAGCCTTCTCGACCGTATTGCCCAGTGACTTTCCCATCAGACCGTTGACGGAGTTGCCTGCAACACTGCAGGCTCCGTCTCGAATTCGGATTCAAAATCCGGGCTTTGGCGAAGATGCGTTTCGGCTTCTGGAACAGCTGAAGCAAAACCCGACCGTCTCCGAGTATCAGCAATTGAAAGCGGATCTCGACGTCGCGGTGGTAGCGCCGTTCAGAAAGTATCGTGACGATCTCGTGGTGAATCTCGTATTGCCGAACAGACTACCGCTTGAAACAGAAAGAAACGTATTCAGTCGATTTCCGAAGAACGACTTCGGTGCTGGAGGCGCCAATAGTCATCTCTGGTTCTCGTTCTACAGACTGGGTGCAAAGCGGCTTACAGACATTCAAATTGTTCACTCACTGTCTGCCGATTCATTCACTGTCGGACTGTACCTGCACCGTCGAATGGACGGACCTTGGCGCTCCTTCCGGAATCTCATTGCAAACAAATTCGATCACTTGGTGCACTGCCTCGAAAATGTCGTCGACAAGCCGGGTCTTACCCTCATTTCCGCCGACGATCCCGACTTGTCCTGCGAATCTCCAGACGAAGTCGCTCGAGTACTTCGAGGACTACGCTCAGGTCTGTGGTTGCGAAGGATTGCTCCTCGTGAGGAAGTTCTGTCGCGAGGTCCGAGACTCGTTGAGGACGGCATGTCCGTTATGGGTCAACTGTGGCCGGCGTATCATTTGATTTTGTCGGAATAACGGTGCCTTGGAAGCGGTGTTGCCGTCGATCGTCTATTTTCCCAA
>JBFIPX010000268.1:0-3891 GCA_041609895.1 Rhodothermales bacterium
AGCTATCTGTTTGGCGAGCAGCGCATTTGCCGCCGGCCCGTCGACAGCCACCACGATCGCTCGTGCTTTGAATCGTTCGCCGTCGCTTGCTACAACTTCGCCACGGCGCACTTCAGCGGCGCGGGTTTCGAGCCGTACGGTCCCGAGCGGTAGATTCCCAGCCAGCTGGGCTGGGATTCTCCGCATTCCGTCTGCCGGAACCGCGACTGTTCCGAGCGAAAACATTCTAAACACATACTCGAACATCCGGCTCGACCCGCGAAGCGTACGATCGAGCATGATTCCGCCGAAGAAGGGGCGAAAAAAGCGTTCGATAATCCGCGGTGAGAAGCCCCTTTTTCGGAGCGCATCGATGGTAGTCGTCTCCGGACGTTCGAAAATCTGTGCCTCGGCGCGCGACGAAACATCGGCCCGCAGTTTCAGGATGCGCAGCTTGTCACGGAACGATCCGATCGGGGCGGTGAGCGTGCCAAGCGTACCGGCAGGATCGCGGAGTGGATCGCTAACCTGGTGAAACCGTCCCTTAAGCCGCACCAGCGCTCCCGACTGGAAGTGATGCAACTCGAGTCTGTCGAAGTCGAGAGCCTGCTGAGCTTCCGGGTACTCGGTCAGCAACACCTGAAACCCCCGGTCAAACAGGAAACCGTCGACCTCGTCCGTCTGAACGCGCCCCCCGATGGTGCTTTCCGACTCCAGAACGAGTACTGGTAGACCGTTCTCATGTAGAACCCGGGCACAGTTGAGACCTGCAAGGCCGGCTCCTACGACAACTACCGGATCAGACATGACATGATGGAGCGTGTTAATTCGAATTCGCTAATTCAGGCTAACTCAGGATTCCGGCCGTTCGACCCAATTGATGACGGAGCGTCTCGACGAGGTCGTCGAACAGGAAGTTGTAGCCCGTCTCCTGCAGGACGGCCGGTAGGACTCGGGTGCTGGGCAGAAGAACATTGTCGGCGACTTCTCCCGCAGTCAGCTTTGTCAGCCATTCGGGTACGGTAACGAATGTGGGGCGGTTGAGTACGTCTCCGATAGCGGGTGCAAAGTCGTTCCAAGTTACTGGTGTGGGCGCCGTGAGGTTCATGGGCCCACGGATCTCAGGTGTGCGTATCGCATGATATATGGCGCCGATCACGTCATCGAGCGCGATCCAGCTGAGGTACGCGTCCGGGATGCCGAGCCGTCCTCCGAGACCCGCCTTGAAGAGTGGAAGCATGGGTGCGAGCGCGCCGCCTGCACCCGAAAGCACCAGTCCGGTACGCGCAAACACCGTTCTAATTCCAGCTTCGCGGGCCGGATCGGTCGCCGCCTCCCAGTCGATACAGACCCGTGCCAGGAACGATTCGTGATCCAGTTCTGAGCCCTCGGTCAGTTCCTCACTTCCGCGGTCGCCGTAAATACCGATTGCTGAGGAGGAGACCAGGACGGCCGGCGGCTTCTCAAGGCTCGCAAGGGCATTCGCGAGCAGTCGCGTGCCGTCGACTCGGCTATCATAGATCCGCTTCTTCTTGGCGTCGGTCCAGCGCGGCGCAAAAATACTCTCACCGGCGAGGTGCACGACTGCGTCAACACCTTCCAGCTTTTCGGTGTCAATCTGTCCGCTGCCGGGGCTCCAACGCACCTCGTCGGCCGAGGTAGCGACGCGACGAACCAGTCTCAATACTCGATGGCCACCCGTCGTCAGAAACGCTCGCAATGCACTGCCGAGAAGGCCCGAAGAGCCGGTGATGGCGATGGTCAGCGAAGGTCCCGAATAGTGGCGGTGCAGTTCGAGATCGTTTGCGACGATTCGGTGGCGGTACCGAAACTGTTCCCTCAGTTTGCGCGAGAAACGTCGTCCGCCTACGAAGTCGCCAATCCCACCAAGTGGGACCTCGTAGTCGATCTCATCGGACATGCGAGTACCCGAATTTCCGTCCAGCTCGAAACGATGCCGGTGATGCCATCGCTCCAGGGGGCCATCTTCCTGGATGTCCGTGAAGAGCTCCCCCTTACGATACTCGGTATGCAGTGCCACCCAACGTATGGACAGGCGCCCCCACCCCAATCGCAGGACCGCCCGATCGCCTTCGCGAATGCCCTCGTGTCTTTCAAGGCGGATGGGCTCCCATGGTGGCGCCAGGCGCTCGAAGGCACCGGGTCGCTCATGCCAGTCGAATACTTCCGCCGGTGAGTGATCGAGCTTCGATGTGTGTGAGAAATGAGCCATCTATTTACTTGGGGAGGTTCTCGTAGGCGTCCATTGCCTTACGCCTCGCGTCCGAGTGGTCGACAATCGGCTTGGGGTAATTATCTCCCAGCTTGACGCCGGCGTCCGCGAGTACTTCCTCCGGAGCCTCCCACGGCTTATGAATGTATTTGTCGGGCAACTCACTCAGTTCGGGAATCCACTTGCGAACGTAGTCGCCGCGCGGATCGTAACGCTCTCCCTGTGATACGGGGTTAAAGATCCGGAAGAACGGCTGCGCGTCGGCACCGGAGCCGGCGCTCCATTGCCAGCCCTGCGTGTTGTTGGCGAGGTCGCCGTCGACCAGCGTGTCCCAGAACCACCGGGCCCCTTCCAGCCAATGTATCAGCAGGTCTTTTGTAAGGAAAGAAGCGACTATCATCCGGACCCGGTTGTGCATCCAACCGATGTGCCATAGCTGTCGCATGCCGGCATCGACGATAGGGTAGCCGGTCTTACCGCGTTGCCATCGCTCAAGGTGCGTGTCGTTGTCTGACCATGGAAACGCGGCAAAACGGTCGTTCAATGGTTTTTCGGTCGTGTGCGGATAATGATAGATCAAATGATACGAGAATTCACGCCATCCAATCTCGCTCAGAAACGACCAGGCATCCTCATGGTCCGGATGATCGTTTAACACCGCGTTCCAAATATGACGAGGAGAGATCTCTCCGTAACGAAGATGTGGCGAGAGCATCGAGGTGCCGTCCAGGTCAGGCCGGTTACGGTCCTCGTCATAGGATGTGATCGCCTCGTCAACGAACCATCCGAGACGCTCATGAGCAGCTTCCTCGCCCGGTGACCAGCGCTCGCGAATACCCTCTGCCCAGTCGATCTTGGGTAATAGGTCCAGCTCGTCAATAGACAGGCTATCCGGAAAGTCTGAAGACGCGTTGAAGTCCGGCTCCCCGAGTGCTGATGTAATTTCAGCAACCGACTTGAACTTCTTCCAAAATGGAGTGAAGACGCGATACGGGTTTCCCGCGTTGGTCCGGATCTCATCCGGGTCGTGCAGCAGCGCGGACTGAAACGTCTTTACCTGCAGATCGGCATCGCGAAGAGCCGCCTCAACCTTCAGGTCTCGCTTCCGGAGGGCCGGCTCGTAGCGTTGATTCCAGTAGACCCGTGCGGCACCGGTCTCCTTTGCGACATCGAGAATTTCTTCAAGGCTATTTCCCTGGCGAACGACGAGCGTAGAGCCCTTGCTCTCCAGGCCGACGGCGAGGGAGGTCAATGAATGGTGAAGCCACCAGCGGTGAGCTCCTCCCGGACCCCACGCTCCTTCCTCATCTGGTGCCCAAACGACCAGCGGAATAACAGGGCCAGCCTCTGCAGCACGAAACAGCGCGGGGTTGTCGCGCAGACGGAAGTCATTGTGAAGCCATACGATTGTCGGAGCCATTACTACAGTCTTCCTTCTTTGACCATTTCGCGGATTTCATTCGCGCGCCGGGTGATCGCCGCCTTTTGTCCTCCGGACTTCCGATCGTAGTTACGCACCTGCAGCCGGGTGCGCCCGTTGCCGTTCAGGTATGATTCGTGGCGCCTGATGAAGTCCCAGTATAGCGTCGTGAACGGGCACGCATCACTCCCTGACGCCTCGTCCGGATTGAAGCGGCAGTCTGAGCAGTAGTTGCTCATTCGGTCGATATACTTGCCTG
>JBFIPX010000269.1:0-3838 GCA_041609895.1 Rhodothermales bacterium
GACGAAGAAGGCCCTGGGTTGGCGATTTCTGGAGGAGGAGGTTTTCGAGGAACTTGAGCCACTAAGCGACATGGAGATTCGCATCGCCTTCGAACGCTTCAAGACGAAGGTTGTGGTCCGGCATCTCTTCTACATTGATCCACTGCTCGCTCAGGAAGCATTTGAGAGGCTTCAGGAAGGTCGAAGCTTTCTGGACGAGGCCCAGGATGCATACGGTCTGGCGGAGTACGACTCATCAGCCGGATTTCTCGGTCCAATGTCCTATTTCGCGATCGACGACGCATTCGCCGAAGCCGCATGGTCGCTGGATGTCGGCGAGTATTCGCCCCCCGTCAAAAGCCGATTCGGTTACCACATCATTCGGGTCGAAAACAAGGTTGTGAACCCGATCATCACGGAGTCCGAATATCAGGCCCGGAAAGAAGGAATTCGGCAACGCGAAAGGCAAAGACGTGTGCGGCTGGAAGGAGACCGATTCGTGCATGAGTTTATGTCGGGCCTGCAGGTGCGAGCCAACAGTGAGGCAATCGCCGGTCTTGAATTGCTCATCGCGGAACTGGAGAATACCGTTGGTCCGCGGGCGGTGTCTCTCTATGATGAAGAGACGAGAGCTCTGGCTGCGGAGGAACTCGCTTCAGGTTTATCCCCCAGCACTCCGCTTGCTTCATTCGTGTGGCGCGGCGACACGTATGCGCTAACCGTCTCAGACTATCTGGAATGGCTACCCGACCTGCCGTTTCAGGAGGCTCGCCACAGGACCGCTGCGTCTGTCGGACGAGCTCTTAGAAACGAGGCACTTTCTATGGAGGGCTATCACCGCCGACTGGATGACGACCGAACCGACGCTGAGGTTCGGAGGACGACCATTCGTTTCCTGGCGACGCAGCTGCGAGGTGAACTCAGGGCCGATACCACCGTTCAGCCGGACGAGGCCTTTCTTCTGGAGGCGTTCGAGCGACTTGGCTATGCTTCACGCGCACGAACCCGTGCTACGTTCTGGGTTATTCCCTTCCCGACGCGGGCTGATGCGAGTCAGGCAAAGGAGTGGATAGAGTCGGGGCGTGAGCGCCCTCAGGAGTATCAGGGATTCGTGTTGTACGATGATCGCGATCTTGAGGGACTGGCGGAGTGGGGTGTACATGCGCGAACAGCACCGCTAGATGAAGTTCTTGTTACAGGTTTGTCGCGAGACAGGTGGTTTCTTCTTTGCGTAAAAGACCGGGAGGCGACGAGACCTTCGTTCGAAGAGTTTCGGCAGGAGCTAGCCGATCAGTCCGCGCCATACATGGCGGAGTACAGCCTGCTTACGGATTTGCGATCCAGTTCAGAGATTCGGGTCGACACGACACTTTTTGAGCAGATCATGACGCTCGAGTGAACTCGACCGATGTGATGGTCGGTCGATTGTCCAAGCCGCGGTCGTTCGCTAACTTTTAGTTCCCCACTGTTATTCCCGACGGCCCCGACGGCATCCTCCCACATGGGCGAAGGTCTCTTCCTTATCGGTACCGACCGTGGCGTCGGGAAGACAATTGTCGGTGTATCGCTCGTGGCCATTCTCCGGCGCATGGGCGTCGACGCCACGATGATGACGCCAATATCTACCGGCGGGTCGGTAGAAAGCGCCATCGAACTCCTGCGAGAAATAGGTGTGGAGGAAGACCGCCAACTCGTGACGCCCTTGTCTTACGAGACGCCGGCCGCACCCTACGTCGCGGCTCAGGTCGAAGGGCGTCCCGTCGATCTGGCGCGCGTAATGACGGCCTACAGGGCGCTTCGAGACGCCGGGAAATTTGTGGTCGTCGAAGGAGGCGGTGCGATGGTTCCGCTCACTCGAAACATGACGACCATCGACTTGCTCAAGGATTTCGGGCTTCCCTCAATAGTCGTTGCACGTACGGGGCGCGGTACGCTTAATCACTGTCTTCTGACTCTACGCATGATGCTGGCAGCGGGCGAAGCTCCAGTGGGCTTCATCCTGAATGGTTTCGGGCAGCATGGGGACGGTTTTGCCGAGGCGCTCAACCCCGATATCGTTTCCGAGCTTGCGAGGCCTACCCCCGTTCTTGCAACGATGGAGTGGCGACCAGAATACAGGTCGAACATAAACGGGTTCATTGATGCGCTCGATCGACAATCGCCCCTCAAGGCCGCTCTGCAAGAACTCCTGACGGCATAGTCCCACCATCGATATTCCTATCATGAAGAATGACTCGAGGACGGTACACCACAACGCGCAACCACTCGACAGCGACCAGCGAAGCGTGGCGGCCGAATTGCTTAAGGATGTCAACGGAGTCAATCAGGAAGCTGAGATTTTCGCTGTCGTCGTTCCAGCCGCCGGCACCTTGGCGGGACGACTTGCCGCGTCGATCTACAAGAGTCTCGAAGGACGGTCGTATGATTCGGTGGTCATAATAGCGGCCGGTAGTGAGAGCGCAGAGGGCCGGATCAACATCTGGAACGCAGACACGTACGCTGGTACAAATGGTGTGCTAGCCGTCGACGATCACCTCCGTAATGAATTATGCGACGAAGACGACGACATTTACGTCAGCGACGATGGGCACTACGTCGATGATGGGATCCGTGCCCAGTTGCCTTTTCTTCATGAGGCGGTTGGGTCGTTCCGTATCGTACCAGTCGTGATGGGCGAAGAGGCGCCCGAGTTTTGTCGGGAACTGGGTGGGGCTTTGTCAGAGGTTGTTCATAACCGGCGGACGTTGATCGTCGCCGCTGTCGATATCGAGTCGGGCACGGAAGAGTCGGTGTCTAAGTTGGCAGAGTATATGTGCGCGCTCGACGAGTCTCGTCTCTTCGAGCTTATTCGGAGTCGGGCGGTTAAGTTGCGCGGAGGCGGCGCGCTTATGTCTGCCCTGATAGCCGGTAGCAGGAGAGGGGCGCGCAGGATCGAGGTTCTCGATGTTTATCTCCCTGATGAGGGGCCGGGAGGAATCGCAGCCGTCATAGCCAAATGACAAAGCATATCACGAGTCCGGATGGGAACGGGCGTGGCTGATCCCGATGACATACTGAGGAGGAATTATCTGGTTGGCGCCGGTGCGGCGGGATCAGCTGTTGCGCGAGCGTTGACGAATGCAGGTCTTACTTTCGCGGGAATTGTAAGCCGGACGTCGGAGAGTGCCTCCGAGCTCGCGAAAGAACTGGGTGTGGCTAATGCCGGAGACCGCATCGACAGATTCGATCTCCCCGCTCTTGTGATAATCGCTGTGCCTGATGACGCCATCCGGGATGTGGCCCTCGAGCTGGCGGCTACGAATGAGGATTGGTCGCACAGTATAGTGTGCCACTTGTCCGGTGCGAGGCCTTCGTCAGCGTTGATGGCTCTACAGGACAAGGGCGCTGATGCTGCCAGTTTTCACCCGATGGTGTCTCTACATGCCGACTCGCCGCCGACCGTTTTTCAAGGCGTGCGCGTGAATATTGAAGGGGCCACACGAGCGATCGACGTCTGCAAGCGCTTGGCGACTTTGATGGGATCCGAGCCGGCTGAAGTGGATGCCGATACGAAACTCGCCATTCACCTCGCGGCGTCCATCGCATCCAACTATGTCGTGACGCTCATGTCAGTTGCAACGGAGCTGCTGGATCGTGAAGGAATTGCTGCGACGGATTTCGAGAATCTGCTGGGCCCACTCGTCCGCTCCACCGTAAATAATATCTCCTTCGACGCACCGATCGATGCCCTGACTGGCCCAGTGAGTCGTGGCGACGTCGCAACGGTACGTAATCATCTGGAATCCCTGGTAGCCCGGCACCGGGAATTTCTTCCGTTGATCGCCAACCTTGTCGCCGAAACGACGCGTCGCGTCGTTCA
>JBFIPX010000270.1:0-3815 GCA_041609895.1 Rhodothermales bacterium
ATGACCTTTACGTATTTCGAGGTCGGTCGGGAATTATCAGACATGGTTGGAATTGGAGGGAACAGGGCGCCATCGGAGGTGGCGAACGAAGGTTCGAGAAGATACGCCGCAAGGGGTTATGTTGAGACAAGCCTCACGGTCGGTCGATCGTGGCGCTTTAGTCGATCGGGTGTGTCAAGTATCGTCTTGACGATGACGTTAACGCGAAAAGAAGGTGGGATGACGATTGTTACAACACCGTCATCCGGCTAAAGTTGCGCGCGCGCCGGTCCCGCCCCCTCTCAGCAGCGCCTTTCGCAATCCCGGTCAAACGCCTCACTCTCCAGATTCCAGTGTGGCAATCTCGTCCAGTTTATCCATGGCGTTTTCGTTCCCCGGATTCAGCAGGAGAGACTTCTCGTAATAGATTCTTGCCAGGCGATTGTTGCCGGAAGTCAGGTACGCTTCCGCCAGACTGTCGTACACGTTTGCCGATTCCGGAAATTTCTCGACGTTGACTCGGAAGATGGCAATAGCTGCTTCGACCTCGCCCTGTCCAAGTAGCGCATAGCCGAGCGCGTTGAGGCTGTTCTCGCCGAAGTCGTAGGCGGCGCGTCCGTAATAGCGATCTCGAAGTTTTGCGTACTCGTCCACCATTGCCTCGGTGCCGTGCGTCGAGAAAGTCTCCATGAGTTGATCGTCCAGGGTGTGTGGGCGAGCGGCTCCCCGGTGGCACGTGTGGCACCACATGTTGACCGGTTTTGCTCCGGTCGACTCAAACGAGTCGAGATGCTCGTTGATGTCGCCGAGCATCTTGAGCATGGTGCGCGCGATCTCCTTCCTTGGATTTTCGTCGGACGGAAAGTCGTATTCGGTCAACGGCTGACCTTCCTCACCGACGTGGCAATGCGAACAGCGCACTCCCAGCGCACGAGTGAACCCGCGCATGACTGCGCTCAGGCGTTCCGGCGGAAAATCTTCAGGCAGCACCTGCAGATTCTCGGCCTTCTCGGGCCACGTCCACCGCTGGGCCGATGCGTCACTGGATACGAACGAGAAAACAGCAACGCCTAGCAGCGAGCCAATTACGTGACGGGTCGCAACGTATTGAGAGAACATTTGGCACCTCCGGGGAGCTGAATGGTAATGTCCGACAGAGTTCGGCCGGAGCGGCGAAGTCGAATAGCTACCAGGTAGGACGGGAAAGTAGCGGATCGGTTACAGCCGGAGTTCAGGTGCCTCGCCCCGCAGGATCGAGCCGCATCGCAGACTAGCCCGCTATTCCAAGCGACAAAGATCTTCGATTTCAGGTCGTGGTGCCCATGGGCGGCCATACGGCAACGCCTGTCTTGCCGTGTAAGGAAATCACGTATATCTCGTATTGGGCAATTCCCGCCACAACCATGGGATATACATTTCATATGGCGGTACAGCAGTGGGCGATCATCACTTGATAATCGGTTCGAGTACATCTCCGCCCGCCAGTAGTTGCGGGTGGGCGAGCGGTGCTGTGGGCCCGCGACCAGGTGCGTGAATGAGCAAGGTTCTTATCGTTGATGACTATCCATTGACTCGCACCGGGGTGCGGCTGATCCTCGAGCGCGATACTGATTTGGAAATATGCGGAGAGGCCGGAGACACGAAGTCGGCCTTGGATGCCGTCAAACGAGCACGTCCGGATCTGTGCATTGTTGAGGTCGCAGTTCCCGGTCTCATCGGGTTGGACTTCCTGCGGAAGATTAAGCATGTGCGTCCGCAAACCCACATTCTCGTACTGTCTCGGTATGACGAATTGAGGTACGCAGCGGCCGCAATTCATGCTGGTGCCGGTGGCTACGTAATGAAGAAGGCGCCCATCGGCGTATTTACTGAGGCGGTTCGTCGTGTTCTCGCCGGCGAGGTGTACGTAAGTGACGATGTGAACCGGCAATTGTTGAAGAGCCTTTCGGACCCCGAACCGCGGTCGTACTTGCCATCTGAAGTCTTGAGTGCGCGCGAAAAGGAGATCTTCCGTATGATGGGCCGGGGTCTGTCGGCTCGTGAGATCGCCGGAGAGCTCAACGTGTCGCGTAAGACGGTCGATACGCATCGCCTTCGGATGAAGAAGAAGCTCCACATCAGGAGCATCACCGAAATGACATGCCTTGCGGTTTGGTGGGCTGATCGTGACGGTGTGTAGAAGGATCTCGAAGGTGCGCCCCAGCGGCGGGCGGGATTCTCGCGGAACAGTATATTCGATTCAACCCCCCGGCAGGATTATCGCAGGCGGTGACCTGACAGCTGTGCGTCATCGGCCCCTGCCGGCTGCGTCAAGCATCCGAAACGCCGCAGATGGCACTTCTTGTTTTCTATGTTGCTTTGGCTCTAGGAGTATCGTTTCTCTGTTCGATCATGGAAGCGGTTCTTCTCAGCGTTACGCCCTCGTTTGTTGCAGGGATGGAGGCCGGAGGCGGAGTGTTCGGCCGCAAGCTCGCCGACCTGAAGCGAGACGTCGACCGCCCGCTTGCCGCCATTCTCAGTCTCAACACAATTGCTCACACGGTGGGAGCGGCGGGT
This sequence comes from Rhodothermales bacterium, assembly GCA_041609895.1. GTDB lineage: Bacteria > Bacteroidota > Rhodothermia > Rhodothermales > JABDKH01 > JAHHLP01. The sequence continues at coordinate 2,536 of JBFIPX010000270.1, forward strand.
GCGGGTGCACAGGCAGCCGTCGTGTTTGGAAGCGCGTACCTTGGAATCGCGTCCGCCATACTCACGATGTTGATTCTCGTCTTTTCCGAGATCATCCCAAAGACGCTGGGTGCTCTCTACTGGCGCCGACTTGCCAGTAGCGTCGTACGGCTGCTCTTGCCGACGATCTGGTTGATGTGGCCGCTCGTGAAACTCGCGGAGGGATTGACGTGACTCCTCGCCCGAGACAGGCAGAAGGTGACGATTCGGCGCGACGAACTGCACGCGCTTGCCGACGTCGGCTTCCGGGAAGGAGTGCTCAAGGAGCAGGAGTCGAACATCCTCCGGAATCTGCTCCGATTTGGAGAGCTTCGGGCCCACGACGTCATGACCCCTCGTACGGTAATGTTCGCCCTCCCGGAAGAGAGCACGGTGCGGGAGGTAATGGATAAGCACCCGGATCTGCAGTTCTCCAGAATTCCCATATACAAGAATGATAAGGACCGTATTCGCGGGTTCGTGCTGAAATCACAAATCCTGCTGCACGCTGCGCGTGGCGAGGACGCAACGACGCTTGCGTCTTTCATGTCGCCCATTCTTGCGATCTCGGAGACCATGCCGCTCGCTGACCTTTTCGACAAGCTCGTCCAGGACCGAATGCATATGGCCATTGTGATCGGCGAGTATGGTGGCACGTCAGGCCTCGTCACGCTCGAGGACATCGTAGAGACGCTGCTGGGGCTGGAAATAATGGATGAGGCCGACTCGGTGGAAGACATGCAGCGACTGGCCCGGGAGAAGTGGAAGGCGCGTGCGCGCCGGATGGGCATCGATGTGCCCGGCGAGCTGGATGACGACTGAGCACAGCGCAGCGAGGCGCACCGCAAACATACCGTGTAAACTCTCGGCTGCAGAATCGCAATTTGACCGGTTCCTTGAACCGGCTCCGCAAGGAAATCATCACCCGCCAGTAGGGCCTGCGGGAGTATACTTATTGCAGAGTCCGCGCGACAGTCATTGCGCGGCAGCGGTTCGAACAGAACCGGTCGTGACGGAATCAGTCGTCCATCCAGACGACGTCCTTGACCGCGATCCGATACACCTCCTCCTTGGAGTTGACCAGATAGGGTTGGCCGTTGCCCGAGACGGCTATCTGTGATCCGCTTCCCCGCATACGTCGCCAGGAGAAGGCGTCGTCGTCCCACTCGTACGGGCTCCGATTCTCACCGATGATCCACAGCGATCCATCGGCTCCGGCACTGATGTCCTTTGCTCGACCGGGCAGCTGCTGCCAGTTGCCG
>JBFIPX010000271.1:0-3806 GCA_041609895.1 Rhodothermales bacterium
AAGACGGACGCCCGTGTCATTGCGGCGACCAACAAGGATCTGTCGCGTGAGGTTGAGGCGGGACGATTTCGGGAGGATCTCTACTATCGACTGAGCACAGTCGTAATCAACATCCCGCCGCTACGGCAACGCCAGGACGACATTCTGCCGCTTTTCGATCAGTTTCTACATCGCTATGCGCAGGAGTACGACTCGTCACCGCGAACCTTGACGAGTGACGCCAGGGAGCTGCTGGGACGCTATCGCTGGCCCGGCAACGTTCGCGAACTGCGAAATGTCGCCGAGCGGATGGTCGTGCTCCTTCGCAAGAACGAGGTCACGGCCGAAGACATTCGCCCACACCTGCGCGGCGTGTCGGCATCGGGTTCATCCGGCGGACTCGTTAAGGTGGAGCGCGACGACTTCAGCGACGAGGACGGAGGTCGCAGCATGGGACTCGTCTACCGCGCACTCGTCGAGCTCCGGATGGAGATCCGCGAACTCAAGGAGCAGATCAACCAGTTGGCAGGTGGCGCGTCTCTTCACGTTCTGCCTCGCAAGTTGTTGGAGCGAGGAGACCCCGATCTGGTCGTTGTGAAAGCGGACGACCAGGAACAGTTCGAGTCCTTCATCGAAGAGGTGCCTTACGAGATAGCAGCTGACGATGATGCACCTGCGGGCGACGGACAGCGGAAGGATACCCCCGAGCCTCTCATCGAGGAGGACAAGCCCCTGCCGACCCTGGAAGAAGCAGAACGGAGGCTCATTAATGAGGCGCTAAAGCGATTCGATGGTAACCGGCGGCAAACTGCGCGTGCCCTCGGCATCAGCGAGCGGACCCTGTACCGCAAGCTGAAGGAAGAGGAGGAGGAGGCCGCGGATGGATCTGATTAGGCGGAGGCCCCTCTTCGAAGCATTCGCTGCTCTGGCCAAGGCGTGGGCATTCGCGGCAATCGTCATGGCGGGTTCGGGGTGCGCCTACTACAGCTTCACCGGTGCTGTCATCCCTTCACACCTCAATACCATCGCGATCCCGCTCGCTGAGGATAACAGTATCAGCACGCTTGTCGATCTGGATGAGTCCCTCACCAGTCTCCTGGTTGATCGCTTTGTGGGCCAAACGCGGTTGTCCCTCCAGCCTGACCAGGAGCAGGCCGACGCACTCGTGTCCGCCCGCATCGATCGATACCAGAATCAGCCTGCGTCAGTCGGTGGGCAAGAGCGGGCCACACTCAACCGCGTTACCATCTCCGTAACGACGGAGTACATCGATCGCACGAAGGATGAGGTGATCTTCTCACGATCCTTCTCGAGCTTCGAGGAGTACGATCCGACGGGGGAACGGGGCCTCGCGGGCGAGGAAGACGCGGCCCGCGCCGTCCTCGAAAAGATCGCGGACGACATCTTCACCGCAGCGACCTCCAACTGGTAAAATGCTGATCATCATTCCGGTCCTTTATGCGACCTCAATGCTCGTCCTTCTGGCGTACGGCGTCAACCTCCTTTGGCTCTCACGCAAGTACTGCGAGATAGACGCGGTGCTTGATGGCCCGGTGCCCGAGCCGGACCAGCGTCCAACGCACCGAGGCCCATGGCCCGCAGTCACGGTACAGCTCCCGATTTACAACGAGGCGTACGTCGTTGAGAGGCTCATCGATGCATGTGCCTCGCTTGACTACCCACGGCACAGTCTCGAGATACAGATTCTCGACGACTCGACCGATGAAACGACTGACCTGGCGGCGTCACGAACGGCCTATTGGTCGCATCGCGGCGTCAACATCGTTCACGTTCGCAGAACAGATCGGGAGGGGTACAAGGCGGGTGCCCTTCAGAATGGTCTACGAATTGCGGCGGGAGACCTCATCGCGATCTTCGATGCTGACTTCGTACCCGAACCTGACTATCTGAGGCGGGTGGTCCCCGTATTTGATTCCGAAAACATTGGAATGGTGCAGGCACGATGGGGTCATCTGAACGATCGGGATTCGCTGCTGACCCGAATCCAGGCCTTCGCTCTTGATGCCCACTTCGCCCTCGAGCACCGTGTGCGGCAGGCAGTAGGCTGCTTTATCAACTTCAACGGCACCGCAGGTGTCTGGCGTCGGGAATGCATCGAGGATGCGGGGGGCTGGACGTCTGACACCCTGACGGAGGATCTCGACCTCAGCTACCGTGCTCAGCTGAACGGCTGGAAATTCCGCTACCTCGAGCATGTCGAGGTCGGCGCCGAGCTTCCGGTGGACATGAATGCGTTTCGGTCGCAGCAATTTCGCTGGACCAAGGGCGCCGTGCAGACCGCATTCAAAATGTTGCCGCGGCTCTGGGGCTCCGACTTTCCGCGCACCGTCAAGCTGGAGGGAACGGTTCAGCTTACTGCCCACCTTGTTTTTCCGTTCATCCTGTTGGCGGCGTTATTACATGCTCCGCTTGTGCTGATGAAGTCGGTCGGAAGCGGACCGGGCGAGTGGTTCTTTGCGACGATGGGCCTCGGGCTAGTGGGATTCGGCGGGTTCTTTCTCGGGCAGCTGTTTGCTCAGCGCGCGCTTTATCCCGATTGGCCGAGTCGGCTGAAGGTCTTTCCGTGGTTCATGGCCGGCAGCATGGGCTTGTCGGTGAACAACTCCAGAGCCGTCTGGCAGGCACTCCGCGGACACAGAACCCCCTTTGTCCGAACGCCAAAGTATAGCAGCACGGCCGCCCGACCGTGGTGGAAGTCACGATACGCTGTCACGTCGGTTCCGCGTGTGGTGTGGCTCGAGTTGCTGATGATGGCATATTGCATCGCCGGCCTTGTCCTCATTGCCGTTGTAGGCGAGTGGCCCGCAATGCCTTTTCAGGTCCTGTTTGCTTTCGGATTCGGGCTCGTCGGATTTTATAGCCTGCGCCTGACGAGCGGCATCCAACGGTGGGAACGACCACCATCACCCCGACTGCGTAGGTTGATGACTTAGCCCGGACGGTTTACATTGACGGACTACGAACGCATCTGTCGATACGGCACATCAAGACATGCTCACTTCAGAATATTCGCGGGCGATCTCGCTCCTGGAATCAGGCGACGCGGAGGAAGCAGCCTACATCCTGACAGGGATTGTTGAGCGGTATCCTCGCTACGCGGCTGCGCAGGTAGCGCTTGCCAAGGCGGTTAGTCAGACCGGAGAAGCGGAGGAGGCTTTGCTGCAATGGTCAAGAGCGGAAGCGCTTGTTCACGGGTCCGAATCCGTACGAAATGGCCTGCGACTAACGGCCGATCGTGTATTTGCCACCACGGAAGATGACTTGAGTCATTCCGTGCCGGAAACTCTCACTAGTCATCCCGGACTCGAATCCAGGGTCCATTTGGATGAAGCCGGCGATGCCGGCCTGGCGACGGATGAGCGGCAGGATGCCCGATCGGGCGCGCTCGCTGGACTAGAGCGCGACGTCGAGCCGCACCGGCAAGCTGAAGAGGACTATGGAGAGGAGCCAGAATGGGAGGACGGCGCCCCAACTGGTCATCCCGGACTTCTATCCGGGACGCCCCCGACCTCGACAGTCGTTCCTGAATATGTTGATACGGGCTATGACAGCGCCTCGCACGAGGCTGGCACGACCGCGGAACACACACCGGAGGCTGACGACCAGCCGGAGTGGCAGGAGTCCGGCGCGACTTTCCCGCAGGTGCGTGACGTGAGCGAGGAGTTGCCCGAATGGGAGTCATCCAGTGCCGAAAGTGGAGACGGGTCCGATGCCGACTTCGACGTCAACCTGGACGCATCCGGCGACGATGTAGAGTTGGATCGGCTGATTGACGAGCTTGAAACGGCCCGCATCGTGCCGCGTCC
>JBFIPX010000272.1:0-3795 GCA_041609895.1 Rhodothermales bacterium
CGTGCTCGCATCCTCCTCGGCGGCTGGTTCTACACGGAAGAAATGCCCGCATTCGGCACGGCGACGCAAACGGGTCGCAGTCAAGGAGTTTACATCCTGGCTGAATGGTGCCCGGTTCGAGAGAAGCAGGATCAGAGTCAGGGGCTTTCCACCTTTCTGCGAACTGGTGTTGCGAACGAACAGGTCAATCGTTTCTCCAGCTACATCGGTGCCGGCGTACTGTACACCGGCCTTCTCGATGGGCGAGATAACGATCGGGTCGGACTTGCTGTAGCGATTGGCGTTAACGGCGATCCATATATGTCGAGCCAGCAGACCTCGCCCGCTTCCAGCGGAGTCACTCGGACCGAGACGAACCTCGAGGCGACATATGCCGCGCACGTCTCGCCGTGGCTGACCATCACGGCCGACCTCCAGTACGTGATAAACCCAAATACGCGCAGTGACATCCCGAACGCGCTCGTGCCCACTGTCCGCTTTGTGTTGGCGCCTTAGCCGGCGCTCAGCGGGAGATGTCGAGGAGCCACACGCCGACAGAATCTTGGTCGTCTTTCTCCGAAGGTCCCGATCGTCGAAAGGGATGCACGCAATCGACGCGTCCCCGACTAACCTCGATTATTCGCAGCGACATCTCATGATCGGCCGCGTCTCGGATCTACGAGCCACTTCCTGAAATCCTGCCTTGAGAAACGAGCTGGCAAGTCCGGTCCAAACGAAAGCGTCGGCGGCGCGCTCGTTCGGTTTGTCGACCGGATACGCCTCGACGACCGCCGCACCACGTGAACTGGCAAAATCAACGGCTGCGGAAATCATGCCCGTCGAAAGTCCACGACTCCGATACGCGCGGTCGACGAAGAGGCACGAGATAGACCAGACGGGCTCTTCATCGACGGGGGCAAGAACACGCGACCGGCCAAGAAAGCCATAATCCGTGCGCGGCGCGACGGCGCACCAGGCGACTGGCTGCTCGCCGATGTAGCCGAGAATACCCGGCATCGCACCGCCATCGACGAGTTCCTTCAGACGCCGCCTGTTTGGCGTCCCTTTGCCTGCTTCAAACTCCTGCCGGGAGAGTCTCCATACCATACACCAACATCCGCCACAGGCTCCCCGTTCGCCAAAGAGACCTTCCAGATCTTTCCACGACTCTCGCGACACGGGAATCGTTTGCAGCTGACCAAGCGATTGTTTGGCAGTCATCGACGACTGGATTTTCGAAGGTTGGGGCGATCGCCATTTCGAAGGTCGAGGCGCCTACTTCGAGCCCCGAAGATTCCTCCCAGCGCGCTCGTCGCCAGAAGTGACAGGCTGAACGCAAGCCAGAAGCTAAAAGACGGCCAAAACCCGTCAGCCAAATATTGGTAGCCGGCGAACGGCGTGACAAGCAGCGGCACGATAGCAAACGCGACGGACCAGATGACGAGAAGCCGAGGGATCCTCGCGGACAATAGCCAAGTCGTCACGAACCCAGCCAGATGGATTCCCACTCCGGACGATATGGATACCTTCGGTCCTTGCTCGATAATAAAGAACACGAGGATGCAAACCAGTACAAAGCCCAGCGACGCCTGCAACAGCACAAGCAGCAGTTGTACAGACGGACTATGGCCGTCTGCATTTTCAACCACAAAGAGACGGGATATCATGGCCGACGCTGGACTCGCTGCCGGGCGAGCGTCATATCAAGTACGGACTTCATGCCTGTCACTTACGCAGTTAAGTGTTGGCATGGAAAGTGTCAATTGCGTTCGTGCCAAAAGTAACGACCTCGGCAGGAGCAGGCTTGTCGCAGTGCTCCCAGTGCGGCGCCAAAGTCAGACCCAAAACGTCAGGGTGGGTCGCCGACCGAGAGCGTCTGCGATTTCTGTATGACCCGCGCGAAGTAAGTTGCGGCCGCGCGGAGACTGCTTATGCGAACCCGTTCATCGACACCGTGAAATCCGGACAGCTCGGTCGCTGAGATAGTAACGGGCATGAAACGGTAGACGCTTTCGGTGTATGGCGCGAAGTATCGTGAGTCGGTAGCCCCAGGAACGAGATACGGCGCGATTACCGGATCGTCCGTTGGGATGCTTTCGAGCACCGCCTGCGCCACCATGGCGAACTGTGGCCCTCGAATGTCGGCAACGGGCGAAGGGTCGAAATAAACGTTGATCGGCCGAACCTCTATATAATCATCATCTATGGCCTGGCGAGCATGCTCCATCACCGAAGCGATGGAGTCGCCGGGCAGGATCCTGAAATTGACGACTGCTGTGGCGCGTTCCGGCAGTACATTCTCCCGCACTCCGGCAGCAAGCATCGTCGGGGCAGTAGTTGTACGAACGGCAGGTGCCGATTGCGGATTCGATGCCATCTGACCCGCGACTATTCCTCGGAACAGCCACATGTTAGCCATAGCCCCTCGCTTGGGTAGATCCATATACGGCCCGATATGGCGAAGCATTGCCTCTGCGGCGCCGTCTACTCGCGGAGGAAAAGGATTCAGTTCCAGTTTGCTTACGGCTTCGGCAACTCTGCCGACGGCTGTTCTTGACGGGGGCGCTGAGGAATGCCCTCCTTTACCACTGGCCGTCAGTTCAACGCTTAGATATCCTTTCTCCGCGATTCCAATCAAGGCAACCGGCGCCTCGATCTCCATAAGGAGGTCCACACCGACCATCCCACCTTCATCCAGGACAAACGCTGGAGGGGATGACGAACGTGACATGACCGTGTCAGCCATCACCGCCGCGCCGCGCTTCCCGCCACCCTCCTCGTCATGTCCAAATAGCAAATAGAACGTACGTTCAGGTACGAATCCATCGCGGAGTTGGGCCTCGACTGCCTCAAGGATTGCGACGACGCCTACCTTGTCGTCGAGCGCGCCCCGCCCCCAGACATACTCGTCATCTATGACGCCCGAAAACGGTGGATGCGTCCAGCTATCACCGGGAGCCGGCACCACATCGAGGTGCGCCATCAGGACAGCCGGAGCAAGGCGTTCATTTCGCCCGCGCCACGTATAGAGCAGACTTAAACCTGAGATAATCTCGCGCCCCAGTTCGGCATGCACTAAAGGGTAAGATTCCTGCATGAATCGATGAAGCCCAAGAAAGGCGGCCGAGTCGACAAGCGCTGCATCCTGGGAAGTAACCGTGGGGAAACGAATAGCTTCCGCGAGGCGCTCGGCAGCAGCCACTCCATCGATCACGACCACCGGAGTGTCTACCGCCGGGTATCTGACTGGTTGAAAGCGTGCGGTGCGAACTACAATCACGAGGAGCAAAGCCCCCGGAATCAGGACAAGAAAGGCCGCGGTTCGTTTAGACACTGGACGAGCGGATCATATGAATCTCAAGGGGTTCCTGCATTAACGAACCAGCTACTGTCGGAGTTGAGCGAAGGTGTCGCAAGCGTCGGTCGACCCTGTCGCCAGTCCGCGACGAAACCACTCGACGCGCTGCGCCGAGGACCCATGGGTAAACGACTCAGGCTGCACACCCCTACCGGACATCCGCTGGAGCCTGTCGTCGCCGATCGATGCTGCGGCGTTGAGTCCCTCCTCAACATCGCCCGCATCCAGCAAGCCTCTCTCTTGCACGCTCCGGCCCCACACACCCGCGTAGCAATCTGCCTGCAGTTCCATCAGAACAGACAGTGCGTTGGCCTGCCTCCGGCTCAACCTTTGGCGGAGATTCCGAACCTCACTTTCGGTGCCCACGAGCGTTTGTACATGATGCCCAACCTCGTGAGCAATGACGTACGCCAGCGCAAAATCGCCGGAAGCCCCGAACCGGCGCAGCTCGCTGAAGA
>JBFIPX010000273.1:0-3790 GCA_041609895.1 Rhodothermales bacterium
ACATGCTGCTGTTCCACATGTCGCGGTACAGCATCCACTTGCCGTCGACTTTCTTCCACAACGCGATGTAGCGGCCGTGATCGAGGTGCGTGCCGTCCGCACCGTTGGTTACGAAGCTCCCTACCTCGACCGCCCAGTCGCCGGCGTCCATGACCTCGAGTGTCTTAATAATGTTCTCGGAGCTTTTTGATGCTTCCAGTCCGGCCTTGTAGTGCTCCTCAATGGCAGAACGGCCCTCAGCCGGTTCATTCCCTGGAGCCATGACGACGGCATCCTCCGCGTACAGGGCGGCAAGCGCCTTCGCGTCAGCCGCGTTCCAGGCCTTGGCCCACTTCTGCGAGCCTTCGCGGATGGCAGAGTCCGCATCCGAATGCTGGGCCGATGCAGGCAAGGTCAGCGTGAATAGAAAAGCGACTAGGACAGTTGTCACGATGCGCATGTCAGGACCTCTTTAAGCTTCTGTTCGCGGCGAGACTGTTGGTCTCGACCTACCATATCAAATGATTTGTTTGGCGCTATGATATCAATCGGTCTGGATTCTCGCAACGAGGAAGGCCACCTGCGATGGAAATGATTAGGCGCTCGAGTTCGGTCACACAGACGCATTTCGAGACCTGTTCAAGTTTTACCGGTAAACACCTGTGACTGGTAGGCGGCTCTTGACCGCCGCCGTCTGCCTTTCTTCAAGTGCTCTTGCAGCTGGGCGTATATTCAACCCATGTCTCATGGCAGAACTGGAGGTGTAAACGCATGAAATCCTTGATCTTCACCATTCTTCTTACCTGCGCGGTCGGTCCGCTGTTCGCACAAAACTGGTCGGCCGACGAGAAAGAACTCGTTGCCCAGATACAAGCTTGCTGGGACGGATGGGTCGAGGCTCGTACGGCCGGAGACGTTACCGTGTTCGAGAGCGCATGTCCATTGGGTAATTATGTCTACTGGGGCACGTCGTCAGGAGCTCCGGGTGACATCGAAGCTTTGCGGCGCAACTGGGCCGAAGAGTCGGCTCGCGTCAAGAAGATCTACTGGGAGGATCTTCGCCCTCTGTCAATCAAGATCTCCGGAGATACGGGCATCATACACTACTATGCCTACTGGTTCTCGGAAGACCACAAGGGAGAAGAGAACATGTATGAATCAAAGAGAATGGAGGCGTGGCAGAAACAGGACGGTAAGTGGACTTTGATCGGTGGAATAGCAGTCCCTGTTGGGGGCGACTAATCAGCGCCACTGACACTGGTTGAGTGGGAACGACCCCTCTTGCGTGACGCAAGAGGGGTCACCGTCCGTCACCGCACCCGGTACAATCCCGAACGTGCAGTCACGTACAACACATCGCGGTCGGGTCCTGCGAAGACGAGGTTCGCGGGACGCTCGGGAATCCGTATCGTATCGATGAGCCTACCGTCGGGTTCGTATACAAAGATTTGGCCCGCCGCTACATACAGCCGCCCGTCCGGACCGACGGCGACGTCGAGCTCGCCCTCCTCCGCCACAACGTCGGAATCAACTAGTCGCCCCTTCGCGTCCACGCTGAATCGAACGGTCTTTTGACCAAACTCGTCGGCGATCACGAACGGACGACCGGGGCTTGCCTTCCTGAGTGAGTAGGCCCTGAAGAGATCCTCTTGATGCGGGATCACAAGCGAGCCGTCCGGAGACTCGTAGTAGCGGTCATGCTTGGCAGTGGTGACCCGGTCAAAATCATGGGCGTCACGCCAAAGGTGTCCGGGCCATACGTACGTACGGCCAGCCGGCAGCTGGCCTTCGCGCAAGGGAAGCTCCCTAAGATCGGTCAACGAGCTGTCCGGATGAAACGTCAGAACCCGACCGCGACGCCAACCGGTGCTCGTTACCAGCACGGCGTTGCCCGAATCGTCAAACGTAATCGCCGTCGGGTTTACCGGCGCGTCCCTCACAAGCGTCAGCGATTCCGCTTCGTGATCCCACCGATATATGTGGTGCCACCTGCCATCCACAAACCATACGTTTCCGTCCGGGTCGACGGCCGCACCATCTATAAACTCGAATCCTCCTGCCACACGTTCGACGCGTGAATCCGGGATCGGGGTTGCGAGCGACTCACCGGATACCGTAAGACGCGCAATTTCGCGCGAACGGATCTCGCGGCCCGAGGTCCGATCTACCAGGGTGTTATCGAAGGAGAATTTTGTCGGACCATACACATGTATACCACGAAAGTCGAGGCGAGAGGAGCGATGGACCTCGACCCCGGCCGGATAGGGAGTCTTCATGCGAATGACGCGGTACAGGTATGTATTGGCAAAGAAGAGATCGTGCGAGTCGCGGATCCGGATGGGCAGCGCGTGCGATCCCTCGGCGCTTTCCTCCTCAAACTGAAAGGCAAAGAACTTCCAGCTTGATGCACGATCGATGAGTGCCTCATAACGGACGTGATGCTCCAGCGACATCGCGTACACGCGCCCTTCGGTATCTGTGTCGGACACGTATAGGCCGGCCATTGCGTACGGGCTCGGCGTCCAGATGTCCTTGAAAGTCCCGCCACCACCGTCGGTGACCCATAGGCTCCAGTACTGCGTGTCCCAGCGCCTCTCCGGATTGCCGTCGGCGGTGCGCGTCTCATTGTAGACCGGGACATTCGACCCGTCCGCCCGGTACGTCCCGTGTCCACCGACAAATCGAACATCGTTCATCATCGACGAGGCGCCGGCGCGCCACTTCGCCGCGACCGCACGCGGATTGATGCCGCCCGTATCCAGTCCGATGCCGGTAACGATATTGGTTCCGCCCGGCGGCGTTTCCAACAATGGCTTCGGACTGCCGGAGCCGGCGTACGCGGGAGTACGATCAACCAGAAAAAGCTGGGTTGTGATGGGACTCAAGCCAATCAGCACCGTTTCGGGTTCTAGCAGTATCGTATCGGATACCCGATACCGGCCCGCCGGGAAGAAGAGGGTTCGGTGATTTGTGATGGCTGTACGGAGCGCCTGTGTGTCGTCCGTGTCGCCGTCGCCGACGGCGCCGAGGTCGCGGACATTAACCCACGTCTGCTGCGGTGGCAGCGGGGCGATGTCAGTCGGGGGTAGGTCAGGTACGCGGTCAAGGGGCGACAGCCGATGGGTTGTCCGCACCTCAGGCCGTCCATCAAGGCCGTCGATTTGAAGGCCGTGTGTAAAGTCTTCGATGAGGTAAATCCGCGACGGACCGTCGACCGTTCGGCCGCTACGCCGAAACCTCGCCAAGACTGGCGTATCGACGGCAATAACGTTGACAAGATTGAACTGAGGCCGCGCGTTGTACTCGTCGCTGATTACCAGAGCGGGCCCCGAGACATTTTCGAACCGTGAGTCAACCATCACCAACTCTTCGGCCCGGTCCGGATTCACGAGGACTGCGGTAGGAACATTGCGGAAGTGATTACGCACCAGGCTGAGACCTCCCTCCTCAGTGCGGATAGCCGCCACCCTCTGGCCTTCGAACTGCGTATCAATCATCAGGAAGGGCCAACTGGGCGACGGCTTCGTAGTGATGATTCCGTAGTCGCCGCCGAAGAATCGGCAGTCGTCGATCTCGTTGCCGACCTTCTCGACACCTGCGCGACCGGATCCAATCCGGAAGTCGATGTGCGCGAGAAAGGAATGCTGCGCGAAGTGCGAGCGCACCCCGATCGCCGCCGGGTTTCCATCAGCGATTTCAATATCGATATTGCTGATCGCACTGTAGAACGTACCCGGGTTGGCGTCGCGAATTGGCCGCCCTTCCGGCGGACGATCGCTCACGAAGTGCACCATGTATCGGCCCTCTCCCT
>JBFIPX010000274.1:0-3734 GCA_041609895.1 Rhodothermales bacterium
CGATTCCATTCCGTCGATAACCCGGTTTGCGAGTTCAAAAAAATCAGAATCTGTCATCCGGAGACCTTTGCCAGGATTAGTTCTTCCTTCAGACGCTGTCTGGCCGTGTATAAACGTGATTTCACCTTGCGCGCCGGCAAGTCGAGAATGAACCCAATTTCGTCGTACGAGAAGCCTTGAAAATGCTTTAGAACGACAAGCGCCCGATCACCCGGCTCAAGCCGATAGATCGCTTCCTGCACCTGCTGCTCTAACTCAATCTTCTCGTAAGTGCGGTCTTCTGCCGCGGCCTCTGACACCGTCTCAACGTCGGCGCTACTCTTGTTCCGACGTTTGGCCTGGTGATTGAGAGCTTCGTTGATCGCAATCCGATACATCCAGCTGTAGAACCGGTATTTCGAATTGTAGAGTCTCAAGTTCTCGTAGACCTTTAGAAAGACCGTTTGAGTTACATCTTCTGCATCCTGCTGATTACTGGTGATCCGATACGCCGCGTTGTAAACGACGCGCTGATACCGATCGACAAGATGCGTAAAGGCCGAGACATCCCCGGCCAGGACCTGCCGCACGATGGCCTGATCACTGAGTTCAGACATTCCTTGTGCGCCTTCCTGGACGAATTACAGGAGCGTCATCGAAAAGTTGGTCGCCGAGATGCATATTTCTTGCGTGGTGGGGTTGCCTATCCAAATCTCGATAATTCACCTATTCAATGGCAAAAACGGCATCGAACCCCGCATACACAAATACGTCCTTGATGTGGTTGTTGAGATTGACGAGGGTCAGGCTGTCGCCCGATTCGCTTAGCCGCTTCTGCGTCTTGAGTAGAACGCCTAATCCCGCACTCGAGATGTAGTCGAGGCCGCCGAAGTCAACCGTGCACGAGGCATCGAGCGTGTTGAAAACTTGCATCGCGTGATCCGCTTGCGAAGCGTCAAATCGGCCCGCGAGGGTTAAGCGATCGTCAGATTGAAACTGAATGTCGAGCATGTCAGCGACCCATTTCCTTTGTCAAAACTATAGTACTCGTTCGGCCTGAGTGATGGTACTGCACGTCGTCCACCATTTTCTTCACAAGGTAGATTCCCAGACCGCCAGCGACGCGTTCATCGAGAGTTGACGTCGTATCCACCTTGTCGAATTCCGTTACGTCGAACTCGGCAGAATCCGGGTCCACCAGATGAACGACAACAGCTCCAGCCTCTACTCGGAGGCCGACCCGGATGCCGTCTCGGCCATCTGGATTGTACTTCACGAAGTTCGTAAAAATCTCTTCTATCGCAAGTTTCAATGCAAAGCTCGTCTGCGAATCGACATCGTTCGCACTGAAAAAACGGTCGGAAAGAGCGAAGACGGCATCGAGGGCTTCGAACGACCGATCAAAGACGCCATCGTCGGCTTCAAGAGGTTTCATTGACGCGGAGCGCGATGATTGCGATGTCGTCGGACTGCGCGTAGTCCTTGGTGAACTCTCTCAGCCGATCACGAATGTTCTGAACAAGGGTGGCCGCCCTCCCGGAGTGTCCCTCATCTACGGCGGCCACAAGTCTCTCATCAGAGAACATTTCGCGCTGTGCATTGAATGCCTCTGTGAGACCATCGGTATAGGTTACGATGACGTCCCCAGGCGTCAGCTGAAACTCCTTGGCCACATATTTCGCGCTTCCCAGAATACCTACGGCCGGACCCGGCTGATGCTCCATCACGGTTTCACCCGTCGTAGCCTGATGCCATACGAGCGGGTTATGCCCCGCATTGGCATATGAGAGGGTGCTTGTCGCCGGGTCATACTCGAGGAAGACCATCGTGACGAACATCTCGGCCGGCAACAGGCGGCACAGCGTCTGATTCAGTTCAGTCACAACCTGCGACGGCGACTCGTATCGCGCGATCGTCGCGTGCAGTACACCCTTCGACATGGTCATCACGAGCGCCGAGGAGGCACCGTGCCCCGACACATCCGCCATGATCACTCCGAGCTTGCCACCGGGCAGGTTGAAATAGTCGTAATAGTCGCCGCTGACCTCGTCGGCCGCCTCAAAGAAGCTCGCGACGTCCACGGTGACGCCTTCAGGCTCCTTCTTCGGAAGCAAGCGTGTCTGGATATTGCGCGCCATGGACAGCTCCTGCTCCATCCGAGCCTTCTGACGCGCCTCTTCCTGCAGCTGCATGTTGCTGATGAGCTGTCCCGACTGCGAGGCAATAATCCCCAACAGGCGCTGGTCCCCGTCCGAAAAACGCTCGCCCGCCTTCTTGTTCACGGCGAGAAGTATGCCGATCATCTTCGCCCTGTGGCGGATAGGTACCGCCATGACGGAGCTGATTCCGCCGGTCGATTGTCCGATTCCAGGAAACCGATCATCGGTGGACAGATCATCGACGACCAGGAGTTGTTGGTGCTGCAGCACCCAGCCGGTAATATTGATCCCCACCTTGTAGGGGACGGAACCCGTCGTTCGGTCGTCCTGTCGAATGAGCGTCTTCAGCGGCGCATCCTGCTGCTCCGTAACGAGCATGATCGAACCCTGCTCCGCCCGGACGGCCTTGATCGACTTGTTCACGATGACCTCGAGAACGTCGTTGACGTCCGATGACTTACCGGCGGAAACGGCGATATCGTTGAGGACAGCGAGCTCCTGCACGGCCGACTGTAGGCGCGCGACCTCATTTTCGAGCTGCTGCACGCGTCCCGCACTGTCGTTTACCGACTGCGTCTGAAGCGCCATAGAAGTAATCCAACCATTTAGGACGGCAAAAAGCGAAGGCCGCGGTTACGATAGCAGGTATACAATCCAAATACAACCGCCAGAGGGCAGCAGTGAGCGCATAGCTTCCTGGCCGATGCCCGTTCGCCGATCGAGTGTTAACTTGTCTTTTCCACCGTGAAACGATTTATCTGTCTAATTCCCAACCCATAGAATGAACGTAACGGTATTGAGACGCGGCGCGTCAATCGGCACCGCGATCACCGCCCTCGCGCTTGTTACGATCGGCGCCGCGCCGCTTCGCGCACAACAGTTCAGCACCACGGAACGCCTCGAAGGGTATGCACTCCGGGACAACGCCATTTGGTTCGTATTCGATTCGGACGTGTATAACAGCCGGCCGGAGCAGCGGGTGCTTGTGACAGGACCGTTTCGAGGGTGGAGCCAGGATATGAACGACCGCGCCTGGCAGCTGTCACCAGCGGGCGGACCGATCTGGACCCTTCGTATCGACCCCGAACAACGCGACATCGGACCTGGGGTACCCTTCAAGTTCCGAATCGACGGCGGCTCCTGGATGCAGCCGCCAACGGGCGCGGACAACGCCCGTGACGGCAATCTTGTGATCTCGCCGGGAACGATGCCCGGAATAAAGGCCGAGATCCGATCGCCCAGAGCCATCTGGGTCGAGTTGACGGGCGTCCAGCGCTCTCTCGACCCGACAGCCTATCGCATTACCAACGGAGATGGTGTCGAGATTGAGGTGGAGGCTGTACTTCCGAACACGTCCACGGCAACTCTCATCGTCCCAGCGGTGGAGTTGGACATCCGTAGGGTCTACTATCTGGAATACGTTGACAGCGGGCTTCGGGCGCTCGTTCGGCGCGATCCCTGGTTTCGAACCCTGTATTCCTCGAAGCCCCTCGGCGCAGAGATTGCCGCCGACGGTTCGAACACCACGTTCCGGATCTTCGCGCCGCGGGCGCAGCGCGTCCAGCTGTTCCTGTATCTGAGGCCATTCGACACGAC
>JBFIPX010000275.1:0-3715 GCA_041609895.1 Rhodothermales bacterium
GAGTCCGCTTGGCGGGGGTCTGCTCGGGGGTGCGCTCGCCAAGTATGATACCGGACGCCGCCGCAGCGAAGAGTTCGATGATCAGCTTGAGGCAAATCGGACGAAGCTCGAGCAGTACGAGGCCCTCTGCAAGGAAGTCGGCGAGGAGCCGGCCACGGTCGCGCTGGCGTGGCTGCTACACAATCCGGTTGTAACAGCACCCATTATAGGTCCACGAACAGTTGAGCAACTCGACAGCGCGGTGCGAGCCACTGAGATCACCCTCGAGCAAGAGGTTCTGAATCGGCTTGACGAGATCTTTCCGGGGCCGGGTGGCGAAGCGCCTGAGGCCTACGCCTGGTAGAGCCGGCCACGTCGATACGGAGCCTCACTCTGGGCTATCAGTATATCGGTATCGTTTGTACCGAAGACCTGTTCGGACGGGCCCCGGTGGCCATATCGTGGCAGTGTGTCCATCCTAACAAAGTCCGATCGTTCATGGCAAAGATCCTCGTACTCTACCATAGCAAGGACGGCAGCACGGAGAAGATGGCCAGGTACGTTGCGGAGGGAGCCGTTTCTCTTCGCGACGTGAGCGAGAGTCGTCCAACGGTATATGTTGAAGTGAGACTCCGCTCCGTCGACGAGGTGGAGCGTGAGGATATCTACTGGTGCGACGGACTGGCGCTGGGCTCGCCGACGCACCTTGGCACGGTGTCGGCGCGGATGAAGGAATTTTGGGAAGGACTCCTGCCGGACTGGCAAAAGCTCGACGGGAAGATTGGATGTGCGTTCAGTTCAGAGGGAGGCTGGGGCGGTGGCGCCGAATTGACATGCCAGGCCCTAATGACGATCATGCTCAACTACGGATTCCTAGTGTTCGGTATCACCGACTACGTGGGCAATCAACTGACGGCACACTACGGTGCCACGCAGGCCGGCCAGCCACGAAAGGCAGAAGAAATTGAGGCATGTAGGAGACTCGGGCTGCGGCTCGCAGAGTGGGTATCTGTGTTCTCGGACGGCCGGAACGATCTGCACCCTCTGCACGGACCGTACAGGAGGAATCCGTGGGATGAGTGATCTGAGGTCGAGTCGAACTAGACAAGCTCTTGCCTGGTGTCTGGCACGGGCTGGAGTGCCCCTCATCGCGGCCCGTGTGATGAGGCCTGGGCTCGGAGGACCCGTGAACGTTGTATCGTGTCCGTCACCGTCGGTGGAAGCACTCATCTCGACCACTGGCAGCCAGTGGAAAACGCGGTAAGCGGTTGCGTCTCACTACGGCGCGAACTGAGCCACACCGTAGGCTCCACTCGTTCGCCAGTCAGGGTTCTCGCTCTGGTCCATACGTTGCTGAGTGCGTGCATCGACCCCGACCAGCGCATCGCACTTCAGCGTGCGTAGAGCCAGGAGCGGTGCTTTGAAGTTGTGGACAGCATCGGCAAAGAGGGCCTCTGGGGGCCAGAGCGCGTCGTTTGTCGCTCGACGATAGTTGAGGTCGCCTTTGGCGATGACGAGACTGGCAGATCTGAGTGGTTCGGTTAGTCTGGTGGGCAGCTGCCACAGTCTTCTTGCTGTGCCCCAGAAGAAGTCGGGTACGAGTGACAACCTACCGTACTCCAGGTAGCTCGTGACGCGCCTGGCAAGCTGTCTGGTATCGCTCGTCCGGCCCGCCATTCTGTCTACGAGCATATGGACATCCTGAACGATTGCATCACTTACAAGGACGGGCTGCATCTTCACATGCATGATCACACGATCGGCGACGCGATTTGTCAGCATTAGATCGGCCAGGGCAAGATCGAGTGCCAGTTCGGTTCCAGCGTTGTCGGCAAAGAAGTGGATGCTGCCGTCTCTGATTCCGAGGAGGTGTGAAACAACGGCTGGGATGTCGCTGACAAGCAGATGGTCGTCGCTGGCTGCGGTACCCATCGCGGCCGACTCCTTTATGCTCAGGTCGACTCGGTTTCCCCACAGCGAGTAGGAGAGATTCGTTGCTAGCCTCTCGTCGAGTGGGCCGCCTTGCTCGAGTGCGACCGCGACCACCGTCCACAACTGCTCTGAGGCCAATTCTTTCTGTTTGGCCGGAGCGAATGGATCTCTAAGCGTAGTCCAGTATCTGCAGGCTTCCAGCAGCCGCCGGTAGGCGAGCATCTCTGCAAAGAACCACTCAGTGTCTAGCCAGGAGTCTCCTTCGTGATTGGCGAATTCCGCGGTCCAGAGGTCGTAGTCCGCAGCTGGAGGAGAGAAGAGCCGAATGGGCGCGTCGTTCTCAATCTCGTCCTTCAACTTGCGGATTTCGGTCACGATTTCGCTGGTGTAGTCGGGATTGCGTTCCAGGGTCTCCTCGAGGATCTTTGGGACGCGAACGGCCATCGAGTGCCGTGCGAATGGGTTGCTTCCGTCGGTGCGGAAGGGTGCCGGGTGACATGGACGCAATCGGTCCTCCAGATTCATGTTGACGCTGGCTCCGGACGTTTGGGAGATGCTGGCAATATGACGGGCGCCGAGTGGCGAGTGCGTAGCCGAGGACATTTGCCTCGCCTCAAGGGGTGGCGACAGGACAACCTGAATAGGAAGCCACAGTTCCGGTGGTGGTCAGGCCAAGATTGTCAGGAAGCCGTCCGGGCTCGTTGTTTGGAGTTTCTTGCGGACGGTTTGCGGATCCGATTCTCGGGAGTGATGCGTTCATCGCGAGGCGTATGGCAGTGGGAGAAAGATGGGCGTACCGCTGAGTCATTTCGATTGAGCTGTGGCCGAGTATGACCTGAACGATCGGAAGCGACACTCCATTCTGCACAAGCCATGATGCCGTCGTGTGCCGTAGGGAGTGGAAGGTGATGTACTCTGGCAGTTCCGCGAGTCGGCAATAGAACTTGAATCTCTGGCTTGTAACGGCCGGGTTTAGTGGGCCCCCTTGTGCTGCCGCAAGGACGTACCTTCGCGGTCGTCTACGTTGCCGCATCAGTCGCGTCAGTACCTGGTGGCATGTAGGAGTGATGGGAATTGCCCGCTCGTGACCAGACTTGGTCTCAAATTCGCCCTCTCTGGATCTTACGGTGATGAATCCGGATTCGAGATCAACATCATCCCATTGCAGCGCGCAGAGCTCTCCCCGCCGCATGCCGGTGTAGACGGCGACTAGTGTCGCATTCTGAAGCCAGCCGACCGACGGGGGTCGCCGGCCGAGAGATAGCATCTCTTCTCGATGACTCCGCATGGTGGCAAGCAAGTGTTCAACCTGTCGAAGCGAGAGATACTTGGGAACGGTCCGCCGCACCCGTGGTGGCGTGACCTGATCGATCGGATTCCGTTCGATGATGCCCGTCTTATGCATCCAACGGAAACAGGCGCGAAGCCGCTCGAAGCGCATACGCCGCGTCGAGTGTTTGACCGACCGGTCGTGGACGATAAACTTCTCGATATCGTGCGGTGACACCTGATCGGCAAGGATGCCCTCGGTAAGTCGAGATACGAACTGTCTTAGTACGACCTCATATATCGCGCATGAGTTCGGCCGGCAGGTTCGCGTTCGGGAGTCGAGGAAGTCCTTGACGGCCGACTCAAAAGTCTCCGCGAGTGTAGTTGATTCGTCCATCCATGGGTCGAACGTGCCGGCTGCGTACTCGTATTCTTTTCGCTCTAGGAGTACCTTGGCTGCTGATTCAGTCTGCACACCCAGAGGAATGGACTTACGTTTCGGAGAGCGGCGGCGGTCGTAGAAGTAGCCGTAATA
>JBFIPX010000276.1:0-3677 GCA_041609895.1 Rhodothermales bacterium
ACAACGTGATCCGCCATTACCAGCACAAAATCGCCGCCGACGAACGGCTTAGCAGCAAGAACAGACAATCCGTTGCTTTTATCGAAGTTTGGATTGTAAACGAAACGAAGACTAAGGGGTCCGGAATAAACGCCGCGGATCTCTTCCTCGAGATGTCCCGCGCGGAAGCCCAGTACAATGACGGCGGTATTGCATCCTGCGTGCAAGAGACTGTCGAGTGTCCGCTGGATCAGGGGCCTGCCGCCAACCTGCGTGAGCGGCTTGAGGCTGTCGGTTCTTCCTTCCGCCAACCGGGATCCGAACCCTGCCGCCAGGACGACCCCGGTGCGCTCCATGGACTGCGCCGTCATACGACCTCGGCGTTCTCGCTGAGGTCGTAGTTCTCCGCAAGATGGGTAAGCGGTTGCTCCCCTCCAAGTACACGCAGCGTGTTCTTCAGACGAAAATGCTGAATGAACAGGTCATGCTCCTGTACATGCCCGGTCTGCACATGGGGACTCTTGAAATAGAAGGACAGCCACTCCTGAATACCCTTCTGGCCGGCACGGCCCGCAAGGTCGAGGAACAAAGCCAGATCAAGGACAATGGGTGCTGCGAGTATGGAATCGCGACAGAGGAAGTTGACCTTGATTTGCATCGGATACCCCAGCCATCCGAAAATGTCAATGTTGTCCCACCCTTCCTTTTCGTCGCCACGAGGCGGGTAGTAGTTGATCTTGACCACGTGGCAAAGATCCTTGTAGAGATCCGGGTAGATATCGGGCTGAAGTATCGTATCCAGAACACCCGACTTCGTTACCTCCTTCGCTTTAAAGCTGTCGGCGTCGTCGAGCACCTCTCCATCGCGGTTGCCGAGGATGTTAGTTGAGTACCAACCTCGAATTCCAATCATCCGCGACTTCATCCCCGGGGCGAGGATCGTCTTCATCAACGTCTGACCCGTCTTGAAGTCTTTCCCCGCTATCGGGACCCCTTTCTCCAGCGCAAGCTGCTCCAGTGCGGTGCAATCCGCGGACAGGTTAGGGGCCCCGTTGGCGTAGGGCACACCCTCCATGATGGCCGCATACGCGTAAAGCTGCGAAGGAGAAATTGCAGGGTCATTCTCGACGAGACCTTTCTCGAATGCTTCGATCGTTTCGTGACATGCGGCAGGTCTCAGATACACCTCGGTAGATCCGCACCATATCATCACGGCACGCGAAGCGCCGGTCTCTTCCAGCCGCTTTCGTATGTCTTCGCGCAACGCTTCAGCCAGCTCCTTCTTATTTGCCGCCTTCTTCACGTTGGGTCCATCGAGTCGCTTGACATATTGTCTGTCAAACGCCGCGGACATCGGCTTTATAGTGTGCAAGAAGTCTTTCAACGGATCGAGCGTAGACGACTGAAGCACCCTCGCTCGGTCGGCAGCCTCGTATGCATCATCGGGAAACACATCCCATCCACCGAACTCCAGGTCCCCCAGTGGTGGCAGGTCAAGAAAGTCCCGAATCAAGGGGCTTCGATTCTCGGACCGCGCACCTAGTCGAATCGTCTGCATTTGAGAAAGCGAGCCAAACGGCAGGGCATGTCCCTTTCGAACGGCTTCCACGCCGGCGATAAAGGTCGTTGCTACCGCTCCCATACCGGGTGTCAATACAAGTAGTTTGCCTTCGTGAGGCGAGAAGTGCGGATTGCTGGACATGCGAGAGGTCGGCTGGTTTGCGATGAATGGACGTAAATGATAGGTTAAACTCCGCTAATTCACTATGAATTGGGTTTGCGAGAAACTGGCTGCGGATACGACCCAGAAAGCTTTGGAGCTTTGCTTTTTGAGGCCCTTATATGACCCGTTCGGCTTTTGGTGCCATGCGCGGCCATCTACGTTTCGGAACAGCACGGTCAACGATCCCGTTCACGTGCGTCTTTTTCGATAGTCATGATGAGTGACTCAAACTCACTTCCACTGGTTAGTTGCCTGCTCGTGACCGCAGATCGTCCCGATCTGTGTCGGCGGGCGCTGCTTTCGTTTCAGAAACAGAACTACCCGAATCGAGAGCTTGTCGTCCTCGACAACGGGGTGAGGCCCATGCGGCATCTTCTGGATGAAATGGATCAGAGCGCTGTCCGGTACATCCGTGTTGAACCTACCCCGTCGACGGTTATCGGTGGATTGCGAAACGTGGCATTGGAGGCCGCGGAAGGCGAGTACGTCGTCCCACAATGGGACGATGACGATTGGTCGCATCCGGAACGCCTCAGTACCCAAATCGATGCTCTTGGCGACGAATTCGATGCATGCGTGCTTGCGGGTACCCTGATGCATGTGGACAGGGAGGAGTACTTCGATCGTCCGTTCATCGGGCTGCTAGCCAATGGAGTTCCACCGACCATCGTCCATCGAAACGTTACCGGCATCCGGTATCCTGAGCTCCGGCGCACCAGCGACTCGGTGTATCTCGACGTGTGGCGGGAAAGGCGCGTCAAGGTGCTGCCGAAAGAATCGTCGCACCTCTACGTCCGCTACTTCCACGGAGGCAACCTCTGGGAACAGGAACACTTCCTCAGGCGCATGCGCAACACGATTCCCGATGCTGTCAAGTACGCATGGTACAAGTACGTCCGAAACGATCTCTTTTCGCATCCAAGATTCCGGCTCGACGACAAGGCGCGGAAGGCATTTCAAATG
This sequence comes from Rhodothermales bacterium, assembly GCA_041609895.1. Lineage (GTDB taxonomy): Bacteria > Bacteroidota > Rhodothermia > Rhodothermales > JABDKH01 > JAHHLP01. The sequence continues at coordinate 2,666 of JBFIPX010000276.1, forward strand.
TATCTGGACGACTCCTTTTTCCTGGGTTTGTTCTCGGCTGACGGGCATCACGGTGTGGTCTCGGTTCAATAGGATCACGACCTCGAACCTGCCGGACCTCGGATCGAAGAGTAGGCACGTGCTCAACGGCTGTGCCCACAGGTGTCAGAGAGATCACAGGTGGCAACAGTCTCGCGAGCCACGTACGGACCGATTCGAGATCGGGTTGTTGGGGCTTCTGCATGCTTGCCTATCTTGATTTGGCGAAGACTTCTCTGAGTTGGACTAGATGAAACTGCTTTTCAAACACGAGGATACACGGACGGTCGTTCTCCTCGTGATAGTGTACATGCTCGTGGCAGCGTTGGCCGCGTGGATTAGTCCCGAGGCGACCCTTTATATCGTTGTCGGCTACGCGATCGTCGTTATCGTGATGATGCAGATCAACCTCTACAGGCGGTCTCGCATGGATGCGGAAGCAGATCGGGTCCATCAGCAGGATCTTCTATGGCTGTATTCCGAGGGCGACTTTGATGCACCGCTCCCGCCAATGACCGGTTGGTCTGCCGAACCGGGATTGGTTGCGTTGCTACAGAGCATCGTCCTGCGCGAGAAGCCATTCAATGTGGTCGAACTGGGTAGCGGTGTCTCGACGATCGTCGTCGGTTATGCTCTCCGTAAGGTGGGACGAGGTACCATAACTTCTCTTGACCACGACGTGGAGTACGCAAACAGAACCAAGCGCGAGATTGAACACCACGGGCTTAAAGGAGTCGCGACCGTTCGACATAGCCCTCTTGGCCCCGTACGGGTCGAAGACCAGGAGTGGACGTGGTATCTGGATGCGCGCTCCCATCTCTCACAGCCGATAGACATGCTCGTGGTAGACGGCCCGCCCTTCGCGACAGGGACGATGGCGCGATATCCAGCCGTTCCTATTCTTTATGGACTGTTGACGGACAACGCGGTCGTCGTCTTACACGACCTGTATCGACCGGATGAACAGCGTATCGTGGAGGAGTGGATGGCGGCG
>JBFIPX010000277.1:0-3639 GCA_041609895.1 Rhodothermales bacterium
CCCAGCGCGACGATCTACACCATCCTTCTCTTCGTCAGTCTCTATCTCAATCGAGAGAATGTATGGCGAGCATTTCAGGAATTGATATCAGCCTCAGACAACGCAAGAGAGACATTTGCAGAGAAAGCAAAGGTCGCCGCTGTCGCTCTCGTCGCAATGGCCGTGTTGTTCGCATTCGATCAGCTCCTCGTGAACCTCTTTGGACACGGTAAGGGATAACGGCAACCGGGTTTGAAGGTTGGCTAGCCTGCATGCAGTTAGTATCCTCTGACCGGGCACGACGTATCTGCAGCCTGCAGTGTCGCCCACGGATGATCAGTGACCACAGCTGCGTGTATTCGTGTACACACTGGAATAACCAGGAATTCAGAATCATGAAAGAGCCGGTTGTCTCCACACAAATGCTAGTCAGAAGACCTGTTGCCGAAGTCTTCAACGCTTTCGCCGACCCAGCCATAACGACGAACTTCTGGTTCACCAAGAGCACAGGAGGGGTAGAACAGGGCGCGCGCCTTCAGTGGGAATGGGAGATGTACGGCGCATCGGTTCCGGTCGTCGTGAGGGAAGTCGTCCCTGACCGGAAGATCCTGATCGATTGGCGCGAGCCGCCGACCGCCGTCGAATGGACCTTTGAGCCGCGTGGTCCTGATGCGACGCTCGTACGAATCTCCAACAGGGGTTTCTCCGGAACGGACGATGAGGTAGTCGCCACCGCTATCGATTCGATGGGAGGATTTACCTACTTGCTCGCCAGCGCCAAGGCGTTTCTAGAGCACGGACTGCGCCTCGAACTGGTTCGCGATCACCAGCCGGACGCGCATGTCAGCGGGGAAAAATAGACGGCCAAATCGCGTGCTGACGACAAGTGTGCGATGGCCGACCGAACTCCTCCGCTGGAGTTACCACGTCGGCTCTGGCCGGCCCGCCCAGACCCATCCGATGTAGTCGACCAGCTCCGGTTCCCCACCTAGCTCGCGTATTTTCGTGTTGATCTGCGCGCGATGATGCTGCGTGTGCATTACGACCTGCATTAGCGTGTCACCCAACGTAGTCACCGCCGGCTGATGTCCGCTTCGTCGGGCGTAGAATTTCGCCCACGGAAGCGGTGTCGCCCTCGAAAGTTCTCCGTCGCCGAGACCCGAGAGGACCTCCCGCGCGGCCGGATAGAACAAAAGCGCTTCGGCCTTGATCGGCTCGAGCGATTCAAACTCTTCCGCCCGTCTCATCTGAAAATCATCGCTCCGCCACACGCCGAGAAAAGCCAACTGCGTAAAGTGCAGGTGAAACAGTCGCTTGCGCAGGTCGTCGTCGGTCCGAGTGGTATCGTTCGCCTCGACGACAGTCCAGACTGTCGCGTCCGCCCACTCCATGTGAGCGAAGAGTTCGGTAAGCGTGTCCACGTGAATCATGGCCATTCGGCCGGACGAAATCTACCACCTCAGCGACTGAAACCGCCCAACCACCCAAGGTACGCCGCGCCGAACCCGTCGAGAATGGCTCGTGCCTCATCGCTCGGACTGCCATATACCGAGAATGACGTCGGTTCGAAACACGTCATGAAGCGTTCCATGAATTTGGTGCCGAAGTTGCCCAGATGAACCACCACCGCATCCGAATCGGCATAGCGCTCGTAGATGTGGCAAGCGCTGCCATCGGCACTGAGGAAGTACTCGTATATCCGGGTCCCATCCTCGTCCCGCTTTGTCGCCTCTACCATCTCATTCACCAGCTTCCGTGCGTCATCGAGTTGCCCATCGCGAACCGCCATCTGCAAGTTCCAGGATACTGTGCTTGGCATTACGTCGTCCTCGGTTCAATTGAAAAGTGTCCCGATGCCTAGGCGTCAGACGACGCCCGAACGGGAGAAGGAAAAGAGATGGTACGATTCCGGTCGGTCGATCACCAATCACGACGCTTTTTCGTCGATTCTCGCCCAGTAAGTATTCTTGCTCTCGATCTATTCACCGCCGTCGACTTCGTCGGACACGCCGGCGCCGCAAAAGCAATGAGGTACTCGCCATGATGATTGTAACAACGCCCACCATTTTCGGTAAACGTATCACGGTGACGCACGGTCTCGTCCGCGGCAATACGATTCGCGCTCGCCACGTAGGCAGCGACATCGGTGCGCTGCTCAAGAACCTCGTCGGCGGTGAGATTCGCGCCTACGCGAGGCTGCTCGAGGAAAGCCGTGAAGAGGCCCTGCAACGAATGATGGAAGACGCACTCGCGCTGGGCGCCAATGCGATCGTGTCCGTGCGCATTGCTACGTCGGTTGTTATGGGTGGTGCGGCGGAGATGCTGGCATACGGCACCGCGGTGACCGTAGAGGACGACTAATCGTATTTCTGACAAATAACAAAGACAACGAGGACTGCATGCGTCGGATTGCGAAGCGCACCTCCCTCACCGCCTCGCTTCCTCGGACCCGGTTCTTGATGATACCGGACGAAGACCGTCGTCACGAAATGATTCTTTTCTACCTCGAGAATGCGAGCACCACAGGCCACAAGATCTCGATTTTTTACGACGCGCAGGACAATCCAGCGCCTCACTGGAACGCTATCTCGAGGGACTTGACTGCAAGGTGGCGTGAGAGCTTCCACATACTCAATGAATGACATCGTCTTTACCTCCGATCGTGAGCGCCGTCTCTGGCAATGGACGCTGGCAGCCATTGTCGCTGTCTTCCTGACGCTCGCTTTTGCCGGCTCGCTGGAAGCCTACCTGCGCGATCGCCACATGCTGGACAACACCTTCTTCGCCCTCTTTCTGGTGGTGATCGCTGCCATCTTTGGCAGTGGACTCAAAGGCCGCACCAGCAACAGAGAGATCTGGGTGGGCATTGGAATTGCCGCGGTGTACGGTACGGTCCTGTTGCGGAGCTTCGTCCCAACGGCGGCGCGCAGTCATCTGTTCGAGTTCGGACTTGTGGCAGTACTCATCTACAGCGCATTATCCGAGCGGCGGCGGAACGGCAGACATGTGCCGTTGCCCGCGATACTCGCTATCGCCGCGACAACCGCTATCGGTGCAGTCGATGAGTGCCTTCAGCTGCTCCTGCCCGGCCGCGTTTTCGATCCGCTCGACATGCTTTTCAATCTTGTTGCAGCAGTGATGGCCGTAACGGCAAGCGCCGCACTTGGGTGGGCCAGGGGGAGATTTTCGCACGGCTGAGAATGTGAGCATTATCTTGCTGGCCTCACTACATCCTACCCTTCGACCATCGACACCTACTCTGCGACGCTATTGGCGGCCATGACCGCGACGGGGATTGCACTGTTTGGCGTGGCCACTGGACTATTTGGGACCGGCGCAGATCGCTCATACACTTTAGCTCGAGCTGCCGGCTCGCTCGGTATACTGCTCGCGGCCGGCGCGACTGTGATTCACCTTTTAACGGGGCATCGGCCCCGGACGGATGATTCGATGAGCGCCGCCGTGTTCCTTGCCGAACACACGGCGCCGTTTCTGACCATGCTCGTCGGATGCCTTAGTGTATGGCTGGCATCCAGAGCGCGCCCAAACGCGACCACTCACTAATGAGTGCGGGCAGCAAGAAGGATCGGCCCATGCCCAACGACTCCAGCGGGCACGACAAAGCTAGACAGCTGATGGATCAGGCGTGGTCGTCCCGGC
>JBFIPX010000278.1:0-3549 GCA_041609895.1 Rhodothermales bacterium
CAGGATTTCAGGAAGTGGTTCGTAGATCCGAGACGCGGCCGATCGTGAGATATCACTGCGAATAATCGAGATTAGTCGGTGGCGCGTCGATCGCGTCCTTCCCCCTCGACGATTGGGACCTTCGGAGAAAGACGACTAAGATCCAGTCCGTGAGTGGCTCCGCGACATCTCCCGCTGGGCGTCGGCTAAGGCGCCAACACAAAGCGGAGAGTGGGCACGAGCGCGTTCGGGATGTCGCTGCGCGTATTTGGGTTTATCACGTACTGGAGGTCGGCCGTGATGGTCAGCCACGGCGAGACCTGCGCGGCATATGTCGCCTCCAGGTTCGTCTCGGTCCGGGTGATTCCGCTGGAAGCGGGCGAGGCCCGCTGACTCGACATATACGGGTCGCCGTTGACGCCAACCGCTACAGCAAGTCCGACCCGATCGTGATCTCGCCCATCGAGAAGGCCGGTGTAGAGTACGCCGGCACCGATGTAGCTGGAGAAACGATTGACCTGTTCGCTCGCAACACCGGTTCGCAGAAAGGTGGAAAGCCCCTGACTCTGATCCTGCTTCTCTCGAACCGGACACCATTCAGCCAGGATATAAACTCCCTCACTGCGGCCGGTTTGCGTCGCTGTGCCGATCGCCGGCATTTCTTCCGTGTAGAACCAGCCACCGAGGACGATGCGGGCACGTGAAGATATCGGTCCGAGCATCCGTCGCGGGACATTAATGCTCCGCTCGTGTTGCTTTCCGGAGTCAATAATGAACTCGGCCTCACCGGCAACGAGAAGACCGTCGTCTTCATCAAATACGATGTGTGTCCCGCGTTCCTGTTGCGGATCCCCTGGAACGCCGTCCAGTGCTGCGGCGCGGACTTCGAGCCAATTCGTCACGGCAGCTCGAGCGCGAACCCCGACGGAGGTCACGGGAAAAATGGAGGGACCGTTCCGCCCGCTTTGGGATAACTCGAGGCCGGTGCCATGCGAGCTGTTGATGAAAAGAGCACCGTTCCGGTTGACGTCGAACTCCGAGTTAAGGTCGTACAGCCCGCCGAGAATAGAGAAACGACTTCCGACTGCCTGTTCGATCCATGCCTCAAACAATCGCCAGTCTTGCGAAGCTTCTATGTTGTTAACGACCTGGGCATCTCCCACGAGGGAGGTAATATTTCCACCCTGGTTACCAATTCCGTACAGCAGTATTCCGCCGCCGTACCAGCCGAACTCATCGCCATCGATGGCTACAGCCAGATCCAGATTGTCGATGTAGCGGACGCCCTGATCGATCCCGCCAGCCACATTCGCAACGATGTCTCCTGTATATACGACAGCCATCTCCACGCCGCGCGTGATGGTCTGAGCCGCAGCCGGACCCACCGTGGCATGGGCTGTCGGCAGGAGTATTGCTATGAGCGCTGCTGCCTTCCGCATCCTTGTTTCAAGTCGGACTAGAAGGCAACCTGGAAGTTGACCAGAAGCTGCTGGTCGCTGGTCTCGGATCCGTCGTGAACGGGTATCAGGTAGTTGGCCTGGAACTCAAAGGCGCGCGAAGGCCAGAAGTTGTATCCGAGGACGATGAACTGTGTGTCGAAACCGTTGTCGAAATCAAACGAGTCCCACCGCGCAAGCACCTGGTGTCTTCCGGGCTCAAACATGTAGCCCACGGTTGCCTGATATCCGAAGGGCTGGCGGTCCTCACCGAGTTCGGGATTGAGATCCGCGTAGATCAGCTCGCCGCTCACCATCCACCGCGACCACTCCCGTCGGACGTCGCCGCCGAATAGCAGCCGTTCGCCCGCAAATGCACCAGTGTCATCTTCAGACAGGGCAATGTTCGCACCGATCTCGAACTTACCCTCCTCTACACTTGGCCTCGCGACAACTCGTCCGGCATACATAAGTTTGTCGTTGTCGTTGCCCGAGAGCGACCGGCCGTTTCCATTGAAGACGCCGGCGCTGTACGAGAACGTGCCCTGTGCAGCACTACCCGCGAGTGCGACGCCCACTTGCCTTCCCGGGCTCAAGATGCTGGCGACCTGCGACCGGTTCACGAAGTCGATAGATGGTGCGGCGATCAAGAACTCCGCGCTGAACGGTGCCTTAAATAGGCCTGCATCCAGCCTGAGTCGCGGAGAGATCTGATACGAAAGTCGGGCGTCGATCAGAGAGGGGCTCCTGGCGAAGTCTGTCTGAAAGAGATAACCCAAGCCGAAGTCGAGATCGCCATCAACCTTAAGACGGGACGTTGCGATGCTGAAGCCATTTTGCCCACCCATCGGGTCCCGATCCCAAATGAAGTCGCCCACCGTCTGCACCACAACTCCGAGATTGAAATACCCTCGTTTCAGGAAGCGCTCCAGTTGCTCAAAGTCAGGTTCGTCAGCCTGATCCTGTGCGGAGGCTGTGATGGGAAGCAGCAAACACATTGTTACGAGGCAGACTGCGGCCGCGCGCAGCAATTCTTCGAGACGGAATGGCATGGTCGACAAGGGCTGTGGTGGAACCGCTATCGTTTAACGACTAGAACATAACGCAAATCCTTTTGAGATTGGTGAGCGCTGTGCAAAATTGACGCTGTCGTGCAGGTCCGTAAGGTCTTGCTGTCCGCGAGGACGACGTCGCGATGCGCGGATGCCGTCGCGAGACCGGATGAATAAAAGGGCAGCCGCCGGTCATGCCTGCGGCTGCCCTCTGCCCAAGCTCCGGCCCCTGATTGACCGGCGCCTGAAATTGGGCGGGTTGAATCGCGTGACCCTACTTAAGCATTGTGACCGCGCGATTTGAGATGAAGGTCTCTCCCGTCGCGCGCACCAGGTATATTCCGCTCGGAAGACTTGAGCCGTCAAATGAAATCGTCTGTACACTTCCCGAACTCAGGACGCCGTTGAACAAGGATGAAACAGCTCGTCCGGTAACGTCGAATACGTCGACCCTAACCTGCTGATCACGCTCAACTGCGACCTCAAGTTGTGTCGTAGGATTGAAGGGATTGGGATACGCGTCCGACAGAAAGTAGCCGCTGTCGATTTGTGCGGCTATTTCGACGACTGGTGAGTATTCAAACGTGCCGTCGAGGTCTATCATCTTCAGTCGGTAGGCTCCGATGGGAGGTCCCATGGGTGCGTGCAGGAAGCTATACGAACGAAGATTGTCGGATCTCCCCACCGCCGAGACGAATCCGATTGTCTCGAATTCCTTCGATCTTCGGTATTCCACTTCGAATCCGGCGGAGTTTTCCTCCGATGCCGTGACCCATTCCAGTTGAACAACACCACCATCCACGGTTGCGTCGAACGAGGCAAGCTCGATCGGCAGAAACTCGCACCCGGGCTGCGAACTCGAGAAGTTCGTGAAGTTCTCCGTCTGCCCGTTTGCTTGCACCGTGCGGACGCGAACGGTCGAGACGAGTTGGTTCAGCGTGTAGTTGTAAGTCTCTGTATTCTGTGAACACTGGCCGCCGCCAGAGCAAATGACCGGCCCACCGGAGTGGTTGAAATGCAGACCCATCCAGGCGGCGTCTACCATCTCCTTGGTCTTGGCCCAAGATGCAACAACAGATGAC
>JBFIPX010000279.1:0-3535 GCA_041609895.1 Rhodothermales bacterium
GCGTCGGGCTGTGTTCCTACCTGCTGATAGGATTTTGGTACACCGACCTCAAGAATAGCGCGGCAGCCAACAAGGCATTCATCGTCAACCGGATCGGCGACTTCGCATTTCTAATGGCCATGTTCGTGCTGTTCAAGGAGTTGGGAGCGCTCGATTTCGGGACCATTCTCGCTGACCCACAGGCTCTCTCGCAGTCAACGCTCAACTGGGTGGTACTGCTGCTGTTCATTGGAGCCACTGGAAAGAGCGCCCAGATTCCGCTCTTCATCTGGCTTCCGGACGCCATGGCAGGCCCGACGCCGGTCTCGGCGCTCATCCACGCGGCGACGATGGTCACGAGCGGTTTGTACTTGCTGGCACGGGTTTCTCCGCTGGTCCTCGCGGCCCCTCAAGTGATGGCCCTGATCGCCGTCGTCGGTGCCCTTACGGCTATCATGGCGGCCACGATCGCGATCACGCAGAACGACATCAAACGCGTACTGGCCTACTCCACAGTCTCACAGCTGGGCTACATGTTCATGGCCACAGGAGTGGGCGCATTCTTCGTGGCGATCTTCCATTTATTCACGCATGCCTTCTTCAAGGCATGCCTGTTCCTCGGCTCCGGCAGCGTAATCCACGGCATGCACCATGTAGAGCACGAACTGCACGAGAAGGGGCACGAAGGACACATCGATCCGCAGGACATGCGTACGATGGGCAACCTTCGCAAGTACATGCCCGCAACCAGTACCACGTATCTTTTGTCGACCCTCGCGATTGCCGGGATACCGCTCTTCTCAGGCTTCTTCTCGAAAGACGAGATACTGTTCAAGGCGTTCGAGTTCGGCTACTCCGGCAACGCATATGCGTGGTTCGTCTGGATCGTGGGAATTGTCACGGCGCTGCTGACGGCCATCTATATGGTTCGCAGCTACGTCCTGACGTTCCGCGGCAAAGAGAGATGGCCCATGGCAGACGAGGTGCACCCGCACGAGTCACCGTGGACCATGACAGTTCCATTATGGATCCTGGGTGCACTGGCCGTTGTCGGTGGCTTCGTCGGCCTTCCCGGTGTTATCGCCCACGGTGAGTGGAACTGGATACATCATTGGCTAGGGGCCCCATACGGCGGGCCCGTCGCGGAGCCCGTCCTGCCCGCACACGGTGACGGTTTTCTTGCAATCGAGTGGGGGCTCATACTTCTTGGCTCCGCAATTGCCATCGGCGGCGTCTGGTTTGGTTGGCGCGCGTACGATAAGCACGGCCTCGACTACGACCGCAAGATTTCCGAAACAACGGGCAGGTTGTATGGGCTCTGGCGGGGCAAGTACTACTGGGACGAGATATACGAGCGGCTGGTCGTTCGGCCGCTGATCCGAGGATCGGAGAAGTTGCTGGCTCCATTCGACGAGTACGTCGTTGACGGCATCGTCAATGGCGTGGGGCGCGCCACTCAAGGTGCCGGTCAGGTACTTCGATACCTGCAGACCGGCCGCGTCCAGAACTACGCGCTCGCCATCGTTTTTGGCGTTGCGCTCGTACTCGGAATCATCCTTTTCGGCTAGAGAAAAAGCGCTGGTGTCTACGGAGAATTGATGGAACAGTCTTACCTGACATCCTGGGTAATCTTTCTGCCGATAGTCGGAGCTGTCGTGACGATGTTCTTCCGAAGCGTTAACGCCGTGCGGTGGACCGCTCTAATCACGACGCTGACGACCTTCGTTCTCTCGATCGGACTCTACCTGGGCTACGACCCGGCAATAAGCACGGCCTCCGCTCCGCAACTGGCCCACGTGATTTCGGACTGGTTTCCCGAGAGCATCGATATCAAGTACATGGTCGGCATCGATGGCCTCAACCTCCTGCTGGTGATGTTGACAACGCTGCTGGGTCCGGTCGTCGTCGCGTCCTCATGGCTATATATCGACAAGGGGCAGAAGGCGTATTACGTCCTGCTGTTGATTCTTCAAACAGGCATTACGGGCGTCTTTTGCTCGTTCGACGTCATCCTGTTCTACATTTTCTTTGAGCTGACGCTGATCCCGATGTACTTCATCATCGGCGTCTGGGGCGGTGAAGATCGAATCTACGCGGCGGTCAAGTTTGTGCTGTATACGCTGGTGGGTTCGCTGCTGATGCTCGCCGCCATTCTGTACCTCGGCTATCACGCTGGCGAAGCAGTCAACGCGGGCGTGTTCACGACTGACTGGTATAAGCTGGTCACTTTCAACACGCCGTTGGAGATGCAGACATGGCTGTTCTTCCTGTTCGCATTTTCCTTTGCCATCAAGGTGCCACTTTTCCCACTGCATACTTGGCTTCCCGATGCCCACGTTCAGGCCCCTACAGGGGGCTCCGTCATTCTGGCCGGAGTGCTCCTGAAAATGGGGACCTATGGTCTCGTCCGTTTTTGCCTGCCGTTCTTTCCGTGGGCCTCGACCGAATACGCAATGTTCTTCGCGATACTGGCTGTGGTCGGCATCATCTATGGTGCTCTCGTTTCGCGTGTGCAGCCCGACGCCAAGAAGCTGGTCGCATATTCTTCGGTGAGCCACCTTGGTTTTGTGGTCCTCGGCATCTTCGCCTTTACTACGGAAGCCTTGCAAGGTGCGATGATTCAGATGGTGAATCACGGCTTATCGACGGGGGCACTCTTCCTCCTGGTCGGGATGCTGTATGAACGACGGCACACGAGACTGATGGAGGATTACGGGGGCATCGCCAAGGTCGTGCCGGTGTTGAGCTTCTTCATGGTTTTCTCCGTGCTTGCTTCAGCCGGCTTGCCAGGCCTCAACGGATTTGTAGGTGAGTTCCTGATCCTTGTAGGTTCATTCGGCAGCGAGACAGTGGGCCACCCACTACTCATCGCGTTGGCGACGACCGGCGTAATTCTCGCCGCTGTGTATCTACTGTGGATGCTGTACCGGACTTTTTTCGGACCCATCACGGTAGAGGAGAATCGCAACATGAAGGACGTCAACCTCCGGGAGTTTGCCTTGATGGCGCCACTGGTTATACTCATGTTTGTGCTTGGCTTCGCACCAAACACCTTTCTTGCCAAGTCCGAGCCGGCAACGAGCCACCTGCTCGAGGTCATTGAGGCCAAGCGTTTGGCGACCGAAGCGGTGGCCAAGGAGGCGGAGCAGTTAGAGCGGGAGCAGGACGCGCCTATGCCGCTCTTGGTCAACTCAGATCGATAACCTCCAGTTAGTCGAAATCGGGCCACCACGATGATGACATGTCTGATGCCGATACGCTCCAGGAAACTGCCGATGTCATGCGCTTTATTCCTAGCCATGATGTTGCTGTGGCCCGCCGGTATTGCCAGCGGACAGGAGGCAGTCTCGGTGGGCGCAGATACCGTCGTTTCGGTTGATGGATCTGCTGACGAGGTTGACGCTCCGGCGGACGCCGCAACCACACAGGATCATGCCTCACAGGATCATGCTGCAGCCGATGAAGAACATGCCGACGACCATGGGCACGGCGAGGTGCCGCCCGTCTGGCTAGTCCTTCCCTTCGCAGCGCTGTTGGTGATGATCGCGACCGGACC
>JBFIPX010000280.1:0-3516 GCA_041609895.1 Rhodothermales bacterium
CCGCCCCTTCCTTTCCGCCGCAGGCTGCAAGCACGGAGCTGCCCCCGATCGCTACGGCACCGAGAGCCGACGCTTTCAAGAGGAAATCTCGCCGTGAAAAGTCTTTGTTCTTCATGTCAGGGTGGTTTGTTCAGTCAACGTCGGACAAACTTAGTGACCCCCGGCCACATCGTAAAGAAAAATCAACCACTGGGTTGTTTCAGGTTTGTCCCCGTACCGACGACAGAGTAGTTGCCGGCCGTCACTATTGGCTCGTATTTGTGGCCGCGCTCACCGCTTCGTGGATCTGATCGAAGAAGTTCTGTTCGCCAATTCGATCCGTAACTCCTGCCCGGCGCAATACATCGCGGACCGGGCCCTTGGCCCCCGCTATAAGCAACTTCGTCCCGCGTTCCGCCATGAGGGCGGCCACTTCCAGCAGCGCATGCGCGGCTGAGGAATCAATTTTGTTCACCGGATACATGTCGAGTATTACCGCGCGCGAACCTTTCGACGCCTCCTCAAGCATGTCGCGGACGAACTCGGTGTTCGCGAAGTACATGGAGGCGTCAACACGGAGGATTGGTACGCCCTCTATCTGCTCAGCGGAAGGATTCCTCCTAACGTTGCGATAGGTCTTGGTCCCCGGGAGGCGTCCGAGTCTCGCCGAATGGGGGACGGTCGATTGGTAGATGACGAGGATGATTGACGCCACGATACCCACCAGGATTCCTTCCTCGATTCCCAAGGCGAGGGTCGCGGCGAAGGTGAGCATCATCAAAGCAAAGTCGCGTCGATCCACCCGCCACAGAAATCGGGCTTCCTTTACATCGACGAGTCCGGCGACGGCAACCATTATGATGGCAGCGAGCACGGCAGTCGGCATGTAGTAGAACAATGGCGTCAGGAACAGCAGCGTCAGCAGGATCACGCCCGCGCTGAATAAGGAGGCGAGTGTGGATTTCGCTCCAGCCTGTGAGTTGACGGCGGTTCGCGAAAAACCTCCCGTCGTCGGAAAAGAGTGAAAGAAAGCACCGGCCACGTTAGCAACCCCAAGAGCAACGAGTTCCTGGTTGGCGTCGACGCGATAGCGGTGTCGGGACGCGAAGGCCTTGGCGACGGCAATCGACTCCATGAACCCAACGAGAGCTATTACGATCGCAGTTGGAGCAAGCTGCGACAAGTCCTCAACGTTGATCGCCGGCAGGCCGGGCCGCGGCAGCCCGCCTGGAACCGATGCCACAATCGATACCCCTGCCTGTTGCGCAGACGTTGCCCAGACCAACAAGGTTGTGAGGACTACCGCTACAAGGGCACCCGGAAAGGTGGGCTTCCATCTGCGCAGCAGCACGAGGACGCCAATGCTGCCGAGACCGATCAAGACCGTTGCCACGTGAACATCCCCGGCTTGCTGTATCGCCGAGATCACGATCTTATGAATATAGTTCGATCGCTCGATGGGGATGCCAAGCAAGTTTTTGATTTGACTGGCTCCGATAATCAGTGCTGCTGCCGACGTAAAGCCCGTAAGGACAGGGTGCGACAGGAAGTTGACGAGAAATCCGAATCGCGCCAACCCGAGGAGCAGCTGCAGCGCGCCGGCCATCAATGCAAGGAGAATGGCCAGGGAGATATAATTAGTCGAGCCAGGCTCGGCCAAAGGGGTTATTCCGGCGGCCACGAGCAGCGAGACCATCGCGACGGGACCCACCGAGAGCTGTCTCGACGTCCCGAGTAGAGCGTACGCGACAAGGGGCACAAGCGAGGCATAGAGACCGTAAATAGGCGGCAGCCCCGCGATGAGCGCGTACGCCATTCCTTGTGGGATCAGCATGACGCCGACAGTCAATCCCGCTGATAGATCTCCGCGCAGGTCCGCCGGATCATAATTGGGAACCCACTGCATGGGCGGGAACAGTGCCTTCAGATGCATGCGTGCGGGAGCGTGCTGTTAGTGAACCGGGACATGATGAATGGCCTTGCTGAAGCTGGTCGATCAGTCGCCCATAAACCAATTTCGGTCAGCCGTTGGCGTGACTGTCGAGACCGGGATGCGGTACGCTCGTCGAGCATCACGCGGTATGATTTGCGTGCGCTTTCTGCCTCATCGGGTGGAGCGCGGACTCACGCTCCACCCGTGCGAGAAGCGTTACACCGTCTCAAGTCTCGGTTCTCCCGTTGCCAGTTCGCCGATTCGCGGCCAGTTGTCGAATTCGTCATTGACGAGTGCAACGGGATAGCCGAGTCGTGCGAGCAGGGAGGCGGCTGAAGACGCCCTCGCCCCTGTGCCGCAATGAACAAGGAGCCGTCGGTCCGATGGTAGCTCGTCATGACGAACTAGCAGTCTGGTGTGCGCCACGTTGAGTGCATCCGGCACATGGCCCTCTTTGTACTCAGAAATCCCGCGTACGTCCAGGATTTCGACGTCGTGGATGTTCTGGTGCGCCTTGACGGAGTCGAACTTGACTTCCTCAATGTTGTTGAGCTTGCCGTGCGTTTCATCGTAGACCAGAAGGGCGTCTGGCTCGGCATAACCAACCACATTGTCGAGGCCGATTCGGATGAGAGAGCGAACGGCCTCGTCAAGATTCTTCTCTTCAACGATGAGATAGATCGGTGCATTCTCCTCTACGTACGAGCCGGCGATAGTAGGGAAAGACTTGTTCAGCGGTGCAAAAACACTTCCAGGCAGGTGACCTGCCATGAAGGCGGTACGGTCGAGCCTGGTATCGAGCACAACAATGTCGGTCCGGCCCGAAAGCTTTACCAATTCCAGCGCAGTCAGGAGGCGCGGCTGCGGCATCGTTCCGAGGATGGCGGGACCGAGCTTGTTGTCGCGCTTCATCCGCGCAAAGTAGAGCGGCGGCTCCGGTTGACCCTCCAGGATATAATCCACGAACTCGTCTTCCCCGGTAATCGCCGTCTTGATGGCGACGTTGTATCGGCGCTCGTACCCGACTGTCGTCTCCGGGACGGCACCCAACGCCTTCCCACAAGCGCTGCCTGCTCCGTGACCGGGCCACACTTGGAGGTAATCCGGAAGGTCAAGAAACTCCTGGACTGACGCGTACAGTCTCTTGGCAGATGGCTCCATGGCTCCTGTCACGCCGGCTGCCGATTCCAGCAGATCAGGGCGCCCTAGGTCGCCCACGAACACAAAGTCGCCTGTGGCCATACCCATCGGCTCTTCGGCTCCACCACCCAGATCGGTCACCAGAAACGCCATGTGCTCGGGCGTGTGCCCGGGAGTGTGAACAGCCTTGAGTTCGATGTTGCCGATCTTGAAAGTGTCGCCGTCGTGGAGCAGGGTGTAGTCGTAGCTCCCCTTCTTCACCCATTCGTATTTCCAGTCGGCATCGCCTTCGTCGGACACATAGACCTTCACGCCGTGCTGCTCCGCAAACTCTCGCGAGCCCGAAAGGAAGTCAGCATGAATGTGGGTTTCGGCAACAGTCGTTATCTCGAGACCTTCGGCAGTCGCAATCTTGACATACTGATCGATGTCTCGCTCCGGGTCGATTACAATGGCCTCTCCCG
>JBFIPX010000281.1:0-3508 GCA_041609895.1 Rhodothermales bacterium
CAGCGACCATGCGGCTTCGGCGAATGCGTCGTCGATCGCGAAATAGGACATTGGACCGAGAAATCCGGCTGATGAGTCGTACTCCGCCAGGCCGTATGCATCCTGGGCCTCGTCCAGAAAGCTTCGACCTTCCTGAAGCCTCTCAAATGCTTCCTGAGCGAGCCGTGGATCAATGTAAAAGAGATGCCGGACCACAACCTTCGTCTTAAAGCGTTCGAAGGCGATGCGAATCTCCATGTCGCTTAGTGGCTCAAGTTCCTCGAAAACCTCCTCCTCCAGAAATCGCCAACCCAGGGCCTTCTTCGTCTGCAGGATCTGGTAGCGCTTGAAACTGGAGTCCTCGTCCATTTGTCGCGCCTTCGCTTCACCCTCCAGGAGGATGTTGTCGATCATGTTGTCGAGGTGGATGTACCGATAGGCCGGTGTGTCGTTCTCACCCGTGTGGATCATCAGGTTAACGTAAGAGCTTTCAAACCAGCTGCGCGTGATGTCGACCCCGTTGACGGTGGCCAGGACGCGATCCGGGAAATCGCTGCTTTCCTGCGATTTGCAGGCGGGAAGAAGCGCAACTACCAGGAGCACAGCCGTGGTCAGCCGATACTCCGACAGATATGGGGACATAAGCAGGCGTCGTGTTCCGAAGAGGCGGGTGGAGTTCAATGACGCTCCGCTATGGGGAGATCCCGCTAGAAATACACCCGGAAATCGATCATCTGGGTATCGCTCAGCGCGTCGAAAGGCACGTAGGAGTAGTCGAAGCCAAAGCGCACCTTTGACACACGGACCTCAATTCCGGCCCCGTAAGACAGGTGACTGTCCACGTTGTCTTCGAGGAACAGATCCTTATAGCCGAACCTCGCGTCGAACGTCACGGTGCGCGTGTCATATCTGAGCTGAGCGCCCAGGTCGGAGTTCAAATCGTTGTCGTTTGACTGATTTGCATCGGCGAGCACGACAAACTGGACGTTGTTCATGTCGACGACCGGGAGCGCAACCCCAAACTTGAACTGCAGCGGTAGATTCCACGAATCCATCTTCAGCTCTGCCGGAATGTCCTCGTTGCTGCCGGAAACGTTTGGCGCCACGTCGACGGCGACCTGCGAGTTTACGCCGCCCATGGTCATCTTGCCACCGAAGTTCGTAAGCGTTGCCGCGATCTTCATGCCGTTCAGGTAATTCGTGACGAGTACGAATCCGAAGTCAACAGCCCCGGTCTGCGCGCTCATGTCGCGAATCGACTGACGCACGTACTTGACCGTACCTCCGAAGTAGAATGAAGGCGTGAGCGGTGTCGAGTACGTCACACCGATCGCGAGGTCCGTTGCCGTGAACGTCTCGCCCGTTCCCTCAGGATCGAACACTGTCGTTACGTCCATGCGCCCATAGTCGACCGAAGCGAGACTGAGACCGACTACACCACTGCCCGTCACCGGGACGACTACCCCGGCGGCGTTGTAGTCAATGCCCGCAAACCAATTGTGGTGAGTGAAGAAAGCGCCGCCACGAAAGCTACCTCTATGCGGCATGGACGCCGCTCCGGGGTTCCAGAAGAGAGCATCCGGTCCACTCGCCATCGCGGTGTACGCATGCCCCAATGCACTTCCGCGCGCGCCTGTGCCAAGAGTCAGGAACGTCGCTGCCGTCGTACCGACGCGACTCTGCGCCCGAGCTGTTTGGCCGAGGCCGATCACGAGGAGAAGCACCAACCATGCCGCCGTCGAGCGAACGAGACGCACTGCTCCCGCAGAATTCCTGCCCACACTCAACGCTTTGTCCACGAAGTATTTCATCATTTGACCAGGGCAAATTTGCCGACGTGTTCCCCGATTCCGTCAGCCTTCACGTGATAGACGTAGACGCCGTACGCGGCATCTTGCTCATCGCGAGTCCTGAGGTTCCAGAACTCGGAACCGTCGCTTCCAGTCCCGTCGTGCTCGATGGTCTGAACCAACTCACCACGCAGATTGAAGATGTTGATCGTGCACTTCTGCGGAAGGTTGATAAACTGGATGCGACGCTCGCCACGACCCGCGATCTGTGATCGCGGCTCAAACTCGGACGCACCGACGTATGGATTAGGTACTACCGAAATATCCTCCAATTCGGACTTCGCCTTGTCGGCATCAATAGACGCCTTCGACAGTGTAAACTGAAAGAAGTCGTTGTTCGCAAACTCGCGCTCCACAGAGACCCGCAGCTTGTTGCCGGGCGACGGCGGAATAGATTCGGTGGTCCCCTCGGGAAGCTGGAACGTCACCCGATGACGGAATTTTCTGAACACGCCGTCACGCTCATAGATGATCAGCACATCGCCGGGGTCGAACTCCGAGTTCCGGTTTGTGTCCTCGATGAAAAGATCGGCCCGGGTGCCCTGACTATAGTTGAAGGCAAAAACTGGTATCTCCGCACGTAGGAAGGATCCGAAGCGAACAGGTCTGTAGGTGGAGTCCGCCGGATTCACCCAGCGAAGCTCAAAATCGTCCACCGAGGGCGCGAAGAGCGCACTTCCGGTTGCGTCGCCCAGAGCCACGGACGCAAGCCAGTTTGTGGTGTATCCTTCAAGCAGCGTCGGGTCCAGCGAGAAGGTTTCCTGAGCTGTGCCTTCATCTCCAACGTATCCCAAATTGGGAGTGTCATACTCAACAATGCTGGCGACAACCCCCTCGACGTTGCGGACTACCTCATCATTGTCAATGTCGATGACGAATCCGTCAACCATGGGTGTGGTCTCGACTAGTGAAGTCCTGGGCAGCATCTGCTCGTTTGCAGTGACATTGAAGACGTCGAAAGCGACCGTGTTGTAGAGTTCTGTCCCTTCCAGAGGCTCGCTGTAGAAGGTAACCTTGTAGACCGTATCTGGCTTTACCAGCTCGTCGACCAGTATTCTCACAGCGATCTCGCCCGTGCCAATACCTCCGGTTACCTGTGTCAGGTCTTCATTGGCTTGTCCACCGACAAAGCCGGCGGGAAGTGACCGCGGTACCACCTCAGCCGCATTCTGAGAGACGCCTACAACGTTGCCTGCCAAATCCGTGCTTACGTTGAATACATTTTCCTGCGGATCAATCTCCACCTTGGCGCTGACGCTATCGATCACACCGCGATCGTAGGCAACAAGGGCATAGTAGTACTTTATGCCGTTGGTGACATCCTCGTCGATGTACGAAAACGCCAGGCCCGTGTCGTTGCCCAGATTGTAGCTGGCTGCTCCCTCGAAAACCGGCACCGGACCCTTGATACCGTTGACGAGATCCCATTGTGCTATGGGCTTGTAGAAGGTGGGGATGCCATCCACGTCCGTGATGGTCCGGGCATCCGAGATGAGGGGATCGGTTCCCTTATAGAGTCGGAAACCTTCGAAGTCCTGTTCCTGCGTGAAGCGGTCGAAGCTCGCTACAGATACTGTATCCCAGGTCAGGACGACGCGTCCGTCCCCCGGTACTGCGGTCAGAGACGGAGTGAACGGCGGCTGGGCAAAGGAATAGTCGGCGTCATAGATCGACTGTAC
>JBFIPX010000282.1:0-3431 GCA_041609895.1 Rhodothermales bacterium
GAATCGTCAGCGGGAGGCGCTTGCGTTCGTTTCTGATAATGTGTTCTCAGAGGATGCATTCGAGTTTGAGGCCGACCTGTTGAACAAGTTGCCTCCCAATCGGCTCGCGCATTGGGGAATCGACCGGTACACGGTGCCTGTTGACTTTCCGATACACTCATATTTGGCCGGCGGCCAGCGATCGATCCTTGCCGATCTGTTGGACAACGGCCGTCTCGCCCGCATGATAGACAACGAGGTGCGCACGCCAGGCGAAACGTTCACTGTTGCAGAGCTCATGCAGACGTTGACGCGAAACATCTGGACGGAAATTAGTAGCCCGTCAAACCCGCGCGCAGCGAACAGCTTCCGCCGCAATCTGCAGAGGATGTATGTGGATCAACTGACTTCGATCATGCTGGACCTGAGGCCGTCGCCAGCGACGCTTCCGGCGCCTGAGGATGCACGGTCGTTGGCTCGCCTCGAGCTCATGGAGCTGTCGGACCGGATCGGGACGGCACTAGAATCTTCCTCGCTCGATCGTACCATGCGAGCCCACCTCACGGAATCAAAGGTCCGCATCGATGAGGCGCTCGACATCTCGGTTACGGTGCAGCTGAACTAGTGTTTTTGTTGCGGCGATTCGCAATGGAAGGGCGGCCCAATCTGTTGGGTCGCCCTTCTTTGTAGTCGTGGGACGAGTCCTACACACTTAAGTCCAAGCGTCCTACTAAAATACTGTATCTAATGTGTTTACGTACCGTGTCACAATTTGTCGTTTCCACCGTAACGACATCTGTGAAGCCGGAACGGGATAGACTGATGGTGAAAGAGCCGGCGGACATTCCCAGTAATCACCCGCAGTATGTTGTCATGTTCTATACCATCTATGTTAACAAACCCCACCGGTCGATTCGTCAACAGTGCCGCGAGACACATGATGGTCGCTTTATTTTGTTCGATGGCGAAGGATCCAGGAGAGAAGTGATGCAGATGGCTCGCGAGGCTGCAGATCAGGCGGAGTCAGTAAATGTGGTGTGGCGGTCGAACCGCGTCTTCTCCCGGAGCTGGTCCGGAGATGCAGTTGCGGCGGTTGAAGAAGGTTTGGGCCTCGACGGGTACGGATTAAGGAGATTTGTCAGCTGAACGTGTTGGAGTTGGTGGTGCGTGCAACGCGCGGCAAAGTAGTCATCGTGGCGTGACATCTCGTTTGTCGTTCCTCGCTTGAGGTTTCGTTTGTCATCCCGGGCTTGCCCGTGACGCATGGGGCGATAGACCCGCCTCGGCGTGGTCTTACTCTTAATTGCTCGTCAGTCGCCACCACGTGGCTGGTGTGCGGGTTCGCGGGAAGGACTATGTGACAAAGTGCCGTTTCGGGCATCATCGGACCTATGTGCCTTGCACGAGGGACTGCCTCGCCGTTTCTTAGGCTCCATACCAAGCCGGGGTCCATGCCATTCTCCACGCCCTTCCGCTACGCCGGTCGGATCGATCGGGGACAGTACGCGCTCGCAGCAGTGCTGCTGTTTGCGCTCAAGTACAACCTGGATCGCGTGCTTTCGACGTCTGTATTTGGCAGGCCGTGGAGCTTCACCAGCTACCTGAGTGTGCCGGGAGCCGAGGCTATTGATGCACTGGGAAAAGGTGACGTCCTGTTCGGTCTCACGCTCGTCGCGATTGCGCTTCCGTTTGTGTGGATCGGTACGGCGTTGACAACGCGGCGATTGCGCGACAGCGGGCTGCCCATCCTTCTTGTCTTGCTCTTCTTTGTGCCCGTCGCGAATCTGGTTTTCTTTTCGGTGATGTGTGTTCTGCCTGGGATCTCGTCGCCAGGAGATTCCTCGGGACCACCCGCGGGATCGGCATGGCTTGACCGCTTTATGCCGGAGGGGAGGCTGGCAAGTGCGGCTATGGCCGTCGCCGTAACGGCACCGGCAGGGCTAATCGGTACCTACCTCGCTGTCAATGTTCTTAGCCACTATGGATGGGGGCTGTTCGTCGGAATTCCCTTTGGATTGGGGATGGTCGCGGCTATGCTGCACGGATACCGTTCGGAACGGTCACCGTCCGAGTCCATGTTCGTTGCCATCACGTCGGTGGCGATACTGGGGGGGCTGCTTGCTCTGGTCGCGGCCGAAGGACTGATTTGCCTCGTTATGGCTGCGCCCATCGCGGTGGCCTTGGCTGTGATGGGTGGCGGGTTGGGTTATTGCATACAGAGACGTCCTGAATCCGGATCGCCTGTGGCGCTTACGTTGGTCGTGATCGGTGTCCTGCCATTCATCATCGCCTTGGAAAGCGTGCACGACCACGATGCGGACCTTGTCGCAGTGACCACGACCGTCAACGTCCAAGCAGCACCCGACCAGGTTTGGGAGGCCCTTGTCGTGTTTTCGGATATTCCCGCCCCTAGCGAATGGTTGTTCAAGACGGGTATCGCCTATCCGGTTCGAGCAACGATTGAGGGGGAGGGCGTGGGCGCGGTTCGCTACTGCGAGTTTACTACGGGCTCCTTCGTCGAACCCATCACCGTGTGGGATCGACCTGCGGAACTATCCTTTTCGGTCGAGTCCATGCCGGATCCCATGCAGGAGTGGACTTTCTACGGCGAGATCCGGCCCCCACATCTCGACGGCTACTTTCAGACAGAGAAGGGGCAGTTCCTGCTTACGGAAACCGCCAACGGTCAAACGGTGCTCGAAGGGACTACCTGGTATCGAAATCGGCTGTGGCCAAACCGGTACTGGAATGCCTGGAGCGACGCGATTCTGCATCGAATACACATGAGGGTACTGCGTCATATTAAGCAGACCGCTGAGGGCTATTCGCACTAGCTACCTGTTAACAAGAACGGTTAAGTCAATACTCAGCCTCCAGCTCACGGTCGCCTCCTTGGGAGAGCGCGGATTTACCGTCGCAAGCATGGCGATCTCCGTTGCCGGGTCCAGCGCCACAGATAGCCAGTCGTCCGGTCTCTGAAAGTCCTGTACTGAGATGGACGACTCCGCCGGGGCGGGGTCCGTCAAGGCGAGAATCACTTGCTCGCCCGCCGCGTTTCGCACGGTCACCTGCCAAGCAGAGAACTGGTCCATCACGGTCCCGACGGGCTCAGTTATCTCGATGTCGAAGTTTGTGATACGAACGTCTCTCACATCTCGCTGCGTCGCGTTGAAGTCGATGACCGGTATAATCACGGCTTCAAACAGCGACACCTCCGACCGTGTCGCAATCTCTTCTCCGACCTGCAATCCGGACGTCGAAAATGTGAGCGCCGTTTCAAGCGTGTTGCGAAGTTCAGACGGTCTAGAGACCAGTGTTCTCGTCTCGCTCCACGGTCCTACGCCTCCATCCCTCAGCGCGCGCACGCGCCACCTTATGGACCCGATCTCGGCCAGTTCGTATACCGTGATGGGGACCTGTGTGGCAAAGATGATGCTCTCGTCCGGGTAGTC
>JBFIPX010000283.1:0-3377 GCA_041609895.1 Rhodothermales bacterium
ATCCTACGCGGCGCGGATGCGGCCAACCCTTCGGCGATCCGTTCGAAGTGGTATGGGCAGACGCCCCAAAACATAGCGCCGATACCACGGTAGGGCGTCCAGTTTCTGAAAACCCGTGCACCGGCTAATAAGGTCAAAGATTAGGGCGGGTGGCGCGAAGCGGAGTACCACATTGACCGGAGCCGCCGCGACTAGGAACTTGCGAACCCGAGTCAGCGAAGGATCAAAGGCCGCAAAAGTCAAGTGGATCACGTGACCGTCACGAGGGTCATTCTTTTCCCGAATCGGAAATACACCCAGCTCGACCATTCTTCTCCACTTTTCCGCCGGGAAAATCGTCCGGTTCTGCGCGATCAGAACCTGCGTGCCGACTTGCGAGATTGAAGCTTCACTGAAGCTATAGTGGTTCGCCACGTACCGAAATATCATTGTCGAGTTGGTACCGGCAACGTCAGTCACGATCCGCCACAACTGACGATCGTCGTTGAAGTCTTGTTGATGTGCCCACGCCGTGTAGACCTCCGGCAAGGTGACGATCCGTTCTCTAAGCAGGCCACGAATTAGTCTGTCCCTCGCGAGGACCTGATCAAGCGACAGCGTTTTGACCAGTTGTAATGAAGGAGCGGACTCCTCTGGCAACGGGTCGTTCGCTACGCCGGCGGTGGCCGATCGAAGGCGTCTTCGCTGGCGGAAGAACTTCATACGGTTCTGGCGTTTGTGGCGATGGCGATTCTGGCGTAGATGCAAGGCATCTTTTCTCGGTATCGGCGTGTTGCCGACCCCATAAAGTGGTGCGGCGCTTGAAAATGCCTCCCAGACACGGCCTGAGCACCGGAAAAGGTCTCAATCAGGCGGTAAAACGGACGCTGTCGAAGATCTCCCGGAGGTCGGATTGATCGGATCCAAGAACAACGTCGGCCATCATTCTGCCGGCTAGAAACGCAATGCTCATTCCGTGACCGGTGAAGCCGGCAATCCAATACGCGCCGGTTACGCCCGGAACGCGTCCCCACGAAGGCAGACCATCCGGGGAGAAGCCCATCGTCCCGGCCCACCGGTGCTCCACTCGGGCATCGGCCCACTGTGGAAAATGCTTCGAAAGGTAGATTCCGAGATCATTCTGCAAGACCGTCGTCGTATCGAGAGAATAGCCGACCTCTGTCATCTCGTGAAGGTGGCGGGCACCGCCGACCAGAAGGCGGCCATCCTCGCGTTGCCGCACGTAGTAAAAACCATCGTGTGAATATACCGGCATCAGCAAGGACGCCGCGCCAAGTGGGACCGTCGAAAGCATCTGAGCG
The DNA here is from genome assembly GCA_041609895.1 of Rhodothermales bacterium. Taxonomy (GTDB): domain Bacteria; phylum Bacteroidota; class Rhodothermia; order Rhodothermales; family JABDKH01; genus JAHHLP01. The sequence continues at coordinate 1,302 of JBFIPX010000283.1, forward strand.
CGTACCGGACGCACCATCTCGATCATCTCCGGCTCCAGTAGCGGGAGATACGCGTTGACCGCAATCACTACCGATCCAGCTTTGACTAGGCCACGAGTTGTAGCCAAGTCAACTGTGCTGCCATTTCCGCCGGATACGCTCTTCACAGCCGTCCTGTCCAACACCTCCGCCCCACTGTCGCGCAATACTGCACGCACCAGTCGGACGGGATCCGCTACGGCTCCGCTTGGAACGTAAAGTCCGCCGCAATAACCGACCGATCCAAGCAACTGGTTGACTTTGCTCCCATCAAGGTATTCGGCATCGAACCCGTCCTCTTGCAGCAATCGCGCGGATGCCGACAGACGTGCTGCTTCTTCGTCTGTCCCGGCAGCGGTGCAACTTCCAGTGCCCGAGAAGCAAATGTCTTCACCGCCAAATAGCTCCTCAATTAGATTGCGGTTGTCGAGGGTCGCCTGCCACAACCGTCGGGCCACACCCCGTCCGTATCGCTCTATATCAATCGTGTATGACGTCGACGACCCCTGAAGCAGAAACCCTGCGTTGCGGCCGGTTGCCCCGCTACCAACCTCGTCCTTCTCCAGCAGGATGAGTTTGAGAGAGGGCTCGATGGATTTCAGCCAGTAGGCCGTCGAACACCCTGCGATGCCGCCACCTACTATGGCCACATCATATTCCAGAGGGAATTCCCGGTTCAGATGCTGCCAAAGGGAAGGGTTGGTCGATGTCATGACGATTCGTGACCGACGCGCACGATACGACGCCCCGTGATTTTGCCGGCTAGCAATGTTTGACTTGCCGAGCTCAATTCGTCGAGCTCAATAGTCTGCGTCATTTTGTCTATGACAGCGCCCTCTACGTCACGCGACAGCTGTTCCCATGCCCTTTGGCGGCGGTCTTTAGGACAGGTATTTGAGTCGATTCCGGCGAGCGTTACGCCCCGGAGGATGAAGGGGAAGACCGTCGTGTTCAGTTCAGCGCCCCCGGCAAGGCCGCAGGCGGCTACGAGTCCGTGACGACGCGTTTGACTCAGAATCGCTTCGAGCGTCTTGCCCCCGACGCTGTCGACAGCGCCACTCCAGATTCCGGAATCCAGCGGCCGCTCCGCTCCGGCGGCAAGAACATCCCTTCCGATGATCCTTTCTGCACCCAGACCCGACAAATACTCGGTGGCATCTTTACCGGTCGAGGCGGCGACGCGGTAGCCCCGTCCCGACAGCAAATGGACTGCATAGCTGCCGACGCCTCCGGTAGCCCCGGTGACGACGACCTCTCCGAACTCGGGACTCACGCCTGCGTCTTCGATGGCCATTACCGCCAACATCGCAGTGAACCCGGCCGTGCCAATTCCCATCGCGTGCGCAGGACGCAACCCCGCAGGAAGCGGCACCAGCCACTCGCTTCGGAGTCGGGCGAACTCCGCGTAGCCTCCCCAATACTGCTCCCCGATTCCCCATCCGGTCGCGACAACGCGATCTCCGCGCTTGTACTGGCTCGACTTGCTGTCCATGACCTCGCCTACGAGATCGATACCAGGAACGAATGGATAGTCGCCCCGAATAATCTTTCCCTTTCCCGTGATCGCAAGAGCATCCTTGTAGTTCAAACTTGAATACAGAACCCGGACCGTAACGTCGCCATGGTTCGTCATCGACGCTGCGGATATTTGCTCGACACTGGCAACAACGTCGCCGTTCGTTTCTCGAACCACGAGAGCCCGCATTTGCTCTGGAATCATTGTCAACTACCTCGTGCCTTTCGCTCTACCAGCTAAGATGACCTTCGTGCTATCCAAACGCTAGTACCACCGCCGATTGATGGCAACAATTCGGCACCTGCTTCGTGAACACAAGAGGCGAGACGTTTCACAGATGACCACTCGATCTCAGAATACCGACGCACGGACAGGTCATTCGCTCCGAAGAATAGCACGCCTCGATGCCTATCGAACGCGAATGATGCTGTCGCTGGCAACAAGCCTGGGCCTCACTATTCTCGCCCTCCGCATGCCGTTGCTGCCCGAACCTGATCGTGTGGGCTGGGACCCGCAGCAACGCACACCATTGCTGGAACTTA
>JBFIPX010000284.1:0-3362 GCA_041609895.1 Rhodothermales bacterium
ACCGTAACTCCGGCTCACGTTTCGAGAGCGATCACTGTAGGCGCTTACGACCAGGAAAGACAGTTTGCGAGCTTCTCAAACTTCGGTCCCGCGGTCGACCTGCTTGCCCCGGGCATCGACATTGCGTCATCCAGCAACGCCGCCGGCGCCAAGCAGCGCCCGGTGCTGATGAGCGGCACATCGATGGCCGCACCGCACGTTGCAGGAGCAGCGGCTCTGTACCTGTCAACAAACAGAAATTCTTCACCAAGCGCCGTGTTGTCAGCCCTCAAGTCGGCGTCTCGAGACTGGGTATCAGGCACGCCGGCAGGCACGACGAGCATGAGCGTTTACGCCGGTGACTTTTAGAGGGAAAACCATTAGGTCGATAGTTAAAAGCGACCTTCGTTTCGAGCGAGCCGTAACTCGCTTCTAGCCCGGGAGCCCGTAAGCTCTCGGGCTTTTTCTTTGTGGGAGTTGCCCGGCGTAACCATCGACGGCGACAGCCGGCCCGGACCAAACCGATTGCGATTGGTGAACTGGCAGCGACACAAAGAAAGGGCCGCCGGAAGTCCGACGACCCTTTCAGATCCACTTTCGCCCGGGCGATCGGCGAACGTGCATCCGGGCGGACTACGATGGGGATTCGATGCTATCCGCGTCGCCGGCCTCGCGCCGAGACGGACGAATGGCCGGGCGATCCTGCAAGTCTGACTCGGAAGCCTTGGCCGTTGCGGCGTCGAGCTGTACGACGAACGAACTGCCAACACCAACCTCGCTTTCGACCCAGACCATCCCGTTGTGCATCTCAACAATCTGTTTGACGATACTCAGTCCAAGACCGGTCGACGATTCGCCGCCCGTCGGCTGGTTCGATAGTTTCTGGAATTTGTCAAATACCTTTGGTAGCTCCTCGTCACTGATGCCGGGTCCGTTGTCTCGTACTTCGAATCGCACCTTGTCACCTTCGTTCTCGACCTTGACCCAGATCTCACTATTCTTATCGGAGTATTTGACCGCGTTATTAACCACGTTGTCGAGCGCCTCCTGAAGGCGATCAAAGTCGGCCATGACAACACTCTTGCCCTCTCCCACCTGGGCAATGTGAATGACCTGCTGCTTCAGTTCCGCCTGCTTCTGGCTCTTATGGACAACCAACTGGGCAAGCGTTCCAAGATCCACGGGTCGCAGATTTAGCTCAAGCTTACCGCTTTCGAGCGCCGAAGAATCGAGGAGCTGAGTTACGAGACGGAGCATCTCGTCAGAGGACGAGAAGATGAGATCAACCAGCTCATTCAGGTGCGATGAGGATTCAATCTCTTCCTTTAGAATGCGCGAGAACTCGCGAATCGCGGTGAGCGGATTCTTCATATCGTGAGACGCGATGTTGAGCAGCTGGCTCTTCAGTTCGGACGCCTCGCGGAGCGTCTGGTTGGCGTCCTCTAACTCCTCATTAAGACCCTTTAACTGGGCGGCCTGCTCGCGCATACTCACGAGATTCGCGACACGAACACGCAACTCCTCGGCATTGAACGGCTTTGAAAGGTAGTCGTCTGAACCCGCCTGCAGCCCCTCTATCTTCGCCTCCAGCGAAGCCTTCGACGTGAGCAGGATGACAGGAACGTGATTGTACCGCTTGTCCGATTTAACCTTGCGGCAGAACTCATACCCGTCCATCCGCGGCATCATCACGTCGCTGATGATGAGGTCGGGCACCATTTTCTCCAGCTTCTCGAGACCGTCCACGCCGTCCTTCGCGACCTCGATGTTGTAAATCGAGTCGAGGCATCCTACAACATAGTTTCGAATATCCGCACTGTCATCGACCACCAACAGGTTCTTGCGGTCTCCCACCGGGATCGCTGAATTGGTGACCGTAGGCGTCGTTTCCAGATCCTCGAAAACCGCCATTTCCATCATTGGTCCACGAGAGATCTCGTAGAGGTCGGTGGCCTCCTCGTCATCCAGAATCTCAAAATTCTTGAGATGCTGGGTACCCTTCGGCAAGACGACGATAAACTCGGTGCCGGCTCCGACTTCGCTTTCTACCCGGATCGTCCCCCCGTGAAGTTCAACCATCTCCTTCACTAGCGACAGTCCGATTCCGGTCCCCTCCTGGACTCTTGAAACGGTGCCATCGACCTGGTGGAAGCGATCGAAGATGTGTGTCAACTCCTCCTTCGGAATGCCCTGGCCGGTGTCCGCGACCCGGATCTCCACTGCATCGTATTCCGCCCCGCGTATGACATGCCGGACTTCCTGAATAGAAACGGAAATCCGTCCTTCCTCAGGCGTGAACTTGATCGCATTCGACAGGAGGTTAAAGAAGACCTTCTCGAGGTTCTCAGGATCAAAGAAGAGGTTGATGTTGCTCGAGAGTGCGTCCAGTGAGAGGTCGATGCCTTCCTTCTCCGCGAAGGCAGTGAATGACATCACCACGCCTTCCAGCATCTGGACGATGTTACCTTCGATTACCTTGAGCGTCAGACTGCCGGATTCCAGTTTCGAAAGGTCCAACAGCTGATTGATCAAGCGCAGCAGTCGCCTTGAGTTGCGCAGCATGATCTCCAGCTGGCGCGAGAGCGCGGGGCTTACCGGACCGTACATGCCCGTGATGGCATTCTCGAGAGGACCAATCGTGAGCGTCAGCGGGGTTCTGAACTCATGCGAGATGTTGCCAAAGAATCGCGACTTGATGCGATCCATGTCGCGCAGCTTTTCCGCCTGTGCCTCTATTACTGACTTCGCCCGCTCCGCGATGTCCTTTTGCTCCTCTGCCTCCCTGCGCGCAGTTTCCGTTTCCTTCAGGGCTGATTCCGTTCGCTCCTTCTCCTCGCGAAGGTCTTTCGTTCGCTCCTCGACCAGGTCCTCGAGCTCGATCTGTCGCTGCTTTAAGTGCCTCACCCTAATTCTATAGAAGAGGAACGGCAGTGACACCGACAGCAGCACACACAGTACCAGAAACCATGTCGTCTGATAGAAGAACGGTTTCAAATAGAACGAGGCGGTCGCCGACGTCTGGCTCCAGACGCCGTCACTGTTCGACGCGCGGACCTGGAACGTGTAATCCCCCGGGGAAAGGTTTGTGTAGAATGCGACACGTCGCTGGCCGGCATCTACCCAGGTCTCGTCAACTCCCTGCAGCATATACTGGTAGTTGACCTTCTCCGCCGCTATAAAGCTCAACCCGACGTAGCGAAACTCGAACTTGTGGGTTCCCGGCTTCAATGTGACGCGTTCGTCGTCGAGGATCTTTACAATCTTGCCATCCGCCGAGATGGACTCCACATGAACGAGTGGCGGAAGTGGATTGACAGTTATCGCTTCCGGATCAACCGAAACAAAACCCTTGTCCGAAGGAAACCATAACCGACCGTTCTGAC
>JBFIPX010000285.1:0-3316 GCA_041609895.1 Rhodothermales bacterium
CTCGACACCGAACCGAGCGCCGGATCGATATTTCAGAAGATAGAGGGCATGGGTGCGGGCCGGCTCATTGATCAGGCAGGGCTCAAGGGCACCCGAATTGGCGGGGCCGAGATCACGCAGCGCCATGCGAACATCATGATCAACCGAGGCGGTGCGACGGCCGCTGATGTATTGGCGTTGATCTTCCTGGCGCAGCAGGCCGTTCGCGAGAAGTTTGGTGTGGAACTCCGGCCGGAAATATCGTTCATCGGCGATTTCGATCCGCCGAGCACCGAAGAGGCGTTTCATTCGGAAGGCGACGGAGTCGACTGATTCGCAGCGCTATGTGCGAATGGGTCACCGCGGTGGTCCGGAAGAGGGCCGCACTGTGCTGACGGTTTTCTTCAGCAACTTTTCGCCTCAAGGATGAACCCGGCACCACTATCTTTTTTCGAGCCCTTCGAGCCGACCATCGTCCGTGTCCTGAGCGACATTTAGTGACGGCTGACGCTGGAAGGCACGTGACCGTAGCCGTCTCGAGAACTCATTCCAATCTCCGACTAAATCCATTGTCAGACTGGTTAGCAGGAACGTGGGCCGTTTTCCGCAAGGACATTGAGCTTGAGCTGCGCGACCGTTTCGGGATTAGCGTTCTGCTCATGTTCGTCGTGTCCACGTTGCTCTTGACCATGTTCGCGTTCGGCCAGCAGCAGATTGCGGTCCACGTTCAGGCAGCCCTCCTCTGGATCGTGATCGTGTTCGCGGCGTCGATCGGACTTGGTAGAGCCTTTGTGAGCGAGGTGGAACGAGGAACGGTACTGCTACTTCAGCTGCACACCCGGGCGAGCTCCGTTTACGCGGGCAAACTCCTGTTCAACTTCGTGCTTGTGCTCTCAGCCAACGTCCTTGCCGGCATCGCTTTTGTGGCCCTTCTAAACATTGAGGTCACCGATTCGGGTCTCTTCGCAACCACGCTTTTGCTTGGGTCGCTCGGCCTTTCGGGGGCGTCTACGCTTTTGGCAGCCATTATCGCGCGGACAGCCAACCGCGGACCACTTCTACCGGTTCTTGTCTTCCCTCTGCTTATCCCCCTCCTACTATCGGTGATCAGCGCCACCAAGAATTCTCTGGCAGGAGGCGGGGGCTGGACCGAATCAGGAGAACACTTGCTTACCCTCGTGAGTTTTGCGGGTGTAGTTATTACCGCCTCCGTTCTTCTGTTTGACTACGTGTGGAAGGACTAGAATGAACAACGTCTTCCCGACGGCAAGCCGCCGAAAGTATCAGCTAATTCGCAACGTGGTCGTGGTCTGGCTGACAGCCATGATTATCGCTGCCTTCGCGCTGCGGGTTCCGTTCATCAACATCCTGGAGCACACGGCACGAAACCTGTATTTCCACGTGCCCATGTGGTTCACCTTGATGGCTGCCGTTTTTGTCTCCGCTTATCATTCGATTCGGTACCTGGGATCTGGTGATGCAATTCGCGACATCCGAGCGGCGGAGGCTGCGCGCGTCGGCGTTACATTCGGAGTTCTTGGGCTGCTCACGGGCATATTCTGGTCACGATTCACATGGTATCAGGGGACGGAGATCTGGTGGAACTGGGACCCGCGCCAATCGATGGCTGCGGTAGAACTGCTCATCTACGGTGCGTACTTCATCCTGCGGGACTCCATCGACGATCCGGAGAAGCGAGGCAAGATTGCGGCCGTCTACAACATCTTCGCGGCCTCTACGGTGCCGTTTTTGCTATACGTGCTTCCTCGCCAGCTTCAGAGCCTCCATCCGGGAGCCGAGGGCAACCCGGCGTTTAGCGACATCACTCACCCTGTCATGAGGCTCGTGTTTTACCCAGCGGTGATCGGATTCATCGGTCTATTCTGGGTGTTGTATACCCAGCGTACGCGCCTCCGACTCCTTGAGGAGCACGTTGAAGATATTCGTTTCGAAAAAGCAGCACGCGGCGATACACTATGATCAGAGCGGCCATTAACGACCTGCAAGATGCGGCGACCGACACTACCACGGCGACCGCCTACGACAGTATCTGGGCACAGTCCTCGCAGGCACCCGTCGGGCTCGAGACGGTGTTTCTCGCGGAAGACAAGCTTTATGTTGTCCTGGTGGTTGTCCTGATCATCTGGTTCGGGATTGTTCTTTTTCTGTACAGAACGGATCGAAAGATCGCTCGGCTGGAACGATCGCTTGAGCAGGACATTCACGACACGGAAGGTCCGGCATAACCTTCATTCGATTTCGACGACGGTGATCATATATGAAATGGAAGACGATAGTCGGCGTGGTGATACTCGTTGGATTCAGCACGCTGCTGTTCCTGAACTTTGGGCAGCAGGTCGGCGGATACATGAACTTTGCGCAGGCGGCAGAGTCTGGATCGAGCGCACATGTGGTCGGCACGTGGGTCGATGACCAGGCAGCAAACTATGACCCGGATCAGAATCTCTTCGTCTTCACGATGAAAGATGATGCTGGCAACGTCAGGCAGGTGCATTACCGCAATCCCAAGCCCGCAAACTTTGAGGACGCCGAAAAGCTCGTAATCGAGGGTCACGCTGAGGGTGAGATCTTCGTTGCGGAGCACATACTCGTCAAATGCCCGTCCAAGTACAACGCGGGCGCACCGGAGGTAGCAGCGGACGGGGCGACCTACTGAAGACGTCCGATCGTTGCGGCTTCCTCCTTCATGACGACGATGCAGGAGCAAGGCGTTGATGCGAATCCGCTTGCCCCGTGTCCGCAGCTGAAGGCGTGCCAGCGCCGCTCGTTCTACTATGATGTGCCGCAGGACTCACTCTTCGTCCTCGCGCAGCAGGCGGTGCAGTCCATGAAGCCCGAGCGGATCACTCTGCCGGACCAACGTCATATAAAGTCCGTCCATAGGGTCTGGTTTTTTCGGGACGACATGGAGATCATGATCACCGGTTCGGGAGCGGGATCGGTGTTGCACGTACGAAGCGCGAGCCGGTTTGGCGGCTGGGATTTTGGCGTAAATAGCCGTCGCATACGGCGACTCGTGGAAGCACTGAACGACCTCGTCGTTACTTGGCAGGCCCACGAGCGTTCGCGATAATCGTGACCGCCCAACCGACGTCCGGTTGAAACACGCCTATCCCGGTTCCGCCGGAGCCGCGACACGGCCATCCGAAGCCACGGCATCATCCTGCCAGCCCTCTCGCGCCCTCACGACAGGTAGATTAGCGTCGCCAGAACAAAGAACACGCTGATCCCGATGACGTCATTGCTGACGGTGATGAACGGTCCTGTTGCGAGGGCCGGATCGATGCCAATCCGGTCGAGAACCAGCGGTACGGTC
>JBFIPX010000286.1:0-3202 GCA_041609895.1 Rhodothermales bacterium
ATCAAGGTGGAACTCCGACAAGAGGATGGTGCATACCGCATTTATCGGGGAGGCGAACCGTTTTACATCCGGGGCGCCGGTTTGGAACGGCAGCCGCCCGGGGCAGGCAGCATCGAACTACTGGCGGCGCACGGCGCAAATGCCCTTCGCACATGGCGAACCGATGAGGCGGGCACGACCGGCCAGGACATACTCGACGAAGCCCACGAGCATGGTCTCGCCGTAATGATGGGACTGGAGATCGGCCGGGAACGGCCGGGTCAGGGAGTGGGAGTCTTCAACTTCGACTATGATGATTCTGCGGCCGTTGCAGAGCAGCTGGAGCGCATTCGGCAAGAGGTGTTGAAGTACAAGGATCACCCGGCACTCCTCGTCTGGGGAATTGGTAACGAACTCAATCTGGGTGCGACGAACCCGAAGGTGTGGAATGCTGTGGGTGATATCTCGCGCATGATTCACGAGGTGGACCCCAATCACCTGACGACCACCTCACTGGCCGGCATCTCCAAGGAACTTGTCGATCAGATCAAGGAGCGCGCGCCTGACCTCGACCTGCTAAGCATCCAGATGTACGCCGACCTGCCGAATCTCCCGCGTTACATCGATGAAACAGGTTGGGACGGTGCCTATATGGTCACGGAGTGGGGCGCCACAGGACACTGGGAAGTCGCTAAGACGCCATGGGAGGCCCCGATCGAGAATACCAGTTCCGTCAAGGCGGACTCGTACCTCGAGAGATACAACGTGGCCATCGCTTCTGATACAACGCAGTGTGTGGGCTCTTTCGTCTTTCTGTGGGGCCAGAAGCAGGAACGTACGCCGACCTGGTACGGGATATTTCTCCCGACGGGCGAAGAGACCGAAACCGTGGACGTCATGCATTACATATGGAATGACACGTGGCCGGATAACCGATCCCCGCGGCTGGAGTCAGTCCAACTCGATGGGCGCACCGCCTACGACGGAGTCACACTGAATGCTGGAAGCTCGTACCCCGCGAAGGTCGTCGTCACCGATCCGGATGGTGACGCTCTAACGTTTCACTGGGAAGTGATGCGAGAAACGACCGATCTGGGTCACGGCGGAGACCAGGAGACGGTCCCCGAGAGCTTTTCGGACCTCGTCCTGAGTCCGATGGACGCCGATGTTACGCTGACGGCCCCGTCTGCCCCGGGTGCCTACCGGCTTTTTGTCTACGCCTACGACGGCCACAACCATGCCGCGCACGCAAACATTCCCTTCCAAGTGGATGAATAGCGAAGGGGCAGGCATAGCAGCGTCGGGTCGGCCGGCCGTAGAACAAGGCGCGATCTACCGCGGTCACGCTCCCTGCAAGCCGCGCACGGGAACGGTGGATGGAGAGTTCGTTTCGATCGAAGGTGAGCGCTTCTACCGTATCTCGAATTACGACCTGATGCCGCCGTTCTTCATGTCGATCGTAAGTCATTCCGACCACTGGATGTTTATATCCAGCAACGGTGCCCTTACAGCAGGACGAAAGAATCCGGAGAACGCGCTTTTCCCCTACGTGTCGGTCGACAAGATCCACGATTCCCACGGTATTACGGGCGGTAAGACATTATTCCTCGTAGAAAAAGAGCAGTGCATCTATCTATGGGAGCCATTGAGTTATGCGTGCGATGGCCTTTATGATATTGAGCGGAATCTGTACAAGAACATTCCGGCCAACAAGCTTCTGTTTGAGGAAAAGAATCACGATTTGGGTTTGACGTTCCAGACCACGTGGACCACGACGGAGCGGTTCGGATTTGCGAGGAGGTCAACGCTTGTCAGTCACGGTAACTCGGCGAGAGCGCGGGTGCTCGACGGGATACAGAATCTCCTGCCCTACGGGACGGACAGAATGCTGCAGTCGGAACGCAGCAACCTGCTCGACGCCTACAAGAAGAGCGAGCTTCTACCAGACTGCGGCCTGGGCCTCTTCCTTCTGAGCTCGATACCGGTCGATAGACCGGAGCCCAGCGAGGCTCTGAGCGCGACGACCGTCTGGTCAACCGGACTCGAGAACGCCCGGTACTTGCTGTCTTCCCAGCAAACTGACCGCTTTCGTCGCGGTGAATCGATTGAGAGCGAGATCGACATTCGGGCGCAGCGCGGAGCCTACTTCATATCCGCAGAACTCGATCTCGCCTCGCGTGAACTCCACGAATGGTTCGTAGTGGCCGAAGTTGAGCAAGGCCCGGCAGAAGTTGCGCTGCTTCGGCAGCAGCTCGGTAATAAGGAAGCGCTGCGCGAAATGCTCGTCGAAGATGTGGCTATAGGGACAACCCAGCTAAGGCAGATTGTGGCAGAGGCCGACGGGCTCCAGGCAAGCGCAGACGAGATGTCGGCCGGGCGACATTTTTCGAATGTGCTTTTCAACGTTATGCGTGGCGGGGCCTTTGCCGACGGGTATCAGGTCAGCACCGCAGACCTCATAGATTTCGTGGCGGCTCACAATCGCGAGGTGCGCGGTGCCCACCAGGCATTCTTCGAATCCCTCCCCGCATCCGTGGACGTCACAGCGCTGCTAACGAAAGCGAGGGCGACCGGTGAGCCGGACGTGACGCGGCTATGCCACGAATACCTACCACTTTACTTCAGTCGCAGACACGGAGACCCCAGCAGGCCATGGAATCACTTCTCCATTAACGTCAAGGGGCCCAACGGCGGGCAAGCGCTGAACTATGAAGGGAACTGGAGGGACATTTTTCAGAACTGGGAAGCCCTGCTGGTTTCGTACCCTGAATTCACGACGAGTGTGATCTCGAAGTTCGTAAACGCGTCGACTCTCGACGGCTACAACCCTTACCGAATCACGCGCAATGGTATTGACTGGGAGACCGAAGATCCTGCGGACCCATGGTCATTCATAGGCTACTGGGGCGATCATCAGATCATCTATCTCCTGAAGCTGCTGGAGATTTCCCGGCGATTCCAGCCTGGCGAGCTTGAGCGCATGCTGCTTGCCAAAGAGTTTGCCTACGCGAACGTACCATACCGTCTCAAACCATTTGAAAACCTTGTCCAGGATCCCCACCGGACCATCGACTTCGACGATGAGCTGGAGGCCGTCATAGAGGCGCGGGTCAAGGAAGTCGGTGCGGACGGACGCCTTGTATGGAATGGTGACGGCAAAGTCCGCCGTGCCAGTCTGCTCGAGAAACTGCTGGTCTCGGTTCTTACCAAGTTCTCGAACTTC
>JBFIPX010000287.1:0-3155 GCA_041609895.1 Rhodothermales bacterium
CACGCGCGTGTACCATGTTCTCGCGAACGCCATCGGGCAGTCAGGAAAGCAAGTAATCGTCCTGCCGGTTGGAATGGACGGAGAAGTCAGCGACCGCGACGTGCACCCAATGGTACGCTATGTCAGCGCGGCACTGCTGTTGAGTGATGCGGTCAAGCGCGCGCTCGGCGCCGACGATACGGATGCCGGGCTAGATGAGCTGGAGCCCAAGGAGGCACCGGCAAGTCGAAGCAATGTCACCTACGAATCGATGGTGGATCCCGCCTCCATCCGAACGCTCGAGATCGTCGAGGAGTACTTCGGCCAGTATGACGAGGTCTACCTCACCCCTCTGCTGCGGAAGCTGTCGGAGGAGTTTGGCGAACACGACTATGACCCAAAAACTGTCATAAACGGTCTTGAGCTCGCCGGGGCGGTATGGCTCGAAAAGCGGCGCGGATTCCCCTACGATTATACTGTCCTTATTCTCGATTCGAACCATCCAGACGTGAAGGCGCTTCGTTCAGAAGCGACTCCCGACGAGGAGTGGCAGGCTGAAACATTTCAAGACGCTAACGGAGCTCATACTGAATCGTTTGACGACCCGGGCACCGTATCAAGCGGAACATCCATGACTGAAGCGGATAACGGCTGAGTCGACCTGCTGCGGTACACGACACCGTATCTCATTCCTTGTGCGGTGGCGAACAAACCCCTTCGCGGTGAGCGCGCGGGCCTGATTTGGTGGGCCAGGACCTATGTCAACATATCTAATGGAAATGCCGACATCCGCTCAGACAGCGCAGTCAGAGCTCACGCCGCGGCAGATTGTCGCCGAGCTTGACAAATACATCATCGGTCAAGACGACGCAAAAAAGAGCGTCGCCATCGCGCTGCGGAACCGATGGCGCCGTCTCAACGCGGCGGACGACATGCGCGAAGAAATAATGCCCAACAACATTATCATGATTGGGCCAACCGGCGTCGGGAAGACGGAAATCGCCCGACGACTCGCTCGACTGTCGGGCGCTCCATTTATCAAAGTGGAGGCAACGAAGTTTACAGAAGTTGGCTACGTAGGTCGAGATGTAGAGAGCATGATCCGTGATCTTTGCGACATCGCGATCAACATGGTTCGCGAGGAGCACGGCGTTGTCGTGCGAGAACGGGCCTCCGAACTGGCTGAAGAGAGAATCCTCGACCTCCTTATACCTCCGGCAGCAGCAACGCAGAGCGATTCGACGAACGGTCCGGGTTTCCTGCTCAAGACATCGGACGTCGAGTCGGGGGCGCGCGAAAATGACATCCGTGAGCGAACTCGAGAAAAGTTTCGGGAAAAACTGAGAAACGGCGACCTCGACGAGAGGGAGGTTGAGGTCGAGGTTCAGTCCGATCAGAATCCGATGCTGCAGGTATTCGGGCCCATGGGAATGGAAGAGATGGGAATGAACCTGCAGGATTTGTTTGGAAACATCGGAGGAAAGAAGCGAAAGCGGCGGCGCGTGCCGATCTCTGAGGCCCGGGTACTCCTTGCAGACGAGGAAGCGCAGAAGCTCATCGACATGGACAAGGTCACCAAGGATGCCTTGCAGCGCGTTCAGCAGTCTGGAATCGTTTTCATTGACGAGATCGACAAAGTCGCCGCCAGATCGGCGGCAGGACGAAGTGGCCCGGACGTCTCGCGAGAGGGTGTTCAGAGGGATCTGCTGCCGATCGTCGAGGGATCTGGTGTAATGACCAAGTACGGCCTCGTGAAAACGGACCACATCCTTTTTATCGCCAGTGGTGCTTTTCATGTGTCAAAGCCGAGTGACCTGATTCCGGAAATGCAGGGAAGGTTTCCGATCCGTGTCGAACTCCAGTCGCTCACTGAGGAGGATTTCGTAAAGATCCTCAAGCAGCCCAAGAACGCACTTCTGAAGCAATATCAAGCCCTCTTGCAGTCCGAAGGAGTCGAAATATTGTTTACGGATGAAGCCGTCCAGGCGATCGCGCGAACTGCGGCGGAAGTGAACGAGCAGGTAGAGAATATTGGCGCTCGAAGACTTCACACCGTACTGACGACTCTTCTCGAAGAGATTCTTTTTGAGGTACCTGACCGTATCAGCGACGAGACCATCACGATTGACGCTGATGCTGTTGCCTCGAGGCTGTCTTCGATTGTCGAGAACCGCGATCTCAGTCAGTATATCCTTTGACGGCCAAAAACCTTTTGCGTTGTACAGGTGAGCAATAGCGTTACGATCCTGCAGGCGTCATCCAGCGAAGCCCTCGCACGATGGACGGCTCTCCAGCAACGAGCAGTAACCACACACGCTTTCTGTGACCTCGAGATGGTAGGCGGGTTGGCGGCCGCGCAAGGACTCGAAATGAGGGCCATTTTCATCGGCGAACAGGAGATAGACTTTGCTGCGTTTCTCGCCACATTCCGACAGGTCGGTCCATTTCTGGAGGTTGTTCCCCCGAGACTCATTCCGTTCAGCCCGCTTCTCGTCGCGGACGTAGGCACGCCCGATACGTACGCAGCGGTACTGAACTCGCTGCGCGCGCACCTCGTCGATCGATACCACCGCGTGGTGATCACACTCCCGCCGGATAGTCCCCAGTTGCTTGAGGCCATGGGAGACAGTTGGAAGCGTGATGTGCTCCAAACGTACGTGTCTGAACTGCGCGAGGACAATACGAACATTGTTGCCGGCTGGTCCGCAGCCACACGACGCCTCTATCGTAAGAACATCGACGCATACCGTGTGCGCGAGGACGAATCTTCACTTCCGTCCGTTATTCAACTTTGGCTCGACGGATACGCTCGATCCGGTAAACAGATACAAGTCGACGCGAACCTGCTTGCGGGAGTCGTTACGGCCACGGGCGCACCGCTTAAGTGCAGAGTTTTCACGGCGGTTGCTCGAGAGGGTGGCCTATTGGAGGGTGGAGTAATTGTGCTCGAGCGTGGTAATGTCGCATACTACTGGATTGCGGGAAGCATCCCGGGGCCGGCGATGACTGTCCTTGTGGGTAACGTCTTGACGCGCTTGCAGCAAGATGGAATCACAGCTTTTGACTTCCTGGGAGCGAATACACCCTCTATTGCCGAATTCAAACGCCGATTCGGACCCACGCTGGTGGATTACCCTCGCCTGGTCGCGTCACGCTCTCGTGTTTTTGAGACCATG
>JBFIPX010000288.1:0-3122 GCA_041609895.1 Rhodothermales bacterium
CGACAAGTCAACCGGTCCTCAGTTTCTACCCCCAAACGTGTCTCAACAAGCATTGCATACGGTGGAAAACGGCGATCACAGGTCCACGCTGACGAACGTCGAAGGCACATCCATTTCGAGCGAAAGGGAAATAACAAATGCTCCCTCTTCTGCAACTACGCGTGTCTCCTCCCGGGTGTCACGCCCGTTGACAAGCACCGATTTCGGCTTCGTTGGAGATACGACGACGACTTCCGCAGATTGGCCGCGGAGACCTCTCAGGGCCACGGTCAATCGATTATTCGACGATTCGAACACGACATCCTCAACGATCGCAGATGCGCATGCGAGGTAAGGCGCGTCCGGAAGACCGCGCTGCAAAGCCACGCTGTCGGCCGGAGACGACGCGACCGCCGAATAGACCCTCCTTCCGTCCACGTGCACGCTCTCCAAGAACCGCCCATCTCCCCTCCACGTCACGTGGCTCTTCCTCCCCCTTACCGTGAGATCGTACTCCAAGTCTCCGAAACCGCTAGGTAACTGCGGGTTGAACCAGAGATTCCATTCGTTCTCGCGAACGCCGGCGAGCTGGTACAGCACGTATAGATACCAACCGCCCGCCCACAGGAACGTGGTCTTGTCGATGCGACCATACTCAGGCGCCGACGCGTCCGCGTTTCGATATTCAAACAACGCCGGTTGTCCGTTCGGACTGCGTTCGATCCCATCAAGGGTGAGATAGCGCTTCAGGATCGCTTCCGCTTCATCCGGACGCCCGGCAGAAAGCATTGCCATCGCATACCAGGCAATCCCCTGCGGCCACACCCCTCCGTTCATGTATTGATACGGAGCTCCCACCTCTGGGCCGTTAAACCGATAACGATCGATCAAGTCAAGGTAGTCGGGCGGCATTGCGTTCCGGATTCCAATATTCTCGTCGAGCAACACTTTGCCCGCTGACTCCAACAGTCGGTCCTTCTTCACCGGCTCCAGAAGGTCGAAGGCCGCAGCGAGCAACGACCCGGAGTAGAAGTGGCTGTCGACGGCAACGGAATCCAGCATGTTCAGGAGGTAACCCGCCTCCTCGTCCCAGAGCTGATCGACCAGCTGCTCCTGCATTCTCGCAGCCAGGTTCAGATGCTCTACCATGGCATCATCCGCATACCCAAGCTCGAGAGACAGATAGACATACGATCGAAGCGTCCGAACCATCAACGTCGTGAGATATGCCCGAGCGCCGTATACGTGTCCGATGTCCCACCAGTCCGGCCGCTCGGAGTACATCAGCCCGTTTCGTTCGTTTTTGAGCATCAAACGCAGGCTTTGTCGAATCATCGGCCACAGCTGCCGGACAGTTCGGTGGTCTGCGCTGTGTTTCAGATAGGAGCTTGACAGCAGAATGAACCAAAGATGATTCCAGTTGTCGGATCCTGCATACTCGGTCACGTAGTCGCCATTCCGCCAGTAATACGCGTGTGGCAGCAGGCTGTCCGAGTGGGCAAGACGTGCAAGGTACCGCAGGTCACGCGCCACACGCGCCGTGTCAAACATCACCGCTCCGAGATCCGTGAGCAGCAGATCATGAGTAAAGAAGAAGTTGTACTGAGCGGGCGTCGGCATCGGCACCATGCGCCCGTCGAGATAGTGGGTGTTAGCGGCGAGTATCGCTTTTGACCATTGCTCCGTACGCCGCAGTACGGCATCTTCCATCTCAAATCGATGCGTTCGAAGCGCGTAGTCCACTACACGACGCTCGTAATCATCAACATCGTCGCGCCATCCGGCCTGGATGCGCGGGAGCAGTGATACAAATTCGGACGGGCGCGACGAGCCGATGATTTGAACAACCTCGATTGCCTGCCCGGGTGCTAACGTTGCGTGATATGAGAATCGAACATCGTGCTGGTCATTCTGAACGACCCGCGACCGGACACGATCGGACGGCTCGGCGCCCGCGTTAACAACAAACACAATTGCCGAGTCCGTGGCTGCGTCGTCGTAATCAGCTCGATAAACGGAGCCGCCGTTCATATATCGCGACCGCGTCGGGATCTTGAAGTCGTACGCATGCGATGTCCGTAGTGTTGGCTTCAGCCGTGTATCCAGTTCGACGTGCGTGGGTACGTCATCGCGGTTCGTGACCGTGATACGATACACGAACACAGGCAGCGACGATCCGAAGTGAAACGCCACGCGCGTTCCGAGTGACAAGGTGTCTTTCTCGAACACCACATGGGCCGGCGTGGCACTGTAGGGATACGGAGCATCACCGATCGACATCGACCTACCGCCAACCGTTAGCTTCGTGGAGAACGGCATGGACGCGTCACGCTGCCAGTAGTCGGTACTCAGGTCGATGCTGTTGGCGACGGGGTAGTAAAAGCTCACCCGCGACGGTAGCGGCCGGCTGTGATGAAACTCCAGGCCGACATACGGGCCACCTACCTGCAGCTGGCCGCGCAGTCCATCGAAACGACTCTCGAGAGAACTATCGTCGGGTTGCAATGTGACCTGAGCGTCACTTCGCGACGAAGCCAACGCAAGAAGAGCGAGAAGAGCGCACGATATCCTCCGCCCCGTCCACACCCTTAAGCAATATCGCGAGTCCGCCCGGTCCAAGAATCAACAAATCCAAATTGTGGCTCGACAACGGCCGCAATATATCGAAACGTTTCGACACTATCGAAGTGCACAGGATGGCCCGCCGGATCGCGTCCAGAATCAATCCGTGACCGCGGCGGCAGCTACCCGACACGACGAGTCCGCCATCTGACGGGGTGCCCGCTCGGCCCCAATCGCGGTCGGCTGTTCTATTCAACAGCGGCGATTACTCATCTCAACCGAGGCCGATTATCGGGGTCCACCCGTCATCCGCGTACATTACGTTTGAGAATCTGCGAGCGCTTCGACTGGATCACTCAGGCTCGTCCTAACCGCCGATGCGCATCCTCCGTTGCCGTAATTGCCGTCTTTAGGCTCGCGACACCGTCCTCTAGCGTGACGCGCAGCGTATGGCCGGGGTCGTCAATCGCCCGGACCATATCGGACATCAACGCACCCAGGGCTCGTGCGTATTCCTCCGACTTCGTTTCCGAAATACCAAAAGCCCCGTCTGCAATCGCCTCCATTTCGAAAACCTGGCC
>JBFIPX010000289.1:0-3111 GCA_041609895.1 Rhodothermales bacterium
CGGTAACCTGGGCGTCAGCGTCAAGGAGGCGGAGTATACGCCCATGCGAGCCGTGCAATTCGTACTCGGAGGTGGCTTCCAGCGGCTCGACACGAATCTTCGAGAGGATAAAGGCTACACGTATGGAGCTGGTTTGTCGATGTGGGATGATGCTGCGCGGGGGCCGATGTATGTCATCGCCTCCGTTCAAACAGACGCAACCGATAAGGCACTCGTCGAGATCGTGAAAGAGATTCGCGGCATCGACGGAGCACGTCCGATTACACCCGAAGAACTGGCGCTGGGTAAAACGAATATCCTGCAGCAGTATCCGTCCGTCTTTGAATCCATCGCAGCCGTCGCGGCGCAGACAGAGCAAATATTCTTGTTCAATCGTCCGTTGGATTATTGGCGCCGGGACATGCAGGCCGTCAAGTCTCTTGATCTCGAACGCGTCAATACTGTTGCACGGGAACGCTTCGATCCGAATGCGCTGGCCATTGTGATCGTTGGCGACCTTGCCAAGATCGAGAAAGGAGTGCGCGCCCTGGGTCTGGGCAACGTCTATCGTATGGACGATTCGGGAGCACTTGTCAGTCTCGGGACCAACTGAGCGATACCTGCGACAAAGAAACGTTGTGTGCGCTCTTGCCAGATAACTGCTGTACGGCGCATCGACCGAAATAGCTCGCAGTATTCAACGCCAGTGATAATAAGCGGTTAGCGGCCCGCCGAACATCGGTGGGCCGCTTTTTCTTTTCTGGAAGTGATTATGATTCGTCACATTCTTGAATTGTCACAAAACTGCGTACCTAAAGCAAAGTCGGGTACGATCGACTTGCGCCGCTGCACAATAATTTTGTACATAAGATGATAGCCGTTTCTACGGCAAATCTGCCGTAAGTGTGATCAAATCAAGTTCTTGGAGGCTTTTCTGATGAAGCAGGTGCTATCGATTCTTTCCGGTGTCTTATTGGTGCTTGTCCTGATGGCGACGACGGAAGTGTTCGTGCCTCAAGACGTGCAGGCACAGATCACTGTCGCAGATGATTTCAAGTTGGCCTGGAATTTGGATCCGTATTCGGATCCGGTGGTGTTTGCTCGTGGGTTGGGTTACACGACCCCGGCCTTTGGTGGCAGCCGAGTGCTGGTGGATATCGATTCGGATAACGACGGCAAGAAGGAGATACTTTTCTTGACGGATGAGACGCTCTCGCCGGCCGGACCGGATCCGGGCTCGCTGGATGTGATGTTGTACGAGAACACGGGAGACGACACGTACGAATATGTCTGGCACTATTCGCATGTGCCCTCGAACTCACTGCCTGCGCTGGCATACGGAGATGTCGATGGCGACGGCAGAATGGAGATCTACTTTGGTATTCCGACGATCAATGACGATCCGGTAGACCTCTTCATTTTTGAGGCGGACGATGCGGGCGTCTTCCCAGACACGCCGACGACGACGTACGAGTACCGATCCGATGGTACGCTCGATTTTCGTCCGGCCGGTATTCAGTTGGCGGACGTGGACGGTGACGGCAAGACCGAGGTGCTGACCGTTTCGCGCACGGGTGGCCGCCGCGAACTGGTGGTGATGTCCCTGGCGGGCGCATCGCTGGACGCGTTTGCGACGTGGAACGTGGAGTTTGAAGCAAATGAGACGGTGCTTGGCGGCGGCGGGTTGTACGATCTGATGGTCGTGGACTTTGACGGCGACGGGCTCAATGAGATCTGGGTGAACACGTGGGACCTGTGGAGCATGACGGTATTCGAGGCGACGGCGCCTGATACGTATGTGATGCAGGTCGACATCAACCAGGCATTTCCGTTGGAGAACGATCCCGGATCGTTCAACGCACACGACATGTATTTCCAGGACTACGATGGAGACTCCAAGATGGAGGCGTACTTCCCGATGACCGACGGGAAGCTCTACTATCTGGACGATCTGGCGGATGTGTCGACGTTGTCGCCTGCAAGCATCAATATGGTGGGTACGTTCGGAGCCACTTCGGGCCCGCGCCCGTATGAGTCGCGCGGCGCAGACGTCGGTGATCTCGATGGAGATGGATTGACTGATATCATCGCGGCCAACGGTAGAGCCGAGACGGTGTCGCGCGTTGAGTATGATGGTGTGGGTGACCGCGCGGACTCGACGAGCTACTCATGGACGACGCTTCTGGACAGTCAGGGTGGCGAGCAGGACTATTACTATCCGCTGCGGATTGCAAACGACCTGGACGGTGACGGCCGCAACGAGGTTGTGATGACGAACCGGTATGCCGATGTCCAGGGACAGATCTTCATCGCCGTGATTGAATCGACGGAAATGGCCGTCGGCGTTGAAGACGCTGAGGAAATCCCGGACAGCTATACCTTGCACCAGAACTACCCGAACCCGTTCAATCCGACTACGACGATTCGGTTCGAGATTCCGGTTGCGGCTGCGGTGTCGGTGAGTGTCTACAACATAATGGGTCAGCGCGTGCGCACCCTCGTTGCCGGCCAGTTGAAGGAGGCTGGAACGCACTCGGTCGTCTGGGACGGACGGGATCAGAGCGGTCAGAAGGTGGCCAGCGGGACGTACGTTTACTCGCTAGAATACGGGAATACGCGGGTAGCAAAGTCGATGGTGCTCCTGAAGTAACACTGAACTAACATTTCGACCACTAAAGTGAATGGCCCGTCGCAAACCGCGGCGGGCCATTTCTTTTTGCGCAATGCAGCGCTCCTAAAACAATGCAACGCAATCAATCGTCTTTCAGCTGTCAATGGTTCTCCCAACTTCTGCGCAAGAATGACATCGTCATCTCAACGAGTTCAGGAGGGAGGTCGAGATTGGCGGAGTCGTTGACGACCTTTACAGTCGTCTTGTATTCCTGCAGGTAGCGAGAGCAATCATCGCAGGCACTGATGTGTGCCTCAAACTGCCGTGCCGTCTTATCGTCGAGCACGCCGTCGAGATAGCTCACGATGAAGTCATTGACTTGCTCGCAATTGGGAACCATCCCGAACATGGTTTTCAGTCGCTGAAGAATCATTGTCTTACCTGTGTGCTCTAGAGTCCGGTCATGTGGGGATCGAGAAGCTTCTTGAGCGCTCGGCGTGCGCGATGGAGTCGAACACGAA
>JBFIPX010000290.1:0-3097 GCA_041609895.1 Rhodothermales bacterium
ACGTGTGGTCTGGTCAGCCCTGGTGCCGTCTAGCCAGTCGAGCCGATGACTCCGCAAGCCAAGCGCGACCCGGCGGCTCCCGTAGGCTGTGACGTCAAGTCGTCTTCACCGGAGTGCACGATGACTGCTTTCCCATCAACCGATTGCGATCCTTCCAGTGAAATCACGGTGTCGGTAGACTCGTGATGTGCCATGCCGGACGCATCAGCCTCGATATTGCCGAGATCACCCACGTGGCGTTGATCTGGTGGACTGGATGGGGCACCGTGAGGAGTTCCAGCGGGATTATAGTGTCCGCCCGCAGAGCTTCCGTCCGGAGCGCTACAGTCGCCAGTCTCGTGAATATGGAAGCCGTGTTTGCCAGGTTCGAGTCCGGTTATGTGGGCCGAAATCAGAACGCCGTCGTCTGTGGATGTGAACGACACGACTCCTTCCACCGAATTACCCTCTGTCGGAGAAAGTTCGGCAACCAGGCTTTTTTTTGAGGCCGACGCGTGCGCGTCACTGCTATGATCACCATGTGGCGCATCTTCCCTGTTCTGACAGGCTGCCAGCGTAGCCGTGATTGCTATAGCAGCGATAAGAGTGCGATTCATAGATATATACGTGTGCCTCGAGGCTGTGGAGTAGAATGTTTTTGAGAGTTTGAAAATAACGACTCCCCGAAGGTCGGGTTCGTAATACGATCAATCTTCAAACGGGTCACACCCCAAAATGGCCGTTTGTCCGACCGAGATTGTCACCGGGATGTTAACTTGAAATTGCTTCCATGCCGATTGCCCTGGGCTACCCACCTCTACCAAGATCAGTACATCCAAATGCGTCTGGACAGAATTGTTGCCGAGGGTGTGGGCAAGAAGTTCGGCAGGCGGGTCGTCTTCGCGGGCCTGAACGCAACTTTCGATGCTGGGGAGGTCGTTGCCGTGACAGGTCCCAACGGATCCGGCAAGTCGACGCTTATTCGAATCCTTGCGGGTCTTCTGACACCATCCTTTGGGCGGGTCACCGGCATATCCAACGGAGCCGAAGTGTTGGCAGAAGCAATCACAACGTCGACGGGCTTTGTGGCACCATACCTGAACGTCTACGACTCGTTTTCTGCACGTGAGAATCTAGAGTTCATTGCTCGGGCCCGACGAGTGAATCCCTCACCGCGGACCGACGAGGTTCTCGTCCGCGTCGGTTTGGATGCTCGTAGCGACGCACCTGTATCGACCTACTCGAGTGGCATGATGCAACGCGTACGACTCGCCGCAGCCGTCCTCCACAACCCGTCAGTGTTGATGTTTGACGAACCGAGTTCGAATCTCGATGCGGCGGGTCGAGGGGTCGTTCGTGAGCTGATCGCTGATTTCCGGAGTGACGGCAAACTGATTATTCTCGCCACCAATGATGAGGATGAAGCTGCGGCGTGTGATCGAACCATCTGCGTAGCCGACTTCCCCAAATCACGCTGACGACAGGCAGATCGCCGCCGCCTGAACTGACTCTGCGCCGGCGTCCAACAACGCATCTGCGACGGCGTGAACTGTGGCTCCGGTCGTAATCACGTCGTCTACCACGAGTACATGAGCTCCGTTGAGGTTTGTTTCGGCGCGGAAGGCGCCGCTCACGTTCGTCCATCTTTCTTCGCGAGACAGCCTTGTCTGCGTCGCCGTTGTCCGGGTGCGGCGCAAAGCGCCGGGAAGGAATTCGAGGCTCATTTCGACGGCAAGCGATCGACCAATCCACGCGGCTTGGTTGTAACCGCGCTCGAGCATCTTCAACGCGTGCAGGGGTACCGGGACAACCAATCCGGCCGGTGTTGATCCGCCACTCCGTATCGCCGCGGCCAACGCGCGGCCGAGAGCGGTGCCGAGCCACGGCCTGTTGTCGTACTTGAGCGAACGAATAAGTCGGGCAATTGGGCCGTGTCGGTTAAACCGCCATGCGCAAAACACGTCCAACGGTGCGCGACACCAAACCTCAGGCGAAATTGGTGCCGAATCGACCGGCCCGACGGGCTCGAGCCTATCGATACATCTCCAGCAGAGAGGAGCGTCTGGCGGGGAAGGATCGCCGCAGCCATAGCACAAGGAAGGGAAGAAGAGGTCCAGGAGATGTCCAAACAAGGCAGAAGCCCTCTCGTTGGTTGGGCCAGCACATCCGGGCTTGCACAGGGAAACATCGGTGGGATGTCGAGAAATGTCGTTGTCACGATAGTGCACTGCAAAGGACCTCGCGTCAACAACGCTCCTTGCACTCTTTTCATGCTAGGGCGCGTACTATCTTTCGTATAATCTCGTTTAGATATGATAGGTGGTTCCACGGCGCCTGCATCGTGGAACGTAGGCGATGGCCTTTTAGCAATTATCGGGGCGTTTTTTATGACATCACGGAAAAGACGGGGAATGTTCATCAAGAACACGAGCACGAAGCCTGTCGAGATCGAAATGAAAAGTCGCAAGATTGTCGTCAACCCCGGTCAGGAGCTACTTCTTACGGCTGAGGAGGTACGCGACCCGGTCCTTCGTGAGCACCTGCAGGTTCGCGCCGTCTCGATCGTGCGGCCGGCATCAGAAGAGGAAGAACAAGACTACAGGCGCCAACTCGCCAAGCGGTAGGTCTTTTGGGGGCGCACCTTTCTGTCCTCGCCCTGGAGCCATGGTATGGCGGCTCGCACAAAGCGTTTCTCGACGGACTCGCCGTCCATAGCCGTCACCGCGTTCACCCTGTCACAATGCCCGCTCGGTCATGGAAGTGGCGCATGCAAGGGAGTGCTGTATCGCTGGTGGAGAAGACAACAGCTCTGATCGAATCCGGCGTCGCTCCGGATCTGATCTTTGCGACGGACATGGTGAACTTGCCGGCGTTCCTTGGTCTTACGCGCGACTATCTGTCGGATGTGCCGGTCGTTCTTTTCATGCACGAGAATCAGCTGACGTATCCGCTTCGCGAGGGAGACCAACGTGACTTCACGTACGCCTGGATCAACTACATCTCATGTCTCGCGGCGGACCAAATCGTGTTTAATTCCGATTTTCACCGCACAGAGTTTCTTGACGCGCTGCCGCTGTTCTTGAACGCGTTTCCTGACTACCGACATAGCGGCAACGCA
>JBFIPX010000291.1:0-3075 GCA_041609895.1 Rhodothermales bacterium
AAACGTGTAATCGACGTCCAGTGCATAACTACCGGCCATGCGTTTCTCGAACGAGAGTGTAAAACCCTTCACCTGACCGTAGTCGCGGTTGATGTAGCGTCCGTACTTCTCCAGTGGAAATGGCTCGTCGAATCCAGGCTGTATGACCTCGATGCGTGTACCCAACAGGTTACGGATGTCCTTGTAATAGGCTGTCACCGTTACCCCGATCAGATCGGTGAACGATTGCTGGAGGCCGATCTCATAAGCGACCGTCTGTTGCGGCTTCAAATCTGCAAACCCGAACGCCCGACCGACGCCTTCCTCTGGATCGAAAATGTAGTCGGAGTTAGCGTACAGGAACTCGAAAGGCGGCATCTGAAAGAAGTGGCCGTAAGAAACGTGAACAGCACCTCTTTCGGATAGTGGATACGACAGTCCGATCCGGGGCGAAAGCTGCCACCTGGCTTCAGATGGCGACCTCGGAGATGAGCGTGGCCGGCCAAAATCATCCAGCACTTCTCCCTTCGCGTCGAAGTAGTCGAGCCGTAGCCCGACGTTCACCACCATGATGTCGAACTCCATCTTGTCCTGTACGTACGCGGCCGCCTCGATGGGCTTTTGCGTGTACGTAACGTGGTCCGGAGTTCCGGCCGTCGGAATGGCGGGCAGAAACCCGGTGGACGGATTGTTCTTGATCTCGAAGTCATCCAGAAAGAGCTCGTGATTCTTGTACTCTACACCGAGCTTGACTTGATGGCGTCTCGTCACCTGACTCAGAAAGTCGACCCGCCCGAGAAACGTTTCGGTCTTGCGTTCGAAGTAGTCCATCCGGGCGCCGCCGCGTACAAAAGAAAAGTTTCCACCGAGCTGACGCAAGGCGTCGTCGGCCGGGTAGCGCGCATCCAGCGGATTCTCGTACAGATACGATTCAACCTTGTTACTGAAGAAGGCGCCCTTCACGTCGAGGACGTGACGTCCACCTAAAACAATTGTGTAAGTCGATGTGACCGACCGCGACGAGCCGTAGGTAGTCGGCAGACCGTCCGGGTTGTATCGAAAAAGGTGGTCGTAATTTTGTCCCTCGTCCTCTTGCACGAGAAAACTCAAACTGAGGCGGCTGCTTCCGAAGAGGCGGGCCGTCAACTTGAACTGGCCGGTTGCCTGCTGACTCCAGTTCATCGGAACGTGCGCGCTGTCGCCCAGTGCGGGAACGAAGACCTGGCGCCCGTCTACCAACACGATCGTCCCCTCGCCCTCATCGGCACTTACCGGCTGCACGATCCGCTTTCCATATAGGTATCCGTCATTGCGGACGTATCGGCCCGACCCGAAAAATGTGAGACGATCTCCAAGGCTCGGAATCGGCCCGCTGAGGCTTCCCTGGAGTTCGTAAGAAGCGGAAGGCGACACGCGATCCAGACGCTGGAACAGGTCAGTGTTTGTCGTCAGGTAATCTCCGACGTACCCGCTGAAGGATCCGTGGTACTCCGAGCCGCCATCCTTCGTCACAATGTTGACGATACCGGACTGTGCCTGTCCAAACTCGGCGTTGAAGGTGCCCGTGACGATCTCCACTTCCTGAATGGCGTTGTTCTCAACCTGAAACGCGAAGGTCTGATCAAACACGTCGTTGATAGGAACACCATCCACCATGTATCCGACCTCTCCCGTCCGACCGCCACGAAAGTGACCGTCCACAACCCCGGCCTGCAAATTGATGACATCTGAGAAATTCAATACGGGTAGGGCCTCCAGTCTTTCAGAGGACACCGAGGTTGCTGTCGAGGTCAGATCTCGCTGCACCAGGGGTCGCTCCGCCGTGACCACTACCTCTTCTCCTTCTATCACTTCTTCGCGCAGCCCGAAGTCGACCGTGGTCGTCTTGCCGATGAGTACGCGCACGTTCTCCGTCGTAACCGGGGTGAAACCGATAAACGACGCGCGGACAGCATGCACGCCAGGCCGTACGTTCAGGATGAAGTAGTAGCCGTCGAGGTCCGTACTGCTGCCCTGCGTGGTACCCGCAATAACGACGTTTACGCCCGGCAACGGCTCTCCCGTGGCAGCATCCGTCACCACTCCGTCGATCTTGCCGGTCGTCTGGGCATGAACGCTCCCAATCATGGATAGCGCACAAGCCGCCAGCGATAGTAGCAAGACCTTCTTCATGACAATCATTTCAGTCGACGTGGATGTCCTGTCGATTCGCTTCGTCGTGGCCTCACAGGGCCGCCGCTATCGCGTTCAGCGACGACCCCGTTTGGTCACAAACCGGTCTGGAAAACATATCCTGTACCGCTTGGGGTACAGGACACATTCGCCCGACTTACCGTCCTACTTCATGAGTACCATCGAACGCGATTCCTTACGGTCCGGCAGACTCAACGTGTACAGATATACACCGCTGGGCAGATCGCCGGCGTCAAAGCTGACCGTTTGTCGTCCGGCAGCCAGAACCTGGCCATCGACCAGTAAGGCGACCCGCTGACCGAGCAAGTTGTAGACGCTCAGAGAAACAGGTGCACTCTGCGGAAGATCGAAGGATATCGTAGTGGATGGGTTGAACGGGTTCGGATAGTTCTGATGCAACGAGAATGATCTCGGCACACCGTCACCCGGATCTTCGACGACATCGGTACCTGTCAGCGCTTCGCCGCCCATCGAGGCTACGAACAGGTCATCGAAGTAGACGACTCCATCGAATCCATGCCAGTAACGCGGTCGCAACTCTATTCCGACAGCACCATCGACCGGGTACAACACGTACGCATACTGCGTCCATCCCGACGACGCCTCGCGCGTCAGGAGCGGAATCAGCTGCTTGTTGCCTTCCTCGTTCATCACGATGTCGACACCGCCGATCTCTCCCCAGCCGGCCGCACCGCCCTCCAGGTTGTTATACCAGAGAGCCGTCAGTCCCAGGTTGTTCTGACCCGTCCCGATCGTTGCGGGCGACGTGTTGCCATCATGCTTCACCCAGAAGCTCGCAAGCAGCGGCTCACCCGGCGTCACCGGAACACGGTCCGAAATCGCTACCGTCTCCGACTGATTCGTTCCGTTGGTCTCTACGCGCAGACTGTAGCTGCCCGTATG
>JBFIPX010000292.1:0-2947 GCA_041609895.1 Rhodothermales bacterium
AGGTGAAGGGGGTTGCCGACGAGGTCATCGTGAGCGTACGCAGTCCGTCAGACTCCATCGAAGGCTACGCGTGCGTCGCCGACAACTTTCCGGGCGAGGGTCCGCTCGCCGGGCTGCACGCGGCGTTGCACACGGCTAACCATGATTGGGTGCTTGCGGTTGCCTGCGACCTGCCTTTCGTGGTTGCGAATGACCTTGACCGACTGCTCGAGGCCCGCCAGGACGGAATACAAGCGGTCGTAGCCCGCGATAGCAGCAAGAAGCTGCATCCGCTCTGCGCGTGCTACAGCAGATCAGTACTCCCGATAGTAGAAGACATGCTGAAGGGCAGCGAACGGGCCATGCATTGTCTGCTCGATCGGCTCGAAATTGCCAGTGTCCCTTTGCCAGACGCGTCGCTCGTTAATGTCAACCGAATTTCGGACCTTTCTGACTGACTTGTCATTACAAGTGCTATCAATTCAGGATTAGAGCCATTTCCTGGGGATCGCCACCCCATCGCCGAGACCATCGCATCGAATGGGCGACTCAACCCGAGCATCACGTATTCAAATCTTCGGGAAGCCGTTGACGGCGGCCCGTTTGTTTCACGTTCTGACGTGGCTGCGTTACTATTCGCGTGCTGATCTTCGCGGAGATGTGACAGCAGGTTTAACCGTAGGAGTGATGCTCATTCCGCAAGGCATGGCATACGCCGTGCTTGCGGGCGTAGCACCGATTTATGGATTGTACGCCTCCCTGGTCCCGCTGATCGTCTACCCGATTTTCGGAACGTCGCGACACCTCGCCGTTGGCATCACCGCCATCGACATGCTGATCCTGACGGCAGGGCTGGTGGACAAGGCCGACCTCGGCTCCGCTGAGTACGTGCAGCTTGCACTCATCCTGGCCATGATGGTTGGCGCCATCCAGATGCTGATGGGCGTCGCACGCCTCGGCTTCGTGGTTAACCTTCTGTCCAGACCAGTGATATCGGGGTTTACCGCGGCGGCCGCTCTGACCATTGGCATCAGCCAGCTTAAGAACCTTCTGCGGATCGACCTGCCGCGAACGCCGGACGTATTCACCTTGGTCGCCGAAACCCTCGAGCAAATCCTCGAAGTCCACCCACTCAGCTTTGCCATCGGCGGCGCCGGAATAGTAGTTCTCGTCATTCTTCGGAGATACCTGCCGCTAGCTCCTGGCTCGCTCATAGCTGTCGCAATCGGCACGGCAGCAGTGTGGTTCTTCAAACTGGCCGACCAAGGAGTCGAAATCGTGGGAACGGTGCCGACAGGCTTACCATCTCCGCAATTCAGCGGACTGTCGATTACTACCTTGCGCGACCTCCTGCCCACCGCGATCACGCTGTCTCTCGTCCAGTTCATGAGCGTGATCTCTCTCGGGAAAGTGTTCTCAGCCAAGCACCGCTATTCAGTAAACGCAAACAAGGAACTGTTCGCACTCGGTGCACTCAACTTCGTCGGCTCATTCTTTCGAAGTGTCCCGGTCTCGGGCAGCTTCTCCAGAAGTGCCGTTGCCGATCTGGCGGGCGCCCGCACGCCGATGACAAATGTCGTCGCAGCCATTCTGATCGTTTTGACGCTTCTATTCCTGACGCCACTCTTCTATTTCCTACCGATCCCCATCTTTGCCTCGATCATCATGGTCGCAGCCTTCGGCATGATCGACCACAAGGAACTTACGTTCTTATTGAAGGCCAAGAAGATCGACGGCGGCATCGCGATCTTGACCTTCCTGGCGACACTCGTCATTGGAATTGAGGAAGGTGTACTAATCGGAATCGCCGCTTCGGTTACGGCCATCATGTATCGAATCAGCCGCCCGAATGTTGCCGTACTGGGTCACCTGCCGGGAACACGATCGTTCCGCGACATTCGACGGAATCCGAATGCCGAGGTGTTCGAAGGAATCCTCATTCTACGCGTCGACGCTTCGTTCTCGTTCGCCAATGCCGAGTTTCTGCAGGACCTGATCCTCGAGGAAAGCGCACCGGACGATCACGATATCCGCGCCGTAGTCATCGATGCCAGTAGCATCAACGATCTTGACACCACCGCGGCGACCGTGCTTGCCACGGTTACTCGTACGCTGAAGGAGAGAGGACTGGAGCTTTACTTCGGTGGCGTGAAGGGACGCGTTCGCGACGTAATGAGCCGTTGCGGTTTTGAGGAATTGCTGGGAGACGAGCACTTCTTCCTTAGCCCGCATCGCGCTGTCATAAGCATCCTTAGATCGTGGGATCGCGCGGACGACTACCTCGACACCGTGCCCGGGAAGCAAGACGCCGAGATCCACCACGCTGGAGGGGCAGATGCGGGTCCGCAGCAGGATTAATCTGCCAATGCCCTTCCTACTTCACTGACCGGAGTTCGCCGGAAATCTGATCGAGCATCACGCGTGTGTTGTCGATCCTGTCGGTCCATTCAGAAGCAATCTGATCGAGCGCTTCGACCTTGAAGCGGCGAACTCCCTGATACAGCGCCTTCCACGCCTCGCACTCATTTGCTATGGAAGCCAGAGTCTGTTCGACACGATCGTACTGACTAGCCGATCGAAGCAAGTTTGACAGCATTTGCACACGATCGCCGAACCCTCGGGGCACGTCAGCGCTTCTCGCCATATCCTGGATTCCCCGGCGCGTCAGTACGATGCCTGATTGCGAGACCACGCACAGACGCTGCGCGATCTCCTTGACGCCTGCACCTTCGTCTAACAGCCTTTCCGCCTGCTTGGCGATCGGAACCTCACTTGGTAATCCAGTTCCGAGGTCCGCCCGATGGTCGATGACCACGTCGACCAGTAGCCCGGCAACCATAGCATACAAGTCGTCGCCGAAGCGCCCGATCGCAAAACAGAATGGTAAGAGCCACCAGAGAAGGTGATCATCCAAAAACAGACGTTGCTCCTCCGATGTGTCGTTGCCGGCGATTGCACGGTGCAGAAG
>JBFIPX010000293.1:0-2910 GCA_041609895.1 Rhodothermales bacterium
AACGTGTATCCGCCAGATACATCCTCTCCGATAAGTATGCCATAGATCGTGAGGTCAGCCGAGAGACTCGTTGTGATGGACACGGCCATCTCCGTTCCGGAGAACTCGAAGCCCGAGAGGTCATCAAGCGGTCCGAATCCGTCGAGTTCTTCGATAATCGTTTCGCTGTCGATCAGCGGATCGATGACACCATTGCCGTCCGCATCGGTCGTCAGGCTCGCGGAGAACGGTTCGACAGACCCGGCCAGTGCCGAAACCTCCAAATTCGTGGCACGAACACTGGTCGAAACCTCGTCGGTGTACTCGATCATTCGTTGCTGCGATGAAGATTCCCCCGTCGCACTTACGTTGTAACGAAGCGAGTTGCCGATCGCGTAGGCGCGGGTCCCCGACACGTCGATGGACAGGTCGCGAGGCGCCTCGTTCCTTTTGATCGCTGCGAATTGCAGTTGCTCCGCCTTGTCCGTCGTACCTCTGAATCTCACTACGACTGAGTCGGAAGGACTGAAGGGCGCCTTCCTCAACGAAGGGAACGATAGAACCACTTCGTCAAAGGACACATCGATTCCGTTGAGAAGTTGGCGCATCTCAAGTTCGCCCGAGCCAAACTCGACGAAGTCGGAAGATGACTCAAATGTTACGTCCGACGCGTCGAAATCGATCGTCCCTGTGGACGTGAAGGATTCACCGCCCGGAAAGAAGTAGAGGCGCTCCACATCAAGCGTTCCGACGACTTCGATATCGATTCCATCCGATGCCTGAAAGAAAGTTGGCGGCGATGTGGGTTGTCCCATTGCAACGGCGTCAACCGAAACGGATGCGCTCACGGCTGTCGAACCGAGCTGTACGGGTACGTCGACCGTAGCTCCTGCCGGTACGAGTCTTCCTTGAGTAGAGAATACGGGATGGCCGGCGGCGTACACATCCACGTCTTGATCATTCAGCACGGAGATGTCCCCGAGCTGCACCGGTATAGGAAGTGAATTTCGAATGCGAAGCAGTACATCGCCTGAACGCGTCGTGATGCCGGTGAAGTTGATTTCCGATTCGAGAGCCACTGCCTGCTGCGACGCATCCACGGACGCACCCGGAATATTTGAAAGCGTGAAGCCGTCGTAGCGAACAGGCTGCATGTCTGCGGTGATCTCGAGTGATGCTGGATTCGTCCCAATCACCGCAAAGCCTGCCGCTGTGCTGACGTCGAAACGAAATCGGCTGCTGGCTGGAATTGTCTGTCCTGCCAGATCTATCGTTGCCAATGCAGTCTCGCCGAATCCAGGAGAGCGGTCAAACCTGCGACGCGTCAGTTCCCGGCCGTCGAACGTCTCCAGAATTACGCTTGGAAATGAACCCGGAGTGCCGGATCCATCCGTCAACGGCTGCGCGGTGCGATTCGTCATCCCGAAGGTCAGGCCATTGACCGTTTCGGACTCGTTGGTGATCACGACATTCTCTACGTCTGCGCCCGACAGGTCGATGAAGCTGGTGGGCGGGATCGTCAGAAAGTCGCCGGCCGCAAGCGGGTAGTAGGCATTCCCGTTGGATAGAGTAGGAGGCACGCCCGGCGTTGTGATGCCCGCAACTTCGACTACTCCGATGTTCTGATCGAAGTCCGTATTGATTTCCTGCGTCGCCAGGTCGCCCATGTTCACTGCCACCTCTTGAGGAGTAACCTCTACAGGTTCGATGAGGTCATCGAGTCCATCGAGTGTGAACGCTTCGATGTGGTGGACGAGGAACACCGCGCCGTTCTCGCTGTCGACGGCGAACAGAGAGTCATATCCCGCTCGAGAAGTGTCGATGAGAGCTTGGGTCGTCGCGTCGTCGGAGCCGAGGAAGACAAAGGATTGTTCGAAGATGACCGGCGTGCTGACGCTGGGGTTGAAGGAGAAGTCCGGTCCCTGGCTGGGGATGTCACAGCCGGTCGACATCGCGATCGTGACCGCAACGAATACGGCCGGTCCGATTCCCTTCAGGAAATGCGGTTGTGTCTGGTTGGACAGCATGAAGAAACTGCGGCGAAGAGAGGTGTTTAGCGAGTTCCCCTGGGGAAATCGAGGCGCAGTTACTTCCGGAAGGCCCGTTCCTCAAACTTATGGGGTTTGATGTAACATGTATCGGCTCCGCGGCAAATCGATTTAAACCGACTTAATGTCCGCAGGACGGCTACAATTGGCGCCACACAATTGAAACGGTTGTCCTCGATCCGATACATTTCAGGGCAGAGACCATCGTTGGGCAGACGACCGCGCTGCAGGCCCAATTTTTGCGGTGTTTGGGCCGGGTGTTGGTTGCCTACTATTGCTGTGAACGGATTACTTATGTGGAGAGCTTTAAAAATACTGCTGGTTGTGTGCTGGATAGGCACGACGCAGTTTGCGTTGGCACAACAGCCGAACCGTCCGGAACTTCAGCGCGTCGAAAAGGCGTTCTCTGAGGCCGACGTCGACGCTCTATCTAATATGTCGGCGGATAGAGTCGAGATCGCCGTCTTCGGACGTAGTAGATTGTACTCTCGCTCCCAGGCGCGATTTATTCTGAAGGAGCTGTTCGATCAGTATCCACCGATGCGTTTTGAACTCTCTGCACCGTCCCAGACCGAAAAGGGGTTGTTCGCCGCAGGCTCCTATCGATATTCGATGGAGCAAGAACCGTTGCGCGTGTACGTTCGCCTCCGGAAGAGCGGGGAGTCATGGTCGCTCAGAGAGATCCTGGTGGATCGATCCAGCCAATAGCCGGAAGTGCTCCGGATTACTGACCGGCGGGGTCCAGCCATGAAATCGCCCAACCGGACTGAGGCACTGCGTTTCGCTTCTGTACTGATCTTCCTCGTCGCGATGTTGCCGGCGACATGGATCTTTCGTCAGCTATCGGTACGCGACACGGCTTCAAACATTCAGACCGCCAAGC
>JBFIPX010000294.1:0-2896 GCA_041609895.1 Rhodothermales bacterium
GTCGAGGCCGTTATCGAAAGAGCTCTCGAAGTATCGGAAAGACTCTCCGTATTGGTTGTCGATGACGGATCCCCTGACGGAACAGCCGACGTAGTCGAGCAGACGATGCAGCGGTTCCCGGACAAAATCGGCTTGCTGCGCAGATCGGAAAAACTCGGACTCGGAACCGCATATCTGGCGGGTTTTGAACGTGCTCTTCGAGAGGGCTTTGAGTTCATCTGCGAGATGGACGCTGACCGCTCCCATGATCCGCGCGATCTAGCCCGGCTGCTCGACCCCGTAGTCAGCGGCGAGGCGGACCTCGCGATCGGCTCGCGATACGTCGGTGGCGTTCGCGTGATCAACTGGCCGCTCCCCAGATTGGTTTTGTCCTACAGCGCGGGCATCTACACACGAGTGATAACGCGTATCCCCATCATGGATGTGACCTCGGGCTTCAAATGCTTCCACCGCCGCGTTCTCGAGGCTATCGACTTCAGCAAGGTCAAGTCCAACGGCTACTCGTTCCAGATCGAGATGAACTATCGCGCGTGGAAACTCGGCTTCAGAATGGTTGAGGTACCCATCGTATTTACCGAGCGGACCGAAGGCCAGTCCAAAATGAACAAACGCATCGTTCGGGAGGCCGCGCGTAAGGTATGGGAGTTGCGAATCCGATCGATGACGGGTTCTCTGTAGTCCCGGCTGTAAATCTTCGTGAAATGCGTTGTACCGGGGCAGGGTCGTTAGCCCGGCGAGTCCCGGGCATTCTACATTTCCCGCGGCGGGGCTTCGACTTGCTTCGCGTCCCGTAATTCGCTCACACGACTGAATATCTGTTACGACCACACTCCCATGCCCGAATACCAGAATCTTACACCGCCCTCAGAAGGGGATCTCATCACGAAGGATGCGGCCGGCCTGCACGTTCCGAGCCATCCCATCATTCCGTTCATCGAGGGTGACGGCATTGGGCCCGACATCTGGCGCGCCGCGAAACGCGTCTTCGACGCGGCTGTGGAGAAAGCCTACGGTGACGAACGGAGGATCGTCTGGTTCGAAGTGTTTGCCGGTGAGAAGTCGTATAACCGAACGGGTGAATGGCTCCCGGACGATACGCTGGATGCCGTTCGGCACCACCTCGTTGCCATCAAGGGGCCGCTCACTACGCCGGTCGGCGGCGGAATCCGGTCGCTCAACGTAGCGTTGCGCCAGAAGCTGGATCTCTTTGCCTGCGTGCGCCCGGTGAGGTACTTCCAGGGAGTCCCCTCCCCCGTCAAGCAGCCCGAATTGGTCGACATGATCATCTTCCGGGAGAACTCTGAAGACATCTACGCCGGCATCGAGTATCGGCAAGGGACAGACGAAAATCGCAAGTTGCTGGACTTCCTGCAGAACGAGTTGGGTGTGACGTCGATCCGATTTCCCGACACAAGCGGACTCGGCATCAAGCCGGTCTCACGCGAGGGGACGAGGCGACTGGTGAGGTCTGCCATCAATCACGGATTGCAGAACGGAGCAAAGGCCGTCACGCTCGTGCACAAGGGCAACATCATGAAGTTCACGGAAGGGGCGTTTCGCGACTGGGGTTATGAGCTCGCGAAGGAGGAGTTCAGCGCCGAAGAGTTCGACGGAGGACCATGGTGTAAGCTTCCCGGCGGCATGATCATCAACGACGTCATCGCGGACGCCTTCCTGCAACAAATACTCACGCGCGCAGCGCAATACGATGTGATCGCAACCATGAATCTAAATGGCGACTACATCTCCGATGCGCTGGCAGCCCAGGTGGGTGGCATCGGGATTGCGCCGGGCGCAAACATCAACTACGACAGCGGTCACGCGATATTCGAGGCCACGCACGGTACGGCGCCAAAGTATGCCGATCAGGACAAGGTGAACCCGGGTTCGGTGATCCTGTCCGGCGAGATGATGTTCCGCTACATGGGCTGGAATGAGGCAGCGGATCACATCGTAGCATCACTCGAAAAGACGATCGCGCAGAAACGCGTAACCTACGATTTCCATCGGCTGATGGAAGGAGCGGATCTACTGAAGACCAGCGAGTTCGCAACAGCGATGATCGAAAACATGGGCTAGGCGGGAGCTTCCCCGCTCCCAACCGGATCTTCTGCTCTTTGCATCCAGACAGCTTCGATCAGATCATCGAACTTTGGTGCCTGACGGCGCCAATCAAAAGGAGTTGTTATCTGCCTCAATTTGGCTTCGTCCAGTCGCTGTTTTTCTCCTGTGAGAATCGATTGCGCTATCTCAAACAGCTCGTCCTCGTCATCGTATAGGATTCCCGCGTGACGTGGCGACGTGCGCAGGGCTTTCGGAATCAATTCGGGGTAGCTCAGGCGGTTCGGAAGCAGCGGATGACATCCACAGTGGATAGCCTCCTGAATGGCGACGCCAAAAAACTCATGCGTTGAGGTCGACACGACGAAGTCAGCCCTCCGCAACATGGAGACATAGTCGGCGCGATGCTCCAGAAATCCGCAGTGCACGATGCGATCCTTGTGGCGCTGAATCGCCTGCCGAAATTCTCCTGGAAATTCCTCGAACTGCTCGCCCGCGAGGATCAGTGCAAAATCACATTCCGCCTCATCCAACCGGTCCACGAGGCGGAAGAAAGCGGATGGGTTGCGATCATATTCCCAGCGCTGGTTCCACAGAATTGCAAGGACGTCCTCGGATGACTTCGAAGAGGCGATTGCGGCATTCGAGGTTTCACAATCGAGCGACTCGAGCTCAATCCCGAGATGAAGCACAGTCGATCGATTCCGGATCTTACCTGCGTTGCCGCTATGTCGGTAGTCAGGAAACGCGTTCAAGAACAGCGGCAGCGCGTCAAGAAACTCTGTGCGGTGAAAATCGGAATTAAACACGATTTGGTCCGCCGCGAGACATGAGA
>JBFIPX010000295.1:0-2861 GCA_041609895.1 Rhodothermales bacterium
CCTCGCGTATGCAGTGCAGGCGGACGTCGGGTTCGATCAGCTTCATCACCACGAGCTGGCGCACGAGTGGTGGGGCAATCTTGTCACGAATGCGGATTGGAAAGATGCGTGGCTGCACGAAGGATTCGGAACCTACGCGCAAGCCTTGTATGCCGAAGACCTGCGCGGCGAAGACGCTTACCACGGATACATGCAGGCCCTTCGCGGGATGATCCTCAATAGACTTCCGGTCGCTCCCCGGGAGATAGGCTCTTCAAACGAGATGTTTGAGCGCCCGCACGACATTTATATGAAGGGTGCCTGGGTGCTGCACACGCTGCGCTACCTGATCGGTAAGGAGGCGCTAGCACGGGCAATGCGCCTGATGGCCTACCCACATACGGACACCGAAAACCTTCCGCGATGCCAGTGTCGCTTTGTCGCGACTGATGATTTCGTACGGATAGCGCAAGATGTTGCCGGCATGGACCTAGGCTGGTTCTTTGAGGTGTATGTCCGGCAGCCGGCGCTTCCGCAGGTCCGCGTGGATCGCAACGGACCAACCGCACGGATCTCGTGGCTTGTACCGGACGAACTTCCCTTTCCGATGCCGCTCGTGATCGCCGTCGACGGAGAGGAGAGAACGCTCCGACTCGACGATGGGTGGGCCGAAGTCACGGTTGAGCCAACTGCGGAGATCGTCATCGATCCACGGCGGCTCATCCTGATGCGTAGACAATAGTCTACCGGACCTCTTCGAGAAGCACCGGTCCACCGTCAGCAGGATCGACATACACCATGCCGTACGACACAAAGCTGGTCTTGCCTGTGTACGCATCGCGAAGAATCGTGTTGTCTGAGTAGACACTGGACACGTTCACCCGGGTCTTGCCCGCCGCGCCCAGAACGACGACAACCTGATCCTCGAGTGTTCCCATTCTTAGCGTGCGGCTGAACGTGTATGGTTCATCGGCGAGCACGGTGTGTGTGCCCATCGCAATTGCCGGATGACCTGTTCTGAATTTGCCGAGC
Organism: Rhodothermales bacterium; assembly: GCA_041609895.1. Taxonomy (GTDB): domain Bacteria; phylum Bacteroidota; class Rhodothermia; order Rhodothermales; family JABDKH01; genus JAHHLP01. The sequence continues at coordinate 1,012 of JBFIPX010000295.1, forward strand.
TTCTGCCAGTGTTCGAGCAGTTGCTCATCAACGCTATCCCAATTCATGGCGGAGCGCGTTGCGTCAGTGCCCACCGCTCCGGGAGGACCGTTCAGGCGGCCGGACTCGTCTCCGTAAAAGATCTGGACGGCACCCGGCAAGAGCATCAACCGTGTCGCCGCTTCGCGGATGCGCGACCTGTCAAACAACTTTGTGTCGTGCGACGAGAGGTAGCTAAGAACGTTGAACGACGCATCGCCATTGATGGCCCTCGCATAACGCGCATAGATCGAATCGAGGGAAACGCGGGCCGCATCAACGTCAGATTGAAACGAGAAGTTTATGACTGAATTGAGTCCGGCATCGAAGTAATCGGATCTTTCAACACCGTGGCCAAAAATCTCTCCGGTCATCCAGAATTCCAGGTCGTCTAGCGATCGGGACGGATTCTCTTCTTTCCACGCCGCCAGCGCGCTGGTGGCAGCGCGTTTCAGATTGCTAATGGTGTCCAGATCAAGATTCCTCGCGGTATCGAGTCGAAAGCCATCGATACCGAACCTCCGGACCCAGTCCGTTGTCCACTTGATCAAATGGTTCGCGGGCGTGCGGGCACGAGCCAAACCTAACGAATCAAATCGTCCCTCTGATCGCCACTTATCCACGAGGAAGGGGGGAGAAGGTACCTCGCGATCGTACTCCGTCTTGAAGTCTGGAAGACTGGAAGTACAGGTTGTCAGGTCGGTCTGTCCGCACGAATCATATCCTTCAATATTCGCACGAATCCACGCAGGTCCCCACCATTTCGACCACGCCGCTGAATCCGCATAATCGATGAACCGGCCGTGGTAGTCGTGCCAGCTTTCACTCCCGTCGGGCTGCCAGTCCTGCCATCCATCCGCCTTCAGTGCACCGAAGCCGAAAGTGGCCATGTCCGCAAGAGTGTTGTACCCTGCATGATTGATCACAACATCCATTACAACACGTATTCCGCGTTCGTGACACGCATCCACGAATGCCCGAAGGTCGTCTTCCGTACCAAGGTTGCCGTCGATTGCTGTGAAGTCGAGCGGCCAGTATCCGTGATACGCATACGCAGGGTATGCGCCTTCTTCTCCTCCGACCCATCCATGTACCTGCTCCACGGGACTCGATATCCAGATGGCGTTCACTCCCAGGCTTGAGAAGTAGCCTTCGCGCACCTTGTCTGTGAGCCCGGCAAGGTCGCCTCCGTGAAAGCGTCCGGGCGAACTGCTGTGCACAGGAGAACCGTCCGATCCCAGGCCACGGCCGTAGGCATGGTCGTTCGATGGGTCACCGTTCGCAAATCGATCTACCATTACCCAGTAGACGACCGCGTTGTCCCATGAAAATGGCTGCGATGATGCGGCGGTCGTAGAGAGGCAGACAACAAGAAGAGTAGCACACGATCTCAGCACGCCAGGTCTGGATTTGCCCTGAGTAAAAGGAATATCTACGGGCAACTTACCGCCTGAACCGCATTACTGCCATTCCGCGCCGGGCCGTCCCCGGACTTGCAAGGCTTCACCGCTTCACGCCGCTCGAGATGCGCGGCCACCGGCTCTGGCAAAGATGCCGTTCTTATTCACATGGCCTACGTACCGTCCAAGCACGCGAACCTCCTCAAACAGATCCGGTGAGATTCGGATATCATCGTAGTCCTTGTTCGCTGCCTGAAGTCGAATCGAATCACCCTCGTGAAAGATTCTCTTTAGAGACGTTTCCCCGTCGTACAGAACCGCTCCGATGCCGCCGTTCGGAATGTCGTCGTCCATCAGCAGCACATAGTCTCCATCGCCAATGCCTTCTCCGATCATCGATCGGCCAGAGACGCGGATCGCAAAGATCCTGTC
>JBFIPX010000296.1:0-2764 GCA_041609895.1 Rhodothermales bacterium
ATCTTGCAGGACTCGGAATAGGCGCCGGCATCATGATTCGGAAGATCCGGTTCGACTACTCTTATTCTTCCTGGTCGTCACTCGGTGGTCTCAATCAACTGACCCTTGGCACGCGACTCTAGCCACTCCGGCCGACCCTTCCATTCGGCTCACTGAGTCGAAGCGAGTCCCGCGGCTCTACGAGTCAGGATCGCCGTCCAGTAGCCCCTGCTGCCGGAAGTAAATCATCGTCGTGTCGAGCGTGCCGTGACGCATGCGCGCCTTGACCTCTTCGACCTCCATTCCTTCGTTGAGCCAGATCAAGGGAGCCGTGTGCGTGAGGCTGTGTGGCGTGATACCCGGACGCTTGACCCCTGCTTCCTTGAGGTACAGATTTATTCGGCTACGCACCGATCTGGTGTTCAGGCGCTCGCCGTCGGAACGATGTCCGTGTGAAACAAAGAGGGGATCCTCGGGCCGAACTCTTTCACGTTTGTCCAGATAGATTTGAAGTCGCTCCATTACACGGGGATCAATGGGTACGGACTGATCCTTGATCGTTCTCCCCTTGCCCTGGACTCTGAGAAAACGCCCCATCAACGTCTGTTCGAGGTCACGAAAATCGGCCCGTACGATTTCGATCTCGCTCAGCCCCGCGAATAGCATCATGTGCACTATGGCGCTGTCTCTAATCCCGATCTTGGTCGTCGCGTCGAGCACTTCCAGAAGAGCCTCGATTTCAGACTGGTTCAGCGCCGATCGCGAATGGCTCGATGGCCGGCGGTTTCCCTTCACCTGGCGTGCAGGATTCTCGTCGAGCAATCCAATGTCGACCAGATACTGACAGAACCGTCTCAGCGCGGTGAGGTACGTGGACACGGAAACCTGATGCAGCTGGCGTTCCTCCATCAGGTAATTCTTGTACTGCAGTACAGCTGACGCGGTGAAATCAAACCGACCCTTCTCACGTACAAACCACCGCTCGAACTCGTTGAGAGACCGGCGATAGGTCCCCACGGTCGCTACGCTCTTTTCACTGAGATACTCGCGAAGAAAATCTTCGAGCCTGCGACGCAGCTCCCCGAGAGGCATCGACAGGGTTTTGCCGGACGCACCTTGCGCGTCGCTGTTCGATTTCCGTGTATCGTCGCCCATGCCGAGATCGTAGCAAGTGCTGCCCTCGAAGCCGATCAGACTCGCTTGGATCGGGGTATGGACAGCGGATGTGCCCGCCAATAACGGTCCTTAAGATATGCAATAACGGAACTAAACGCACGATCACCGCTCGCCGGAGACCCGTAAAGCTGCCAACGTACAAGCACATCGATTCCGCGCGGTCGTGGGCGCGATATAGTATTATCCGCAGCCGTCGGGCATTTCAATCCCGGTAGCGATCAATCCCGCTGCAGGCGCCCGTTCTAGTTTCGGTTCGAAATAGCGCCAGAGGGCGGACGAAACCTTCCTCAGAAGGACATAAACGGCTTACTGCAGCGTCGGCAGCGAGAACACTTCGCGCGGCCTCATCCTTCCTGGCAAACATCAATCAGCCACTAGAATTCGGAGTCAAGCGTGTAGCTTTCTAACTCCGCGATCATCCGATGCAGAAACGAGGATGCCATGGCACCGTCGATGATGCGGTGATCGTAGCTGAGTGACAGATACATCATCTGCCTGACGGCTATTACGTCGCCCAGCCGATCGTCCTCGATTACGACGGGGCGCTTCTTGATGGCGCCGGTAGCCAGAATCGCCACCTGGGGCTGTGGGATGATCGGTGTTCCCATCACCGAGCCCAGTGAACCGATGTTGGTGACCGTAAAGGTGCCTCCCTGCAGGTCATCCGGCTGAAGTTGCTTGTTGCGCGCTCGTTCAGCCACGTCCGCCGCTGCGCGAGCCAGTCCGGTTATGCTCTTGTCCCCTGCATTTTTGATTACGGGAACGACGAGCCCGGTCTTGCCAATCGCCACGGCGATGCCCACGTGAATGTCCTTCTTGACAATGATCCGCTTCTCTTCGACGGATGAGTTCAAGATTGGATGTTCGCGAAGCGCCTCAACCGCCGCCTTGACAAAGAACGGCGTGAAGGTAAGCTTGACGCCCTCCCTCTCCAGGAACGCGTCCTTGCGGGCGTTGCGAAGACTCACAAGTCCGGTGACGTCTACTTCGGCGAAAGACGTCACATGCGCCGACGTGCGCTTCGACTCGATCATATGGTTCGCGATGATCTGACGCATGCGATCCATTTCGATGATCTCGGTCCGGCCGTCGGTAGCGGTGATAGTCGGCGCCTCGGCACGGGTTGCAATCGCTGTCGCGGGCTCGGCCTTTCTGGGCACGGCCGGAGCAGCCTTGCGCGTTTCCAGATAACCGACAAGGTCCTTCTTCGTGAGTCGACCGCCATGACCGGAGCCGTCGATGGATTCCAGCTCCCGCATCGACAGGCCTTCCTTCTCAGCAATCGACCTGACGAGCGGCGAGAAGAAGCGGCCATCGGATCCCGTTTTGGAGATAACCCGTGCCGCCGCGTCCGTTTCAGACACGGCGACCTCTACGTCGTCGGCAGTCGCTGCCGTAGATGTCGGCACCGCCTTCGGCGCGGTCTGAGACTCACCCGCCGCCACCTTCTCGGGTGCCTTTTTCTTCGGAGTTGCCGATGCGCCTCCGATACGCGCGATCACCGTCCCAACCTCGACAGTCTCTCCCTCTTCGACGAGGATCTCCTGGAGCGTTCCTTCTGCCGGCGACGGGATTTCCGTGTCAACTTTGTCGGTGGCTATCTCCAGCA
>JBFIPX010000297.1:0-2737 GCA_041609895.1 Rhodothermales bacterium
AACGATTTCCGGATTTGCCTTCCCCTGACTTTTCCGCATCACCTGACCGACAAAGAAACCGATCAAACCTTGCTTGCCGCCGCGGTATTCGGCGGCTTTTTCGGGAAATGATTCGACGACGGATCGGACGAGTGGCTCGAGTTGCGAGCGGTCGCTAATCTGGTCAAGATTGTCTCTGTCGACGATCGATGAGGGACTCTCGCCGCTCTCCACCATTTGCGCGAACACGTCCTTTGCAATGCGGCCCGAAATAGTGCCGTCGTCAATGAGGGCTACAAGTTCCGCAAGCGCCGAAGGCTCCAATCTGATCGAAGTTAGATCATCGTCCTTCAACTCGCGCAGTACCTCGTGAATGATCCAATTGGCGATCGACCGCGGATTGTCGTGTACGGCAACCGCCTCATCGAACAAATCGCCTAACTCGGATCGCGAAGCAAGCAGGGCTGCGTCATCTCCTTCCAGTTGAAAGCGGTCCACGTAATCGTTGGCACGCTTCGCCTGATCCGGGGAAAGGGCAGGGAGGCGCTTGTCCTTTGGCTCGGGGGCCCGGGCAGTGCCGACCGTGTCCTGTGCTTTGAGTGACTTCTTTCTTCCTGAACGCGAGTCGGACGACTGGTCTCCTCCCGACGAAATCTTCGCCCATGTATCACGAAGGGTGACGATTCGGTTGAAGACAAGTGCTGAGTCCGAGGATTCAACCGGGTCTCGCCAGAAGTAACCCAGCCGCTCAAACTGGTACCGGATTTTCGAGTCATCGTCAACCACGCTCGGCTCAACGCGTCCATGTTTGATGACGATTGAGTCCGGGTTCAAGTTGTCCTTCCAGTCCCCGTCTGTCTCTTCGGGGTTCGGGACTGAAAAAAGGCGATCATACAGTCGGAACTCGGCGGGCACCGAGTGATCCTCAGACACCCAGTGCAGCGTGGCCTTCACCTTACGCCCGTCCGGGGCGTCGCCGCCACGGGTGGCCGGATCATACGAGCAGCGTAGCTCCACCACTTCTCCCGAGTCCGGGTCCTTGACGACTTCGTCGCACGTGAGGAAATACGCATACCTAAGCCTCACCTCTCGGCCCGGCGCGAGGCGGTAGAATTTGCGGGGCGGATCCTCGCGAAAGTCGTCTCGCTCGATGTAGATCACTTTGCCGAACGGCACTCTGCGCGAACCTTCCTTCGGTACGTCGTGTGGCCAGTAGGGTACGTCCAGTTCTTCCGACTCGTTGTCCGGATAGTTTGTGATCACGACCCGCAAGGGGTCGACGACAGCCATGACACGAGGCGCTCGATAGTTGAGGTCGTTGCGAATGCAATATTCCAGTAGTGCTATGTCTACGCGGCTATCCGCCCGAACCACACCGACACGGTCACAAAAATCGCGTATCGATTCAGGCGTGATACCCCTCCGACGAAGACCTGCAATGGTGGGTAGCCGGGGGTCGTCCCATCCTTCGACACTACCCTGATCCACCAGCTCCAGCAGCTTCCGCTTGCTCATTACCGTGTAATCGAGGTTGAGTCGATTGAACTCATACTGGTATGGTCTCGGGGTGTCCCATGCATTGTCGAGCACCCAGTCGTACAGTTCCCGATTATTCTCAAACTCGAGCGTACAGATCGAGTGTGTGATATTCTCGATTGCATCTGAGAGCGGGTGCGCGAAGTCGTACATGGGATATATGCACCACTCGTCTCCCGTCCGATAGTGATGGGCGTGTCGGATGCGATATAGCAGCGGGTCACGCATCTTCATGTTCGGCGAAGTCATGTCGATCTTCGCTCGCAACACATGCTCGCCGTCTTTAAACTCTCCCGAGCGCATACGCCGAAACAAATCGAGATTTTCTTTGGCCGATCTCGTCCGAAACGGACTGTTTGTTCCGGGCTCCGTGACGCTGCCGCGGGTCAGCCGAATCGCCTCGTCGGTCTGGCTGTCGACGTATGCCTTGCCGGTCTCTATCAGATGCTCGGCGCGTTCGTACAGGGTTTCGAAGTAGTCAGAGGCGTGAAAAAGCTTGTCATCCCAATCGTACCCCAGCCAGCGCACGTCATTTTTGATGGCCTCGACGTATTCCGGGTCCTCCGTCTCGGGGTTGGTGTCGTCGAAACGCAGGTGGCAGGTACCGTCGAAGTCGGTTGCAAGGCCAAAGTTCAGGCAGATGGACTTCGCGTGTCCGATGTGCAGATAGCCGTTTGGCTCCGGCGGAAATCGTGTAGCGACACGTCCCTCGTACTTGTCATCAGCGATATCCTTCTCGATGATAGATCTGATGAAGTTGGGTGCCGATTTACCGTCGGATGGCCGGTCGCTCATTGCAATCGAAATATGTTCTTCTGGGACATTGCCGCGATGATACGTCCGGCGGCGGCGAATTTATCCGGCCCGTGTTTTGATTTTTGACGAACGGGTCGCGGGGATCCCAAGGTCCCGGAAGATTGCCTGATGCGTTGGATGCATCGCGGTGGAGGGACGGGACCCCGTATTCCCCCTTTCTGGGGGATCAAAATAGACGACTTCGGCAATCAGGGCATAATAGCGACGAGCAGGTGATCCTGCTGGCAGAGCGTTTGACTTGCACCGCCAGCCGTGCATCAACCACATAAAAAAGGGGCCCCGCAGGATGCGCTGCTGCGGAGCCCCATCTCACACGTCCGACATGCGATCTATTTGATCAGCGTCATCGTTCGTGTTTTCACCGTACCGTCCACAGCCGCTCTGTAGAGGTACAACCCGGACGCGG
>JBFIPX010000298.1:0-2533 GCA_041609895.1 Rhodothermales bacterium
GCGTGCCGTCGACCCGCACCGTGGCGCCCGGTAGCGGCGCACCCGTCGCTGCATCTAAAACGGTGCCCGAGATCTTACCCGACGGGGCGGCACCCGACGCGATCTGGACCATCAACGAAAACGCAACGCAGACGAGGAGACCCGATGCGGCGCCTGCCGCTAAACGGCCCACACTTGACTCTCTGCGTGGCGGCGAATTCAAAATTGCGGCCTGCCGGCTCGGCACTTGAATAATCGGTAAACAAATGGCTCCGAAGTGGAGCTACTCGGGCACGGGGTAATCGCAAGCAAACTAAGGGACATTCACCGGCCATCGCGTGCTTTTCTGAGATTATCGAGATTATAGAGTGTCGATCAATTGCAGTCAAGAGTATTCGCCATTCAAGCAGGATTTGATCAAAATCGATCATGCTTAGTTGGCTTTTTATGGCTGAAGTCTTTACTTTTGATCGTTTTTGCTCGTGCCGGTGCCCCTTCTTCATTCCTCCAACGGTACCGCAGGTTAGTAAGGAAAGGCCGATGCGAAGCGCAGCCGAGCGCCACAGTCAGATCCTGAAGCTCCTGGACTTACAGGGGTATGTGACAGTGGCAAACCTCAGTCGCGACATGAAGGTGTCGGAGGCTACGGTTCGGCGCGACCTCCGCCACCTCGAACAGCGGAGCCTGTTGTTCCGAACCCATGGCGGCGCCACCCCGACTAACCATCGCGTCTACGATCGCCCGGTTTCGGAAAAGGCCAAACAGCAAGCAGAAGAAAAGAGACGAATCGGAAGAGCGGCCGCAGAACTGGTCGAGGAGCATGATTCCCTAATCCTCGCTTCGGGGACGACAGTGATTCAGGTCGCGAAGCACCTGCACGGGAAGTCCGACCTGACCGTCATCGCCGGCGCGATGAACGTTGCTATAGAGCTCCTGCACCTTCCGAATGTCGAGGTCTTCATGCTCGGCGGCATCGTCAGGCTCACATCCACTTCAGTTGGAGGACCTAACGCAGAAAGCATGATGCGTCAACATTCCTGCAGCAAGCTATTCCTCGGCGTGGACGGCTTCGACATTGAGCGCGGCCTCACAACTACGAACGTCCTTGAATCCAGCCTCAACCAGCACATGATCGCCTCAGCACGGCAAACGATCGTCGTGACCGACTCTACAAAGTTCGGACTGTGCGGTTTCAGTCACATTTGCGACGTTGACAAGATTGACACAGTCATCACCGACACAAATGTTCTTGACTCGACGGTTCGCGACCTCGAAGACCGGGACGTAACGGTGATCACTGCGTGACTATGCCGTGGCGGCGCTGGAAATGTAATCGGATAAGAGAGACACAGACCGCGGCTGCCAATCGAAGTCTAAACCAGTGGCCTGCCATTCAAGTCGGTCGTCAGTATCTCGCTCATGTAATCGAAGAAGGGCCTGAGCCGCCTGAACGTTTTGTCGACCTCCATCGGAAAGGATGCCGCCGTGACTTCGCTGTCTTTAAAGGTGCGCATGGCATAAAGCGACTTGTGTTGCAGCAAGTCGATGGCTGGATCGTCTTTCGAGAATCCCTTCGGGGCCGTCTTGACCTTCTCGCCTAGCAACTCGCCAAACGCGTCGCGGAACGACTTCGATTTCAGAATCTTTCGAAGCGGATCGGCGTCCGCCGCAATCTGCTTGCGAATATGGCGCAGATCGTCCGACGCCGGTTTGTAAAAGCCCCCACCAACGTATGACTCTCCTGGCCGGATCGAGAAATAATATCCACCTCGCAGCCTGTCGGTCGCGCGCGAGAAGCTCCCGGACCACCACGTCTTGTAGGGTGACTTGTCCTTCGAAAAGCGGACATCCCTGTAGATTCTCATCAGGCTCTTCTTGCCTGAAACAGTCTCAATGTCGTCGTGCTTCCTGAGAAGAGCCAGCACCGAGTCCGCAAATGCGATCGTGTTCGCATGCGCGGCTTCGTAGCGGTCCTTGTTGGCGTTGAACCAATCGCGATCGTTGTTGGCGGCGAGTTCCTTGAGGAACTTGAGGTTGGCTCGACTGATGGAGGTCAACTGCATATCAGAGTGCCTGAATTAGAGACGGGCATTTGCGACATCGAAATATAAGATGATCACTACCGATATCGATTCGACGAGACTCCCGTACCGGGGCTAGTTCTTCCGACGCTGCTGGATACCCGCTCCGATCGCGACTCCGAGAGCGATGCCCACGCCCACCCCGACCGCGACATTCCCCATGGCGACACCAAGAGCGGCACCGATACCGGCACCGAGCGCAACGCCGACACCTACCGGAAGTGCCTTATCTTCTTCTATCGATCCACTCATTCTATCCGATGTCATTCTAAGTCCACGGTTGGCATTCATTCTTGATTGGATGCCCAATCAGCTCCGACCAGGGCCTACTCCACACGACTGGCTTCGTCTTCTGCGCTCGTCTCGCGCTGCCGCACCTTTTTCACCTGCGTGTTCCCGAACGTGTGGGACAAGTTGACCCGAAGCTGACGACTTTCCCATCCACCCGACGCGTCGATGAAGAAGCCGGGCAA
>JBFIPX010000299.1:0-2477 GCA_041609895.1 Rhodothermales bacterium
AAGGGCAGCTGGTGTACTACGGTCCGTCGCCGGTGTACTACGGCATCGGCGAGGTGAAGCAGGTGGTCGGTCACTATGTTGCCGTCGACTTCCGAGGCACCGGTCAGTTCGGCGTGCACGAGGACGTGCTCGAGAATCAATATCTGATCCCGATACCGCAGGCGACAATGTCGCTGTTATAGTAGGGTCGTGACCCGCGGCTCCTCTGTGAAAAAAGAAGGTAGCCGAGACATTTGACGACAAAAAGGGTCTTACTCGTTCGCGATTTGCTGCCGCCATCGGTCCATTCAGGCAGCGGCTACCTATGAAGCAGATACAACATGCAGACGTCTATCAACAAGGTTACACCGGTCGAATTCGAGCTTGAGATCAACGCCTCGGCCGATGACCTGAAAGAGGACTTCCTGAATCAGCTGCGCGCGCAGCGGTCACGGACGGTCCTGAAGGGATTTCGCAAGGGCAAAGTGCCGCTCTCGCTCGTCAAGAAAATGTATGGTCGGGAGTTGGCATTCGGCGTTGCGGAGCGCTCGATTCAAAAGACGTACGAAGATGCGGTGATGGAACCGGGCGAGCACCAGATTCTGGGTCAGCCCAAGATCACCGTACTGGACTATGAGATGGACGGAGATCTGCGGGCGGTTATTCGCTTTGGTGTCCGGCCAACGTTCGAGGTGAAGTATCCGAAGCGGGAGTCGATCTCAAAACTCGTTCATGAGGTTACCTCAGAGGAAATAGATCACGAGATCGAACACCTGCGTGAGTCCGCCGCCGAACTCGTTCCTGTCGATGATGAGGCGGTGGGCGAGGATGATTTTGTCGTAGTCGATTTGCAGAAGTTGGACCCCGCGTCCGGCGCCACCCTGATCGGTGAGAAGCGTGAAGACGCAACGTTTTATCTCGGGGACGAACGGCTTCGGCCCGAATTCCGACAGCAGTTGCTCGGCGCTCGCGCGGGAGCGTCGGTACGCGTGACAATGTCGGCGTCGGAAGACGATCCGCATGACGTAGCAACAGTCTATCAGATTGCCGTCAAGGAAATCAAACGGAAGGTGCTTCCAGAGATCGACGATGAACTTGCTGTGGCCGTAACGAAGGGCAAGGTCGAAACCCTGGATGAATTGAAGGCCGAGATCCGGACCCAGCTCGAGTCAAGCTGGAAGCAGCGATCGCGCGAAATGTTTGAGACCAAAGTGGTCGAGAAGATTGTCGAACACAATAAGATCGAGATCCCCGAATCGGTAATCGAGATGTATCTGGATGCTTTCGTCGAGGACCTGAAAAAGAATCACGAGGGGGGACTTCCAGAGGATTTCGACGAGGAGGCGTACCGCAGCGCTCGGCGCGAGGATGCAGCCCACCAGGCGCGATGGATGCTCGTCAAGGATCGTATCGTGGAGGATGAGAAGCTCACCGTGACCGACGCGGATCGGGACGCCTTCTTCGAGAAGTCGGCTACCGACGGCGACGTTACGGCGGATCTGCTAAAGCAGTACTACAGTTCGGTTTCAGGGCTGCAGGAACGCCTCGACCAGCGTCTGCTGACGGAAAAAGTTATCGATTTCCTTTCAGATACCTTCAAGGTGGTCGAAAAAGATCGTACGGCCTTTGAGAAAGAGATAGAAAAGGAAGCAAAGAAAGAGGCGAAGGAGATCGAAAAGGAGGCCAAGAAAGAAGCGAAGAAGAACAAAAAGAAGTAACATTCGCCCGCCTGGCGATTCCGGAACATGCGCCGCCGCGATCCGGTATCCGACAAGCGTTCCCGACTCCCGTCCCACCGAAACGGATCACTACAATGGTTGACGACTTCGTAAAGTTTACCAAGAGTATTACGTCGATTCCCAGCGACATTTATGGCGGTGGCCTCGGAGATACGCCGATGAATGGCCTCGTTCCTATGGTCGTTGAACAGACGACCAGGGGAGAGCGGGCTTACGATATTTTCAGCCGCCTTCTGAAGGAGCGCATCGTGATGCTCGGCACTCCGGTGAACGACCAGGTAGCCAACCTGATTGTTGCGCAGCTCCTGTTTCTTGCGAGCGAGGACCCCGAGAGAGATATCAACCTGTATGTGAACTCGCCGGGCGGCGGGGTTTACGCGGGCCTGGCCATCTATGACACCATGCAGTATATCGCGAGCCCGGTTGCGACGATTTGCGTGGGTCTTGCGGCCTCGATGGGTGCAGTCTTGCTGGCGGCTGGTGCGAAGACGAAGCGGGCGGCGCTGCCCAATTCCCGGATCATGATTCACCAGCCTCTCGGTGGCGCTCAGGGACAGGCTTCCGATATCCAGATTCAGGCACAGGAGATTCTCAAGACGAAACACCGCTTGCACGAGATTCTGGCGCACCACACCGGCAGGTCGATGGAAGAAATCGAACGCGACTCGGACCGCGACTACTGGCTGAGTTCCGAGGAGTCGAAGAAGTACGGCTTGATCGACAACGTTCTGGAGAAGGTTGTGCCGGAAAAGGACAAGA
>JBFIPX010000300.1:0-2432 GCA_041609895.1 Rhodothermales bacterium
GGGGTCGGGATCCTACAAAGGCCATCATCCGGCCGCCGTTTCAGCTCGACTTGACCTGCTGGACTCCGTAATGGATCGGGTTGACGACATTCGCGCTGCGCTGAAATCGGCCCGTAGCTGGTACGCAAAACAGCAGCGGGTCATCGAGATTATGACGGCGCCGGACGTGTCGGAGGCCGAGGCATGGTTCGTAGATCAGATTGGTTCGTCGATCATGCTGGAGCGTCTTACACGCCCGGTCCGACCAGGCCTAACCAGTCTCGCAGAAAAGAGGGTCGCCGTTCACTTCATCGGTGTGCTCGTCGCACGAAGCAGCCCCAACGCCCCCCTGATCGCAGATGCACTCGAGTTGACCTGGGATCTGTGGGCGCCTGAAAAGGCAAGAGCCATCGCCATGACCGCCGCACAGGACGCCGACGAGTATCTCGAGACCTGTACGGCTTGTGCCGATTCTGATTCCAAGTCTTCAGTGGTTGTCCGCAACGGCGAGTCTCGGTTGATCGCAGAGGGCAGAGTGAGATTGCTTCAACTAGCAAAAACGGGCCGCCCGGGGTGACACCATAAGGAATAAGGGAAGGCTAGCCGATAATCAGTGCGTCCAGGAGCTAACGTCCTCTACCAATTAGTTCGATGTCCGTGCCTTCTCATTTCGGGCCCAGATTCGCCGTCGTAGCAGTCGCGGTACTTGCTGCCTTCGCGGGCTGCGTTAGCGCGGAATCTCGTGCGCAGGAGATCGCCGGGTGGATGGGTCCGGTCACGGTGTCACTTGAGGACTGGCAGATAGAAAGCGCTCAAGCCATCCGGGCGGGGCAGATGGCTGTGATCTACGAGGACGACGGGCCGCGGCTCACGACGTACTATCTCGCCGCCGAGGCTGTTGCCGACTCGCTCACAGAGTACAGGTCTTACACGCCGCCTGACCACGTGCCGTCGCTCAAGATTTCCGACTTCGACCATGACAACCGAAATCGCTTGGGGGGATACTTCAATGTGTTCCATCGGGACCCATCGTCGGCGCGTCTCGCGATCAAGACGTTGTCGGATTCCTCAAGAGCGTTGTCGTTTTCGGGATTCCGCGGTGATGAGGGCTTCTGTGGCATGTGGATTCATCTTTTCGACTTTAGCCTACCGCTGGCACAGCGTGAATATCTTGACGTCCGGAGCTTCTCCAGACTCGAGTTTTTCGTCAAGCGTGCTTCACCGGGCGCGGCCTTTCTCATCAAGATGGCAGATGCTCAATGGGAGGCGCGAGAAGACGCCATCGTGGTCGGTGACCTGGATGAGTTCGTTGTTGACAAACGCCACGACGGATGGGAGAGGATCTCGATTCATATAGACACTCTGCCTTCGCGATTAAACAAGAGCCTGATGGCGTCTATTGTCTTTGAGCAGGTTTCCAGTGGTCATACTCAGATGTCTGTCCGCTCGATGACGCTCTCGCGAGGCCGGGAATCCGGCGCTACACTTGAGCAAACCCGATCTCCCGAACCGTCACCAGTCGAATTCGCGACGTGGATCTGGAATACCGAGGAACTGCAAAGCCGAGAAACGCTGCGCGATTCCGTATTGAGCTTCCTGGACGAAGAGAAAGTGACTACGGTTTACCTGCAGCTGCCTCACCAGGGCGCAGGGCAGCCCATGAAAGGCGAAATCGACTTTGATCGCGATCGCATGGAGGTACTGGTGCGCGAGCTTGCTCGTCGCGGTTTTCGGGCGTACGCTCTCGACGGTTACGCCTACTATGCGCTTCCGGAATACCACGATGGAGTACTCTCGACCGTACAAAACGTGATCGAATACAATGCGTCGGTCGAACCGAGTGCGCAATTTGTGGGCGTCCGTTACGACATCGAACCCTATCTCATGCCGGGATTTCATGGCCCCTCCCAAGGTCGGATGCTGAGCGGATTACTTTCGTTGTTGGAAGCAATGACGATGCGGGCACATGACGCAGGGCTTGCTGTGGGCGCAGACATTCCCTTTTGGTACGATGCCCGAAGCGAGTACTCCGGAAAACCTGTCTCGGTGGAATGGAATGGAGCGGTGAAGCCTGTTAGCGAGCACATTATCGATGTCGTCGACGACGTTGCCGTGATGGATTATCGAACGTCGGCCTATGGCGCTGATGGCACCATCAGGCACGCGGCAGGAGAGCTTGCATATTCCGATCGGGTCGGAAAACCTCTCTACATCGCATTGGAAACGCATCCGCTGCCGGACGAACGGCTACTGGATTTCAGCGGGGTTCCGCACCGTGAACTTCCGACCGATCCGGGTCAGGTTATAATCGTAGTGGGCGTCGCGGAGGACAGCGTGATGGTCTTTTACTCTCTCGATCTGAGAGAGGAACCGGACGCCTCCCTGCGCAGGCAACGCGTGGGAGCTTTTGAGGAGCATCGGGCCAACGATGAGTTGTATTGGTGGTCTGTCGA
>JBFIPX010000301.1:0-2420 GCA_041609895.1 Rhodothermales bacterium
GCGCCTCGGTCACCTCATCGCAAAATCTTCCCGCAACATCCATCCATCCTTCGGGTACTGTTTGTTCTTCATTTCTGCTGCAGCCCAGCCATTTCCCATCAATGAGACCTCATTTTCTCCGATCGGCCCCTCTAGCGCTTCTTCTGGTTGTCGGGTGTACCACCGCCCGTGATACGGCTGTCATTACCGAACGGCCAACCAAGACCGAACCAGTGGCCGTCACAGCAGACACGGTTACAGTGGCGGAGGTCGAAGAACCCCAACGGCCGGAAGTTACTCCCGGCCGATTCGACATGGGCAAGATGTGGACGTTCGACAACCCGCCCACTGACTACTTCGCGGAGGCCTATGATTTTACCGCATCTCCAGAATGGTTTGAAAAAGCCCGGCTAGGCGCGTTGCGGTTCGCGACGTACTGCTCGGCCTCCTTCGTGTCGCCGAACGGGCTCGTGGCCACCAACCATCACTGCGGCCGCCAGAGTGTTTCAGGCGTTAGCGACAGGGACGAAGCGCTGCTCGATGAGGGTTTCTATGCACGACATTTCGAGGACGAACGTAAGGTCAAAGACCTCTACGTCGAACAGCTGGTCTCAATCGAGGATGTCACGGACGACGTCTACTCCGCACTAAAAGGTGTCTTCGGTGACGAGGGACAGTCGCAGGCGAGGCAGGATCAAGCCGAGCGCATACAGAAGCGGATGACAAATGCCGCGAAGGCCAAGGATTCAACGCTCACGGTTCAAGTCATCTCTCTCTATCACGGTGGACAGTACTCAGCCTATACGTTTCGTCGCTTCGACGATGTGAGACTGGTGATGTCGCCCGAATTGCAGATCGGCTTCTTCGGTGGCGACCCGGACAATTTCACGTATCCACGACACAACCTCGATTACGCATTCTTCCGCGTCTACGGGGCGGACGGTCTGCCGCTGAAGACTGCCGACTATTTTGAATGGTCTTTTGACGGTGCCGACGAGGGGGATCTCGTTTTCGTTATCGGGAGTCCGGCGTCGACGAGCAGGCTGAGCACGATCGATCAGCTCAAGTTCGAGCGCGATTATGCATTGCCGGCGCAGATCGAGCTATTCAAAAAACGGGCGTCTGTACTCGACGCATTCATTCGAAAGGATCCGAAGGCCGCGGAGAAGCACGATCTCCGAAACACCTACTTCACTCTAAAAAACTCGATCAAGTCGTGGGAAGGGCAGCTGACCGGGCTGAGGGATCCGATCCTGATCGCAAGAAAGCAAGCCTGGCAGGAGGCATTGATGGCACGCGTCAGTGCCAACGACTCCCTAAAGAGGCTTTACGGTGGAGTAGTCAAGGACATCGCTGCGATGCAGAAGGCGAAAGAGGCTGTGGCCACTCAGTCAGCTGCGTTTACGTATTTCGGCGCCGATGTGCTCGAGTCCCACATTATCCTCCGTGCACTCTACGGATTCCTGCATGACTTTCTGAAGATCCGCGGAGCACCTGCCGAGCAGGTGAAGAAGTTCCGGGATGACGGACTAAAGGTGGAGGATTGGCCCGCGGCCGTCGAGAAGGCGTTCATCGCCGCCCGCCTCGGCGAACTGGAGAAACACCTCGGTTCCAGACACCCGATTGTCCGCGGTATCCTGAACGGTCGGACCCCCGATAGTGTGGCGGCGGAAGTGGTGACGAAGTCGGCACTTGTCGATTCGGCCGGGTTTGCGGGCCTGCTCGATTCCGGCTACCTGTCGAGTACCGACGCAACGGTAAAACTCATTGAAGCGCTTGCTCCGGCGTACCTCAGTCTCGGTCAGCAACTCTCCAGTTTCGCCTCGACAGAGGAAAACCTGAATGCGAAGCTTGCTCGAGCGCAGTTCGCGATCTACGGCAAGTCCATCCCCCCGGACGCGACGTTCTCGCCGCGCATTTCGGATGGCGTCGTCGCCGGCTACTCATACAACGGTACGGTTGCACCCGCATTTACCACACTTTTCGGACTGCTTGAAAGACACTACGCCCACATGGGCCGCGAGGAGTGGGCGTTGCCGAATAGATGGCTCGAACTGAACCAGAACGTCGACCTTAGCACGCCGATGAACTTTGTGTCTACGAACGACATCTCGGGTGGCAGCTCGGGCTCGCCCGTCTTGAATCGTGACCTTGAAGTCGTCGGGCTTGCGTTCGACAGCAACATCGAGGCGCTGCCGAACGAGTATCTGTTTCGTAATGAGCGCGGCCGAACCGTGTCCGTTGACGCTCGAGCCATCATCGAATCGTTGGACGACGTCTACGACGCAGATCGGATTGTGCAGGAACTCCGAACGGGAACGTTCTACGAGACGGAGGAAGCCGCAGACGCAGTTGTGAACTCGACCGACTGAAATCGCGCACCTTCGTTCCTGACCTCCTCAAGCATCGCGCCAGAGCTTGGTGACCACCGCAGCTGTCCA
>JBFIPX010000302.1:0-2312 GCA_041609895.1 Rhodothermales bacterium
GCCTGGATGTAAGAGTGCGCCATCGTCCCAAAGATGGGAACTCCAAACTCCTTACCAGCGAGCACCGTCGAAGTACCGGAGAACCCGGCAAGATAGGAGGCCCGCGCCGCAAGAAGCCCAGCTTCGGCGCCATGCGCCCGTCGCAGCCCAAAGTCGACAAGCAAGGCATCGCCTGCCTCTGATCGCACCCGCGCCGCCTTCGACGCGATCAGGGTCTGGAACTGGAGCAGGTTGATCAGTCGTGTCTCAACGACCTGTGCCTGCGGTAGCGGCGCAGAGATTCTCAGGACGGGCTCGTCCGGAAAAAAGATGGTTCCTTCCGGCATCGCCCAAACGTCTCCTGTGAAGCGCATTGCCGAAAGGTAGCCAAGAAAGGCGTCTGAGAAGTGCCCCGTAGCGGACAGATAGTCTATGTCGGCATCGTCGAACCGAAAAGATTCCAGAAATGAGATTGCCTGCTCCAGCCCTGCCGAAACGAGGTAGTTGCGCGTCTTCGGGAGTTTCCGGACGAAGAACTCGAAGGTAGCTTCATCCTCCATGCCGCGGTCGTGGTAACCTTGCAGCATGGTAAGTTGGTACAGATCTGTCAGCAACGCCGAACGACCCGGATCTGTCATGCTACACCAAGACTTGTCACCACGTCGGCGCCGGACGACCGCATGCGCTCGATCGCTCTTTGGCCGTCTCCAGCCTCAACTTCGACTGCCGCAATTCCGGCTTCAACCACAGTTACGTCGAAGCCTTCATCCAAGGCGTCGAGCACCGTATGCAAGACGCAGTAGTCCGTTGCGAGACCGACTACTACTACTCGTTCAATCCCCAAGGTGCGTAGCTGGTTGGCAAGGTCCGTGTTGTGGAATCCAGAGTATGACTCGATATCCCGATCTGTGGCTTTCGAGACAATCGTCACGTTGCCGTCGATTCTAGCATCGTCCGCAAACTCCGCACCCTTGGTGTCCTCGACGCAATGCGCGGGCCATGTTCCCCCCTGCTCCGAGAAAGAACAGTGATTTGAGGGATGCCAGTCTCGCGTCGCAAAAACGGGACGATCCGCCAGACTGAACGATTCGATCAGTTCATTGACAACAGGAATAACGCGATCGCCATCAGGAACCGCCAGACTTCCTCCCGGCAGAAAGTCCTTCTGAAGGTCAACGACCACGAGTGCGTCGCGTGGACCCGGATTCGTGAGAGAAACCATGAGGGAACTACGCAGCTTATTGAACACTACCTGATTGTTCGTACAGGAATGCCCTCTTCATGTGTTTCCTTGAAAGCCTCACCATCCTGCCTGGCTGTCTGCCACAATCAACCGAGAGTCGGAAGCCCAAAGCGAAGCATTGCGTCCCGGCACTATCCGTTCGCCGACACAGCATGCAGCAATTCGTCCTCGTCACCCTCCGGACTCGGCTTCCCACTCTTCGGGATAGAGAACAATTCGAACGCGGTTGGAATCGTCCAGATATTTGTTTGCTGCCTCTCGAATCTCATCCAGCGTCACACTATCCAGAAACTCGATTAGACCCACGGGTATCTCGCTGAAGTCCAAGTCGTTCTGCTCGTAGTACTGCAGCCACGAAAGCCATGAGCCGTTCTGTTCAAGTCCCACCTGGTGAGAAGCAGTCCACGTTTCGCGCGTCTTCTCGAGGTTCGTAGTTGATGTCCCCTCCGACCGCAGGCTGTCGATAACCGAATAGACACGATTCGTGAGTTCTTCCACACGCTCCGGATCACACCCGAAGGAGATATTAAACTCGAACGCCTCGTTCGGCCGGCGTTGCAGCTGGGAATTGACACGCACGCCGTAGGTGCCGCCGAGATCCTCTCGGAGTACTTCCCTGAGCCGAATCGAAAGAACGTTGTCAAGTACCCCAAGCACGCGCCTACCTCTGTTTGTCCATTCCGCATCACCCGTATACGAAATGTACACCTGGCTGCGCGGCTCCAACCCCCGGAAGACTTGCTTCTCGATCTGACCTTGCGGGGGACGAACGCCCACGTCCCTCCACGTCTCTTCTCTCGACGTCGCGGGCAGGCTTGAGAGGTAGCGTTCGATCAACGGACGGATGGTGTCCGGGTCGAAAGCGCCGACGATGAAGTAGGAGAAGTCGTCTGTATCCGCGAACCGATCACGATAGATCCTGAACGACTCTTGAAGATCCATTTGCTGGAGCGTCTCCTCGGAGAATGGCTGGCGCCGCGGATGATTCTGCGCCATGGTTACTGCCACTGTGTCCTGAAAGGCGCGAAGCGGATCCGCCTTGGAGCTCAGAAGGAGACTGCCGATCCGCTGACGATACGACTCATATGCA
>JBFIPX010000303.1:0-2307 GCA_041609895.1 Rhodothermales bacterium
ACCGATCAGCGTGCTCGACGATACGTTGGAGGCAAACAGCGAGAAGCCAATCAACCACCATGTGAGAGATCGCCCTGCCAGGAAGTAGTCGTCCGTGGTTTCGGTCCGCTTCGCTACATAGAAGCCCATCCAAACGATGAACACGACATAGAGAGCGACCATCAGAAAGTCGAGGGCGTGTAGCTGGAATTCGGGCATAAGGCTCGAGAAGTTGATCGGAGGCGTTTCCGCGGCGGGTGCGGTGCTAAAGTCGAGTTCGAAGGATACGAAAAAAGGCCAAAATGCGCCCTATGGGCGGAAAAAGGCTATTTGTTTTACACAACCCTTACAGTCACCCGGGATTCGACCGCACGAGATGCGCAGTTGTCCTGCCAATCGCGGAGTAGCTTGCCCCGAGGGGTTTCTCGTGCGGCTGCAGCGACATTCCAATCACAGTCATGGCTTCGAATCGACGCGGCGGGGCTTCCGAACGATCGATATCGAATGACTCTAATCCACTTCTTGCTGAGGGGCCTGCCGCGCCGCTTCGTTTGTTACTCATTCTTAATCATTGTTCAGAGGCAGTAGTCATGATCTCTTTCTACAAGACATGTGCGGCCGCCTTGGCTATCTGTATCCTCGCGCTGATGGCGCCGGTGAGTGCGGCACAGTCGCTGTGGCTGCAGCCGGATCACGAAGCAACGGTGTCCGTCGAGGCGATCAAACCCTTCTTCAAGGACGACTTCGTACGCGATCCACTTTTCTTCTCATCGGCCCTAAACCTGAATGTGAGGTTTCCGCTTACCGACAATATGCTCATCGTAGCGGACGTCCCTCTGTCATACTTTGACGTCAGCGACTCGGATATCGATAACACCGTTTCACTGGGCAATCCGTATCTGGGTATTGAGGCGCGCACGTCATCGGAGCTGTTCTTCGGCGAACTTGGAGTCCGCTTTCCGGTGGTTGGTGACGACGACACAGGGATTGTAAGCGGGCTTGCCGGCGACTACGCCCGCATCGACGCATACGCGATCGATCAGTGGTGCATCGCGGGATTCGCAAATCTCCAGTATCGACCGGAGGAGTCGAGCGGTCTGGTGCTACGAGCTCGTTTCGGACCCGTGTTCAGCATCTATTCGGGGGATTCCGAGTTTGCTGACAACGGTGAGACCTTTCTATCGTATGGTGGCCAAATCTGGTACACGTATGAGCGCGTCAGCGGCGCTATCGGTTTATTCGCGAGGACGTGGGTCTCCGAAAGCGACGTGGACAATCGAACCCTTGAACATATGGGTATCACTCTGACAGCCGATGCCGGGCCTGTCCGGCCGGGTGTGCAGGTCCATGTTCCGCTGGACGATCAGCTAAGAGAGATTACCGGAGTGGCTGTCGGGCTCCACCTGACTGTGCCGTTCGATCAAAGGTAATCGCAGATGGGCTGACGAAGAGGAGGGTAGTGCCAGGAGCGAAGGTGGGTCTTCCGGCCCGCCTTCGTCTTGTTCTACCGCTTGGTCTTGATGAGGATGACGCCGTTGGCCCCTCGTGCTCCGTAGATTGCCGTGGCGGATGCGTCCTTGAGTACGGTGATCGATTCGATGTCGTTGGGGTTGAGGAACGAGATGACGCCGCCCGGGTCGGGTTCGATGGGAACGTCGTCGACGACGTACAGGGGGTCTGAGCTACCATAAATAGATGTGCGTCCGCGGATGCGAATCTTCAGGCCGCCGCCTTCCTCGGTTACGCGAACGCCGCTTACGCGGCCGCGAAGCATTTCGGCGACTGTGGCGGCGGGCCTGGATCGTTGAAGGCTGTCGGCGTCCAAGGTCACCACGGAACCGCTGACATCGCCTTCGCTTTGCGTTCCATAGCCTACGTTGACCTGCACGTCGTTGTCGGCTTTTTGCGGCCGGGTGTTGTCCGAGGACGCGCAACCTGCTAATGAAATGCACGCGGCAATAGCCGTTATTGCAAGCACTTTGTAGTCAACGTACGGGAAGGTCATTCGGATCACCGGGTGTAAGCGATGCAACGCGTGGCAATGCTCCGGTTCCTCGACGCGTTGTTTTTTGCACCTTCAGGTAGGCTCGGTGCGGGATTGCTGAGTATGGAAGCGTACGCGACGCGAAGCCGCCAGCTTGCTACTACTCCTTTTGAAGAGATACGGTACCCGCGACGCCCGGCGCTGCCAGAGACCCATCGATTCGCCGCCTGTCTTCGTCGACCTGTCCGGTCAACCTACCGGGAGGCCGATCTCCGAAAAGAAGATCCATTTCAATGAGCGGATGCACGTAACTCCCGGATACGGCAAAGGAAGCAGAAGAACCG
>JBFIPX010000304.1:0-2236 GCA_041609895.1 Rhodothermales bacterium
TATCAGCGGACCCTGCCACCTACCTCGTCTCGATCCCGCGGATAAAGACTGCGGCCGAGCAGGGAGGACAGCTGTACGTCCGCTGCGGCACTCCGACGCAGAACCTGTCCATGGTTGACGGGGTACCGATTTACCAGCCGCTCCACATCGTCGGCTTCTACTCAGCGTTTCCTGCCGACATAGTTTAAAGATTGAATATCATCGTCATAATCCCTGCGTTCAACGAGGGCAAATCAATCGGCCAGGTCGTAGCCGACATTCCGCCGGGACTCGTCAACGAGGTTGTCGTCGTCAACAACGGATCGACGGACGAGACGGCGGCTCACGCTGAGAGCGCCGGTGCGACCGTTCTGCGAGAGGAGAAGAAGGGTTATGGATGGGCATGCCTTAGAGGGATCGACTATGCCAAATCCAAGAGCCCTGACGTGATCGTTTTCCTCGACGGCGATTACAGTGATCACCCCGACGAAATGGATCACCTTGTTCAGCCCATCAAGGATGATGAGGCGGACCTTGTGATTGGATCGAGAATCCTCGGCGATCGCGAGCCCGGCGCGATGCTTCCACAGGCGCTGCTTGGAAACCGAATCGCCTGCCTGTTGATGCGATTGCTGTGGGGAGGGCGATTCACTGATCTTGGGCCATTCCGTGCGATTCGGCTAAGTGCGCTCGACGCGCTTCGCATGTCCGATAAGACATTTGGATGGACGATCGAAATGCAAATAAAAGCGCTGCGGTCGGGGCTGCGATGTGTTGAAGTTCCTGTTTCCTACCGGCGAAGGATTGGCATCTCAAAAATTACCGGAACCGTTTCCGGAACTCTGAAAGCTTCCGCAAAGATCCTATACACCATCGCCTACTACGCCTGGAAGGGTGTCTGACCGTAGCAATATCCGGGCGGCTCGCTGGTTTCATCCCGAGCGTGGCAGCGGATTCGATTCCGTGCTCTACTCGGCGATCGATTGTCGCGGCCGCTGACCGGCACCATCGGAACGACTCAAAAAGAACCTTTTCCGCCTGCTGCCGTACTCTCACGACCGAAGCTGTTTCGATGCATTTCATCACGTTTGATATGAAGCACGACGTTTGGTTCAACGGCAAGCTGGTCCCGTTTGAGAAAGCCACCGTTCACGTCCTTTCTCACGTAATCCACTACGGGACGTCTGTTTTTGAAGGTATTCGATGCTATAAGACGGACCGAGGCTCGGGCATTTTTCGCCTGCGCGAGCATATGCGGCGGCTCATAGATTCGGGCAAGATCTACCGCATGGAGATCCCGTATTCCCTGGACGAACTCGAAGCGGCAGTGACGGAGACTATCGTCAGGTCGAGACTCGAGTCGTGCTATATCCGTCCGGTTGTCTTCAGAGGACACGGAGCCATGGGGGTCAATCCCCTGAAGAACCCGGTCGAAACGGTAATCGCCGTATGGGAGTGGGGTGCATACCTTGGCGCTGAAGCGTTGGAGAGCGGCGTGGATGTACACGTCTCATCGTGGAATAGAATGGCACCGAACACATTTCCGTCTCTCGCGAAGGCTGGAGGAAACTATATCAACGCCGGCCTCGCCAAGATGGACGCCGTCCTTTCAGGATTTACGGAGGGCATCATGCTTTCGGTCGACGGCTACCTGGCGGAAGGCAGTGGTGAAAATCTCTTCCTCGTAAAGGACGGTAGGATTATGACCCCGCCCGGAAGCCTCAGCATACTTCCCGGCATCACCCGAGACTCCGTGATTCAGCTGGCCCGAGAACGTGGTTACGAGGTGGAAGAATGTTTGCTACCTCGAGAGGCACTATATCTTGCAGATGAATTGTTTTTCACGGGTACCGCAGCCGAGATCACGCCAATCCGATCCGTCGATCACCATAAGATTGGCAGTGGGATGCGCGGACCAGTGACCGCGGAACTCCAGGAGGCATACTTCAGAGTCATCCATCGAGGCGAAGATCCACATGGATGGCTGACGCCTGTCGAGTTCGAGGTAGCGCCGGTTTGACGACCGGTACCTTCCCAAGCGATCTGCACGAATTCGGGGTCAAACCATGCTTCGATACGTAGCCGGTGCCTTGACTTTGGCATTCGCCGCCACTTATCGAACGTGAAGTTGTGGCTGACAGGATGGTATTCGAAAGGGCAGACAAATTGCCGAGCTTACTCCGCTTCAGCGGCCGCAACAAGCAGCTGTTCCGCCGTCTCCTTTCCGAGATACAAGTCCATCATCCAGTGCGCTGCA
>JBFIPX010000305.1:0-2233 GCA_041609895.1 Rhodothermales bacterium
CAGCCAATCCTGCTCGAGAAGCGCTCCGTCGTCAACGGCTTCCGCCATGTGATCGCTAACATCTTCCGGGACGAAGAACGACATGTCCTCCGGCCAACCGAGGTTTCGCTTAGTGAGCGTGACCTCGTCCTCACCGAGAGGGGATCCGTGGACTTTGGCAGTATTAGCCAGGTTAGGACTTCCAAAGCCGATAATCGTCTTCACCACAACCAGAGAGGGCCGATCCGTTTCTGCCTTCGCTGCCAACAATGCCTCGGCGATGGCCTCGGTATCGTTGCCATCGGCCACCTGAACGACGTGCCAGCCGTAGCCCTCGAACCGCATCGGCACGTCCTCTGTGAACGCGAGGTTGGTCGAACCATCGATGGAAATGTTGTTGTCGTCATAGAGGTAAATCAGCTTACCTAATCCGTGATGACCCGCGAGCGAAGCAGCCTCATGCGACACACCCTCCATCAGATCACCATCGGAGACGATCCCGTACGTATGGTGGTCGACGATTTTGAAGCCTGGCCGATTGAATCGTGTGGAGAGGATCTTCTCCGCGATCGCCATTCCGACTCCATTTGCAAAGCCTTGCCCTAGCGGCCCGGTCGTTGTTTCGACGCCGGGCGTCATGAAGTTTTCCGGGTGACCCGGTGTGCGGCTCTTCAACTGGCGAAATTGCTTGAGATCGTCAAGCGTCAAGTCGTAGCCAGTCAGATGCAGCAGCGCGTAGAGAAGCATCGAACCGTGGCCGGCTGACAACACAAACCGATCGCGGTCGGCCCATTCCGGGTTCTGTGGATTGTGCTTCAGGAAATATTTCCACAGCACGTATGCCATCGGGGCGGCACCCATGGGAAGTCCTGGATGCCCGCTGTTGGCCTTCTGAACTGCGTCGATTGAAAGGAAGCGAATCGTATTGATAGACAGCTCGGCGATGGAGGTTGCGCTGGGAGCTGCCGGGGGCGTCATGAGTGTCACAGTACTTGGTTCCGGAGGTGTGCAGTCTGCTACTTTGTTCAGTTCTTTAGCGTCGGCGGCGCGGCTGAACCGGGGTGGCGAAGAATATAAAGATGCCTCCCAAGAGGATCGCGTCCTTCATCACATTATCGCACAGTTCCGTCCCCTGAAGTGTGTTCGACGGCTATGATCGCTTGCCCGCCCGCCAGCTCCTTGTTGTCGCGACATGTCTATTGCTTTGGCAGTGTGACCACCGTTGTCCCGCGCATCCAACAAGCTCTGCCCGGCCAGTTGTTTGCCGAACGTTCACCAAGACCGACGGTAAGCGGGCAGCCTAAGGCTGGAAGCGCAGCAGCTGATGGGTTGTCTAAGCGCCCGCCGCTTCGATTAGTGTGCCGAGGCATTGGACCGAGCGCGAGGATCGGTGTACAAAACGGCCGTTAATCATAATCGCCGGAACCGAACTCACGCCTGCATCGATCGCATTCTGTCGCTGCCGCATGATGATGTTTCGATAGAGTCCGCGCTCGAGCCGGGTGCGGGTAAGGGGGCCATCCATCCCTATGTTGTGGGCGACCTCCACGAGCTCGTCCAACGGAATTCCGCCCTGTCTCTGACGCGCAAACTGCTCCTCCAACATCTCAAAAAACTTGCCTTCCTGAGCGGCGATGTAAAGCACCTCGACCTGTGGAATGGAGAATTGCCAGAGGACGAATGGGCGCCACACGACCCATGCCTTGTCACCGTACTCCTCTACCACTGCATCCATCACCGGGTGCAGCGTTGCGCAGTGCGGGCAATTCGGATCAAAGAACTCTATCACGGTCACGGGTGCCTCCGGCGAGCCGCGACTCGGATCGCTGAAACTGACCATGTCGCGGTAGTTCTCAACCGCCGGCTTTTCCGGGTCGTATATGCACTCCCCGACTCCGTCCGCATTCGCCGGCAAATCAGTCGCCTGCGCCGGCTGCACTTCTGCCTCCGGCAGACTCCGAAAATACATGACGTCAGCACCGGCGAGAACGATTGTCGCAACGGTAAGCGCCGAGAACCTGCCAAGAGGACGCGGCTTCGGACCCGATTTGACCTTCAGAGACGATGTCCAATCGTACACGGTCAGCAAGAACAGGATCGCTACGATCGAAGCCGAAATCAGACAAAGTCGGCAGAATTGGCCCAGCTGGAAGTACTGGATGTACACGAGATAAAGGGAATAGACAAAACCGATTCCGATAGCCGCTGCCCGAACCTTTTTCCACGTTCCTACCGCTCCGGCCTTTGTGGCTGC
>JBFIPX010000306.1:0-2221 GCA_041609895.1 Rhodothermales bacterium
AAAGCGACGGGACATTCTCGAACGCGAACTGCGTCACTTCGGTCGACGAGGCTTCATCGACCGATACTACCCAACACAACTCCGTGTTCGTGCCATCAAGTTGCGCGGTGTCGAAGAAGACGGTGATACCATCATCAAACGTGGCGGTATCAGAAAAGTCCGACTTGTGTAGCCGAGAACCGTCGGGTGTTTCGCCACCAACAAGAGTCGCATCAGAACCGACAGTTGTGGGGGCTTGATACGTATCACAACCGGATAGCGTGACGATGACACCAAGGACAAAGAGGCTTGGTAGTGAACTGAAAGATTTCATGGCGTGTTCTGAATAGTTTGAATTTCGATCAGTAGCGGGTGAGCGCCATCTGGTACGCGCGAATGAGAAGGTGCACTCATTCGATAATACTGGCAATTCAAGAACCCTCGCCATGCGCGCATCGAATCATTCTGAATACCAAAAAGACGGGTTAAACGCAACTAAATTCGTAAGATCGGGGGAAGATTTTGGCGAATGATTACATTGCCGTAACACACCCAATCGCGTCGTTTTTCCCATGCTGGGACGCACCGTTTCTCACTACCAGATTGTCGACCAACTCGGCGAAGGCGGAATGGGTGTCGTGTACCGCGCGAAGGACACGAAGCTGGGAAGAGACGTGGCGATCAAATTCCTGCATTCCGGACCCATGATCACCGATGAGGTCCGCGAGCGCTTTGTGACGGAGGCACGGGCCGCGGCTGCGTTGAATCATCCCAACATCGCGACCATCCACGGAATCGGCGAGGATGGCGACGACACGTACATCGTGATGGAGCTGGTGGAAGGGGAGAGCCTGAAGTCGCTTGTAGATAACGAAGCGGTAGACCCCGAACGGGTGTCCGATCTCGCGATTGAGATCGCGGAGGGATTGGCAGCGGCGCACGCGAAAGGCATTGTCCACCGAGACATCAAGAGCGCCAACATCATGGTCCTGCCGGACGGCCGGGCGAAGATTTTGGATTTCGGTCTGGCCAAGATGGAAGGGGGGACGATGGTGACGACGATGGGCATGTCGATGGGAACGGTTGCCTACATGTCGCCGGAGCAGGCTCGAGGAGAGCACGTTGATCATCGCACCGACATCTGGGCGTATGGAGTCGTCCTGTATGAGATGTTGACCGGCCGCATGCCGTTTCCGGGCGCTTACGAGCAGTCTGTCATGTACGCCATCTTCAACGAGGAACCAAAGCCTCTCGGCGGGACCGTCGAAACCGACGCTCTTTACTCGCCGATCCTGCGACGCGCGCTCGCAAAAGATCCGGATGATCGGTATGCCTCCATGGACGATGTCATTGCGGATCTTAAGTCATCGCAACACGGGGTAATCACTGCAGCGCCCGGCAGCGTCGGTTCGTCCACCGCAGAGGCAGAAACCACTATAGCCGTCCTGCCTTTCTCGGACATGAGCCGCGAAAAAGACCAGGAGTATTTCTGCGACGGGATCACGGAGGAATTAATCGACGCGCTGTCACAGGTAGACCAGTGGCGCGTCGTTTCACGGACATCGACGTTCGCGTTCAAGGGTAAGGAGGTCGAGCTTCCTGAGCTCGGCTCGAAACTGAACGCGACGCACGTTCTCGAGGGCAGTTTGCGAAAGGCCGCATCGCGCGTACGGATTACGACCCGGTTGACCGGCGTCTCCGACGGGCTTCAGCTGTGGTCCGAGAAGTATGACGGTGAGCTGGACGACATTTTTGAAATTCAGGACGAGATAGCACATACCGTCCTGGAGAAACTGAAAGTCAGCTTTGCTGACGGCGTACCGGAAACGCTGGCCAAGCGGACGACCGAAGACATGGAGGCGTACCAGCTTTACCTGCAGGCCCGCTTTCACATGAACAAGCGAACCGTGCCCGACCTGCGAAAGGCCATTGCGTTCTGCGAGGAGGCTATTGCCCAGGATCCAGGTTTTGCACAACCCCACGCCGGCATTGCAGATGCACTCGTTCTACTTGCGGTGCAAGGCGCCGAGATGCCCAACGACGCCATGCCGCGAGCCAAAACAGAGGCGAAGGCTGCCATAGCAGCCGACGAGTCACTGGCCGAAGCGCACACATCGCTGGCCACTGTACTAGCCTCGTACGAGTGGAATCGGCCGGACGCGGAGCAAGCATTCTTCCGAGCGATGGAGCTGAATCCGAACTACGCTACGGCGCATCACTGGTACGGACTGTGGTGTCTTCT
>JBFIPX010000307.1:0-2117 GCA_041609895.1 Rhodothermales bacterium
GCGCCGAAGTGCGAGCAGGAGTGCTATTGGCCCTGGCGAATCCCCATCGCATGCTCTTTAGCGACCGGCCGAAGCTTTCCGTCGACGGGCCGCGTACGGACACACGCTCACCCGGCCATCTCCCAACGATCGCGGTGTAGCCTCGCCTCAATGGGCACCGATCAATGCGAAAGTGTCGGCTACAGGTCGGGAACTTCGGCGGTGAACGCGTGGGCAGCGGAGGCTAGCCGCGCTGATGTATCTTCGTTCGATTGCGCAGGCACAAACCGATCGGAGGAATCGATGACCGAGGTAACGCTGGAGCGAGTGGATTCAACCTATCATTTCCGCGGTTTCAACTCGCGCGGGGGTGAGATCAACGTGGATAGCGTTGGCGACCGCGATGGCGATCCCGTGGGAGTTGGCCCGATGGAATGTCTGCTTTTCGGTCTGGGAGGGTGCAGCGGAATCGACATCGTCATGATACTGACGAAGGGGCGCCAGCAGATTGAGTCATTTCGCATGCGCGTAGCCGGGGAACGCCCGCCCAATCAGGGTGCGACGCCCTACTCGGAGATCCATACGCATTATGAACTCACGGGCAACCTTGACCCCTCGAAGGTGCTTCGGGCCGTCCGGCTCAGCCACGAGAAATACTGTTCAGTCGTCAAGTCGCTCGAGCACAAGACCAAGATTACCTATTCGTGTACCGTAAACGGCGAAGCCCTCGAGTAGCTGTCGAAGTCAAATGAGCAAGCGACCGCGTGACAAGGATGTAATGACGAAGGTCATTCGTACGCAGGTCTCCGGCGGCGACCAACGGGAACATGCTCAGCCAATTTTCCTGACGTCGAGCTTTCTCTTCGACTCCGCCGAACATGCGCGAGCTCTTTTTGCCGGTGATGAGGAAGGTAATATCTACTCTCGATATGGCAATCCCTCAGTGGACGAGTTTGTGGAACGGATGTGCGTACTCGAGGGAACGCCGGACGGCGTGGCGTTGGCCTCCGGTATGTCGGCGATCTTCACGCCGCTGGGTGCTCTTTTGAATTCAGGCGACCACGTTCTCGCCGCCCGCTCCGTTTTTGGGTCGACGCATCAGATACTTACCCGCATTCTACCCCGGTGGGGCATCGAGCACTCTTATTTCGATATAGCGCGTCCCGAACTACTGGAGGAATTGGTGATGCCGTCCACGCGGATCTGCGTTATCGAGAGCCCGTCAAACCCGGCGCTCGATGTCATCGACATCGAACGGCTTTCAGCGTTCTGCAAGGAGCACGATATCATCCTGTTGGTAGATAATGTCTTTGCCACGCCAATCATCCAGGTGCCTTACGCCCTCGGTGCGGACCTGGTGATGCATTCAGCGACGAAATACATTGACGGTCACGGCAGGGGCATCGGGGGCGTAGTTCTCGGCAAGAAACCTCTCATTGAGGAGATTCGGCTTTTCGCACGGCATACCGGCCCGGCATTGTCGCCTTTTAACGCGTGGATGTTCAGCCGCAGTCTGGAAACGTTGGGTGTTCGGGTGGAGGCGCACTCAGAGCGGGCTCTTGCGCTAGCGAAGCATCTCGAGTCTCACCCGGAAGTTGCGTTTGTGAGGTACCCCCATCTTCCATCGCACCCCCAATATGACCTGGCGCGGCGCCAGATGTGCATGGGCGGTGGCATAGTCACGTTTGTCGTGAAGGGTGGCGTGGATAGAGGCTCTCGTTTTTTGGACAGCCTCGAACTCGTTTCACACTCCGCGAATCTGGGTGATACCAGGACGATAGCGACGCACCCGGCTAGCACGACTCACAGTTCGCTCACGGACGAGGAGCGACAGGCTGTTGGCGTCCTTCCCGGCATGATCCGGATTTCAGTCGGATTAGAGGCCGTGGCCGACGTAATCGAGGATATCGACCGCGCGCTCGCCTCATCCGGCTGAAGCCGGCCCAGCTCGCGCGCAAGCCGCTATTCATCCGTCGGCGTATCACGTAGCCGCAAGATGAATGTCAACGACGCTACTGTCCGCCAGGCACGCTCACGTCGACGAGTATCCTCCATGACCCGTCATCCTGCAGCTTCCAGACTGTCACGTATTTTCCACCGATCGTCCGGCGCGCGTTGCCTGGAGGAGAGAAGGTGTA
>JBFIPX010000308.1:0-2092 GCA_041609895.1 Rhodothermales bacterium
CCGTATCGCTACGCTGACAGGCGAACTCAAATAGAGTCCGCTTCCACCCAAACGTAGCTGAAGTGTACATATGGTCTCTCGATCACTTTCCGGTCTGCTTTTGGCCGTGGCCATCAGCACCGGTGCCTTGGCAAAGTCGCCATTTGTTGACTGCGCCGTACGCACAGGCCAGAACGCCAGCATCTTTTTGCGAGCGGAAATCTCCCCGACCGTGAATGGCCTTACGCTCGAGCCGGGCGACGAGGTCGTAGCGCTAGACAGTGAGGGCACCTGTGTAGGTAAGGCCGTCTGGCAGGGCGAAACCGTCGCAGTGTCCGTTTGGGGCGACGACGAAATGACGCCGGCGAAGGATGGCTTGACAATCGGTGAGCAGATTCGCTTCATCGTCTTCGACGCGTCTGAGAATCTGATCTATGGCCTGAATGAAGGGGCTGCCACGATTGACTTCGAGCAGGAGTTTCCCTTCAAGGGTGACGGGACCTACGAGCCCGACGCTCTCTACAACATTGCCTATTTCGACGTACGTGGAGAGCCGACGATACCCGAGGCACCGTCAAGCGATGGGTTCACGATTACCCCCCCAGCACCGAATCCCTTCAACCCGGCTACCTTCTTTACGCTTGCTCTTGACGATCCGCAGGATGTTGCGATTCGGGTCTATAATGCGATAGGACGGCAGGTCGCAACTATCCATGACGGCCTGCTGGCCGCAGGCGTACAGCATCAGTTTCGCTTCGAGGGAGGACTGCTGCCCAGCGGGGTCTACCTGTTCCGTGTTCGCGGTGAGAGCTTCGCGACGGTCAAGTCCGTGGTACTCTTGAAATAGTACGCCGCGAGACGACAATCGGTTACGCCGAGCTGGTCAGGAATGATGTCCCGGCAAGGCTGGTTTCGACTTCGAAGTAGTCTGCAACTGAGGCTGCGTGGTCTGCGAACGTCGTCCGGACTCCGAGATAGGACCCACTGCCGGCGGATCGAACCAGGAGCGGGACGTATTCTCGGCAATGGTCTGTACCCGGGAAAGTTGGGTCATTGCCGTGATCGGCGGTAATAACCAATACCGAATCGAGTGGCAGAGCGGCCTCGAGTGTGGGAAGCGCAGCATCGAACTCCTCCAGTGCCCGGGCAAAACCCTCCGGGTCGTTGCGGTGCCCGTACTCCTGGTCGAAATCCACAAGATTCGTCCAGACAAAAGTCGGCCCCTCAGATGCCGCTGCGTCCCGAATGGCTTCCAGGGTCGCCTGAACTCCCTCCGCGTTCGAGTGTGTCTTTCTGACGTCGTCGAAGCCGACACCGGCGAAAAGGTCGCCGATCTTTCCAACAGCGATCGTCCGGACGTGAGCATTCCGCAAGAAAGCCTGGACGGGTGGAAACGGCGGTGGAAGCGAAAAGTCCTTACGCGATTCGGAAATCCTCTTGTAATGACCGCTTTCGCCGGCAAAAGGTCTTGCGATCACCCGACCAACTGCATGGTCTTCTATCAACACCTCCTCACGAGCAATCCGGCACGTTTCATAGAGTCTATCGAGCGGTACAGTGTCAACGTGCGCGGCCACCTGAAACACACTGTCGGCCGAGGTATAGATGATCGGGAAGCCGGTTTCGCGATGTTCGTCGCCGTGCCGCGCGATGATCTCGGTGCCGGATGCGGCTTGGTTGGCCAGAACGCCTCTAAACCCGGTAGCCTCCAGGTATGAGGCGACGAGAGTCTCCGGGAACCCGTCCGGATAGGTCGGAAAGGCTTTATCCAGTACGATCCCGGCCAGCTCCCAGTGTCCCGTCGTGCTGTCTTTTCCGGCTGAGACCTCTGTCATCATCCCAAAGTCAGCCTCCGGACGATCAGCAGAACGGATTCCAGTCAACGGTTTGATCGCGCCGAGCCCAAGTCGTTCCAGATTGTCGAGTCGTGGCGAAAATGCCTCGCAGATATGCCCTAGCGTATCGGAGCCTGCGTCTCCAAACAATGCTGCATCGGGCTGTGCGCCGATGCCGACTCCGTCCAAAACGATGGTCACAAATATGGGCATGCCGCGACGATAAGACGTTGGTTTCGATCGGAGTAGTCAGGCAAATCAGGCTCCGAACGACAGGC
>JBFIPX010000309.1:0-2066 GCA_041609895.1 Rhodothermales bacterium
CGATTTCTGACGCAGCGCCCGGATGCGCACGATGTCTCGAGATCCGCGGACCGGGTAGCGGCGAGGGAAGAGCACGTCGACTGAAGGCATAACTCGCCAGTGAGTCGATATCCAAGCCGATTATTACAGCGTCGCAGGACCAGTTCCTGGCACGTCGAATCGTCAAAATCTATTTAATTATCTAGCCTGACTAACCGATAGCTCAAGGGTGTGCTGTGCGCAACCGCGAACGGTTGCAAGGAGCTTTTATCCCTCAGTAGCCTGTTATCGTCAATTCGCTAAGGATGTAGCGTACTGGCCCCATGTGCATGACGTTCATCTCCACTTCTGGTAGTGCCACCATCACCGCTTTGCCGCTCGCCACGCGGTTGACTGCCGCTCGTCCAAAATCTATATTTGTCGATCGAATTCTCATCTTGGCACCACAGTTGACGGATCATGAGGTGGCAGAGTCTGGCGGATCCGCCGGAGGTGCCTCGCAAGGCTACAAATCTGAAGTACCGCTTGAGTCCGGGAGACACCACTCAGCCGTCGCCCAACGGGACCCGGACGCGCTCGACCGAATCCAGAGAAATGCATAAAGGCAAACGCTATTACTACGATCCCGACTCGTGTGCTTTTGTCGAACTCGAACTGAGTACGAAGGAGCGAGTCTTTAAGTATACAGCGTTTGCCCTGCTCGCACTCTTTCTCGCCAGTGTCTTTACTCTGGGTCTCGATCGACTTTTCAACACGCCTCAGGAATTGGCGCTCCGTGCGGAGAACGAGGCGCTGCGACAGCATCTCACGTCCGTGAGCAGCCGGATGGATAACATCCAGCAGGAGCTGACCATCCTTGCGCAGTCGGATCAGGAGCTGTATCGGGAGTTGCTACAACTGGACCCGATCTCTTCCGACGTTAGGCAGGTCGGTGTAGGTGGAGCGGATCCGTACGAGGAGTTCTCGGCGTTCAGCAAGCAGACAGCAGACCTTCTACGAGAATCGTCACAATCGATCGACCAGCTTGAGCGACAGATCGCCCTCCAAACGGTCAGCTACAGCCAGTTGTCGATCGTAGCGGAAGAGCACAAGCGCCAACTGGAGGAGATACCAGCCATTCTACCCGCTGACGGGCCAGTCGTATCGGGGTACGGCATGCGTCGCCATCCGATCCTGAAGATCGTCCGCCCGCATCGCGGAGTCGACATCCTTGTGCACGAGGGCTCCGATGTCGTGACGCCGGGTGACGGAATCGTGAAAGAGGTTGGAAGAGGAGGTGGCCTCGGTCGCTACGTTCGTATTGCTCATCCCAGCGTCGGCTACGTGTCCACGTTTGCCCACCTGTCTGACGTTCCGGATGGGATCAAGCGTGGGCGACGCGTGAAACGCGGCGACGTGATTGGATTCAGCGGAAATACGGGCTTGTCCAAAGCGCCACATCTTCACTACGAGGTGCGCGACGAGAGCGGCAAATCCTACAACCCGATCTACTTCTTTGCTCCGAGCATGACGCCGGCACAATACGAGAAGCTTCTCGCAGAATCACAAAAGGGTGAAGTTTCACTGGATTAGTGCCCTTCTGGACCTGTTTTTCGATGGGTTTCCGTCTTCGGCGGGAACCCATTCTTTATATCTCGATCTATCACGTCGCCTGAGGGTCGAGAGATTGGTTTGGCGCTTGCATTTTATGCGTTGAGCCCATATAGTCCCGACCATCGGCAAGCGTTTTGTCAAAACGCGCGGCAATAGCCAACCGAATCATACATTATGTACTGGACACTCGAACTAGCATCCTACCTGGAAGACGCCCCTTGGCCGGCCACGAAGGAGGAGTTGATTGATTACGCAGAGCGAACCGGGTCGCCATTCGAAGTGGTCGAGAACCTGCAGGCGATGGAAGACGACGGCGAGCCGTACGAAAGTATAGAGGAAGTATGGCCGGACTTCCCCACCGCGGACGACGACTTCTACTACGAAGAAGAGTAGCGTCCGCGAACACTCTGCCCGTCAATCTGCGCCTCCCAGTCCCACATCCCGGATCTCCTCATAGAATCCGTCTGAATGTACCCACCGGCATCTTCCTTGCG
>JBFIPX010000310.1:0-2003 GCA_041609895.1 Rhodothermales bacterium
CCGGACACCGGAACCAGATATAGTATGAGTGTGCTGTCCATTTACGTTGTACCAGACCTCTGGAGATTTGCAGGCGACAGGGCGAAAAAATCATGCTATCCATCCCACGGTGGGACGGGCGAGCGCAAACAAAAAAGCCCCGCTTGCACCGAGGCCTTACTTTGTCCAGACGTCAACCGACGGCCCGCCATACCGAGCACCAGACAGATAACGAAAAATATCGACCAGTGGCGCCAAATTGACAGTGCTTAACGCATTTTTCTAATCGGGCGTGGTTCGACGGTTGAATCGGTTCATCGCAGTAGCAATACCGTCGCTTACAAAACACAGTCCGGCTTCCGCCGCACTGGTCACGGCCTCGTCAATCAAAGGCTGCTCATCGGCATCAAATTCTGACAGCACGTAGTCGGACTGGCCTCCACGTCCAAAATCGCTCCCGATTCCGATTCTGAGTCGCGGAAAATCTTGAGTGCCGATCGCCTCAATGATATCGTCAATTCCGTTGTGACCTCCTGAGCCTCCCTTGCTTCGAATCCGGACGTCTCCAGGCGAAAGATGGATGTCGTCGACAAACACGAGGATATCGGCGGGACTAACACCAAGCTGTCGCATCAACGCGGACACAGATTTACCGCTTCGATTCATGAACGAGGTTGGCTTCGCGACGACCAGTTTGCGACCTCGCCACGATCCCGCGCCCCACACCGCATTGGCCTTATGCGTGTCGAACGCCACTCGGCAGCGTGCTGCTACCATATCCGCCGCGAGGAAACCGACGTTATGCCGTGTCCGCTCGTACTCCGGACCGGGATTGCCCAGTCCCACCAAGAGTCGCAGATTGGAAGGCATTGGATCCGGCCGGGCTGAAAAAAACTCTCGTAGACGAGCAAGTAATCCCGTCTCGCCAGACATTAGTCTTCCGACTTGTCCTCGGACTTGTCTTCGCCCTCTGCAGCCTCTCCTTCCTCGCCAACTCCCAGCTCGCCCTCGACACCTTCGACGGCTTCCGCGACCGGCTCCTCCTCGATCTTTCTAACGAAGCAAGTGACCACCGACTGCGCTCCCGGCGTCACAAACTCTATGCCCTCAAAACTGAGGTCGGATACGTGGATGGTGTCTCCGATATCCAGGCTCGTAATGTCAACGGAGAGGTGGTCCGGAATGTCTTTGGGAAGGGCCTCGATCTCTACCTCGTGAATAAGGAACTGGACATCTGCTCCTTCTTTCTGACCCTTCGATTTGCCGACGAACTGAACAGGCACCGACAGCTGGATCTTCTCGCCCGCACGGAGGAGCTGAAAATCAGCGTGGATGGGCTTATTGAGCAGAGGATGAAACGCGACGTCCTTAAGAATGCAGTCATACGTCTCGCCTCCGACGTTCACTTCCACGCGATACCGCTCGTCCGTGAAAACAAGACTGTTCAAGTCGTTTCCGGCTACCTGAAAGCTGACCGTATCAGCATCGTGGCCATAGATGACGCAGGGAACGCTACCCGCGCGTCTGACCGCACGAACCGCCTTCTTCCCCGACTCTCTCGGCTGCGCTTCAATCTTTACCGTGTTCATTTTTCGTTGAGCTTAGGTGATGCTGACGATCTGCTGTGGTTACTGTACAAACAGGGTTGAAACCGAGGCATCGCGCGAGATGCGGCTAATTGCATCCGCGAAGATGTCGGCCACGCTGACGACCTCGATACGATCCGAGGGTCGCTTCAGGGGGACCGTATCGGTCACCACGACGCGACTGATCTCGGAGCTCTCGATACGCTCGTACGCCGGTCCCGAAAGCAGCGCGTGCGTACATGCCGCCATGATATCCATAGCACCGGCCTTTCGAAGTGCCCTGGCACTACTCGTGAGCGTTCCCGCCGTGTCAATGATATCATCGATGAGCAGGACGTTCATTCCTGCGACATCGCCAATGATGTTCATGACTTCGGCCTCGTTTTGCCGGGGCCGCCGCTTGTCAACCACGGCCAGGTCGGCGTCAAGACGCTTGGC
>JBFIPX010000311.1:0-2001 GCA_041609895.1 Rhodothermales bacterium
TGAGACGGCCTTCGCTTGACCCACGGTACTTCAATTCTCAGCGATTTCCACTCTCGATCCATCCGCCAAACGAAGGGCGGAATCCATGCAACGCCCGCCTCTACGATTACTACACGCAGCTGGGGGAAGCGTTCGAAGACCCCTTCAAACACAAGACTGGCAAGATGAGCCTGAATGCTGCCAGTGATGCAAGTATGGTATTCGATATAATGAGAAGGATAGCCCGCTGCCGTTGGAGGATTTGCGATCAGAGAGCCTTCCGTAAACGGATGGATCGCAATCGCGAGATCGTTTCGCTCGGCCGCCTCGAAGATTGGATAGAAGAATCGTTGGCCGTACGGCATTCGCGCTCCCGATCCAAGAGCTATCTGTATGATTCGTGGATGAGAACCAATGCGGTCGATCTCCCGAGCAGCCGCGATCGGATCCTGTGTCGCTACGAAAGCTGATCCAAGAAGTCTGGAGTCGTAGGAAAGCCAGGTCGCCACCAGCCAATCGTTGTATGCAGACGCGAGTGCCGTCGCCGCGTCGGCATTGACCATGTTCGATATGTTAAGCTGACTTGATTCACCGATGAGAATGGCGTGCGCCATGTCGTACCGGTTCAGCAAATCCTCGGCAAGAAACGACGGGGATGACCCGGGACTGCCTCCCTCAGGCGGAGATGCGTCTCGCCGGGCGGTGGCGATAGGATTCGGGTAACCGTTGTGCGGGTGGACAATCCGTTTCTGGAGAAGTCGAGACCTCCAGGGCTCTTCCAGATGCACCGCCAAGTCTTCGAGGGATCGCCACCGCACGTGAACATCGCAATCTATGATTTTTCTCACGTTTTCTATTCGATGCCTCCCAACGATGCCGGATTTGCTTGCGAGAAGAATGATTTCAAGATATGAAGCGGCGGAAACTCGTGATACTGGGAGCTGGCGGCTTTGCTGAAGAAGCAGCCAGTATCGCGTCTGACGTGCCTGGAGTGGAGATCGAAGCCTTCGTCGAGGCGGTGGACAAGACACGATGCGGTCCACATCCGTTTGGAGTGCCGGTGGTCTGGATTGATGCGGTTTCCGACATGAGTCGAGACGTGCGCGGAGTATGTGCGGTCGGAACAACGAAGAGACGCAATTTCATTCAGTCGGCAGCCGACAAAGGGCTACAGTTCACAAGTATTGTACACCCGAGCGCCGTTGTCGCAGCTAACGCAGAAATCGGTATGGGCGTGTTCGTTGGCGCGGGCGCGGTCATAGGAACGAGAAGTCGGGTCGGGAATCACTCGATTATCAACAGGGGCTGCCTTATTGGTCACCATGTTACGGTCGATGATCTGGCGACAATCGGTCCGGGCAGCAACATTGGCGGATATGCCAGAATTGGCCATCGTGCGTACATCGGGATGGGCGCCGTTATCCTCGATCGAGTGGCTATTGGAGACATGTCCGCTGTCGGAGCATCATCGGTAGTCACAAAGGACGTCCAAGCTAACGTGCTCGTTGTCGGTTCGCCCGCGCGGTTCTCAAGGAACTTGCCCCAGGGTATGTGAGATGTTCTACGGCTCGGATAAGCTGATCATCAACGTGGCCTTGACCGGCATGGTGCCGACCAGGGCCGATAACCGGTACTTACCGATCGCGCCGCAGGAGATCGCAGACGATGTCACGCGCTGTGCCGACCTTGGAGCAACGATCTTTCACATTCATGCGCGTGATCGCTCAGAGCGCCCCACCCATGAACCGCAGGCATTCCGCGAGCTCCTCGCGGCCGTACGCGAGCGAACGGACGAACAGCTAATTCTATGCGTGACGACCAGCGGACGGGCGCAAAACACCTATGAGTCGAGGTCAGCAGTGCTCGATCTTGCTGCAGAGTTTAACATCGAAATGGCATCTTTGACTCTTGGCTCTCTGAATTTCCCGCACCAGGCTTCGGTGACAGATCCCGACATGATCCGATCGCTAGCAGAGCGAATGCGAGAGGAGGATGTGGTACCGGAACTCGAGATTTTTGACA
>JBFIPX010000312.1:0-1640 GCA_041609895.1 Rhodothermales bacterium
GCCGGATCTCCGATTGCAAGCCTGTGCGAGGATTCTAGCGCCTCCCGCACAGACACTGAAGAGTTGAAGCGTGCTTGTCGAACCAGCACGAGGTGCGACGTAATCGTTAGCTCGCGGCCCGAAACGAGGACACCCTCGTCGATAAGGTATTCACCCCAGGACGGATCCGCGGTTACGAAGACATCTGCCCGTGCGCCACTCTCCATTTGACGCGCAAGGACGGATGAAGCTGCCACGTTGATGCGTACCGATGACCCGGTTTCGACACGAAACGAGTCCGCGATGGTATTTAAAGCATCCGTAAGCGATGCAGCCGCAAAGACGGTGAGTGATTTGTCGTTGTTGTCAGGCGAGCAGGAAACCAACAGACCGGCGAGGGTCATTGGGACAATCCGCCGGACGAAGCGCGTCATTGGACGTAGCGAAAATATGCGGCTATCCGGCGCGTAGTTGTTCGACCGCCTGAAGTGCCGCTTCCGCTCTTTGATAGATCTGGTTCGTGGAATCGCCGATAATCGCCTGCACCTTCTCGAACTGTGCGCCGGCCTCGTCGTGACGACCGATACGCAGGAGCATGATGCCCTTGTTGAAATTCGCCTGGATGTGTTCCGGGTTTTCTTCGAGGACCTTATTGGTCTCCGCGATGGCCTGCATCCCATTGTCCGGATCATACATGTACGCAATTGCCATGTCCGTACGGACATCGTGATTAGCAGGATTCAGTTCCAGCGCTCGCCGGTAGGCGGCGATTGCCTTCTTGGCAAAAGCTCCCTTCGCGGGTCCTTCGATACCCTCCATCCAATCGTAGTAAAGATTGCCGGCACGAATCCAATCAACCTCAGAGCCGGTACTATGCGCAACCGAATCTTGTACCTGCGCTGCAAGATCGAGGCGTGATTGCATCACGTAGAAGTCGATCAGCTCACCCTGCTTCTGGAGCTTGTCTTCTCCGGTTGAGCGATCGATCTCGTCTTCGAGGATGGATGCGGTGGCAGCAAGATCCGCAGGAAGTGGGTCAGGAGTAACCTCGACGACGGCGCCCGAAGTAGGCGGCGGAACATCCGCACCGCTGTTCTTGCTCGCTAGCGTAACAAAGAAGAGACCGACGACCAGGAGAACGCCGGCGCCAACCACAATGAGAACCTGTCTGCCCAACTCGCGGTCGGTAGCCGCTCGCGCCGGGACGGCTGCTGAGGGCAGTTCACCGACGGGGGCCGCAGCCACACGGTCGGACGTCTCCTCGCTCTCAACCACCTCGTCGGCCTTTGACGAGTCCGTTTCGGGGGATTCAGCCTTGAGCACGACGATCTTCTCACCGCAAGCACCGCAGAATCGCGCCCCCTCGGGAAAGGCTGAGCCGCAGTGGGTGCAAAAACCTCCCGCCTTCATCACGACCTTACCCGGCTTCTTGCTAGCCGGCGCCGCCAAACGACCCGACTTACGCCTCTTCGAAGCCTTGTCTGCGGTGGAGGCTGCAGCCTCAGACAACGGTTCGTCTGTTGGCCCTTCTCGCTTCGCATCAAGATCCCCTTCTTCAGTAAGACTTGAGCCGCACAGGTCACAGACGCCCGCATCATCGCGCTGAATTGCCCCGCAGTGCGGGCACACCGTCCGTTCCTTACCCATAAAAACTGCCTACA